>JBMFWZ010000159.1:0-6326 GCA_049964755.1 Steroidobacteraceae bacterium | reverse complement strand
CTGATTGCCGAGGTAGCCTCTCACAGATTACTTTCCAGAAATGCAGAGAGTTGGGATTTGGACACGGCGCCGACCTTCTGGGCCTCGACCGTGCCGTTCTTGAACAGAATCAGCGTCGGGATGCCGCGGATGCCGTACTTCGGGGGCGTCTGCGGATTCTCATCGATGTTGATCTTGGCGATCTTGACGCGGTCCTGATATTCGCCGGCGATCTCATCGAGAATCGGCGCGATCATCTTGCACGGACCGCACCACTCGGCCCAGAAATCAAGCAGCACGGGCTTGTCGGACTGAAGGACGTCCTGGGAAAAAGTGGCATCTGTGGTGTGGACGATGTGCGGATTGCTCACGCGGTTCAACCTCCGTCGAAGGCAGTTTTTTGTCGGGATTGGCGAAGGGCTATCGAGGCCGGGTGGCGGGCTGGAAGCGCCCCTGCCGGAAATACCCGTCAAACGGTTACACTAACTCGTGAAATAATGAGGTATCGAGCTTGAATCAATTAGGATGCGGCCTGCGTGAAGCGCCCCCTGGGGCCGGCAGGCACAGACCGGATGGTCCGCTTGCTGGTGCGCTTTTTAACGCGTCCAGAGCGCTTTTGCAAGGCCCAACCAGACCTCCATTCGACACTGTGACTCAAAGCCGGAATGAACCGCCGGCACGCCCTCTACGGCGCACGGCCCGGGCGTCATGACAGCCAAAACGTCCACACATCCCCGGCTCAACGCGGATTCTGATCGCCCACCGGCCGGCAGATCCGGTCAGGTCATCGCCCGTTCGGCCGGCACTGCGCATCGGTCCACGAGTGAACCGGTCCGGCTGTCCGCTGGGGTGCGTCAGCAGGTACCATGGGCGCGATAATCGATAGGCACATATTACCACAACCGCATCAGCGGCGCCTGTTTCGGGCCAATCTGGCCCCCGTGGCGCACGCCGGAGACTCGATGAACGACCCTCTTGATCAAGCCGTGACCTTCGCCGGTTTCGGCCTCACCGCCCCGGTTCTCGCGGGCATTCGCGACGCAGGCTTCACCAGCTGCACCCCCATCCAGGCCCAAACGCTGCCCATTGCGATCGCCGGCCGGGACGTGGCCGGACAGGCTCAGACCGGCACCGGTAAGACCGCCGCGTTTCTCGTCGCGCTCTACAACACGCTGCTGACCCGTGGCGCGCCCCCGGGACGCACCGCGACCTCGGCACGTGCTCTCATCGTTGCGCCGACGCGCGAGCTCGCGGTGCAGATTCATCACGACGCCGAAACGCTCGGCCGGCACACGGGGTTGAAGCAGGCCGTCGTCTATGGCGGCATCGACTACGAGCAGCAGCGGCGCACACTCGAGGAGGGCATCGATGTGCTGATCGGCACCCCCGGACGCCTGATCGACTACTACAAGCAGCACGTGTTCGAGCTGAAGCATGCACAAGCCGTGGTGCTCGATGAGGCCGACCGCATGTTCGACCTCGGCTTCATCGCCGACATCCGCTACCTGCTGCGTCGGCTGCCGCCGCCGGAGCGGCGCCAGTCGATGCTGTTTTCCGCGACCCTCTCCTACCGGGTGCTCGAACTGGCCTATGAGCACATGAACAACCCAGAGCTGGTGCGGATTGAACCGGACAAGAAGACGGTCGACCGCATCCGCCAGATCATGTACTACCCTTCCATGGAGGAGAAGATCCCGCTGCTGATCGGGCTGCTGCGCCAGAGTGAGGCGCACCGAACCATGATTTTCGTCAATACCAAGCGCATGGCGGAGCGGCTCGAAGCAGTACTGCATGCCAACGGCGTTCAGGCCCAGGCGCTCTCCGGCGACGTGCCGCAGGCAAAGCGGCTGCGCTTTCTGCGCGACTTCCACGACGGCAAGCTCGCCGCGCTGATCGCCACCGATGTCGCCTCGCGCGGTCTACACATCCCGGACGTCAGTCACGTCTTTAACTTCGACCTGCCGCAGGATGCCGCCGATTACGTGCACCGCATCGGTCGCACCGCCCGTGCCGGAGCTGATGGCGATGCCATCAGCTTCGCCTGCGAGGAGTACGCGGTCGGGCTGCCGGACATCGAGCACTACATCGGCCACAAGATACCGTCGGCGCCGATCGAGCCGTCCCTGCTGGCCACAGATCTCACCCTGCCCGAGGCGCTGCCTGAGCATCGGCGCGGCCCGCGTCGCGGCGGTGGCGGTGGTCCTCACTCAGGACGCCGGCCGCGATCGGGCGGGGGAGGTGGAGGTGGGGGTCGGCGCGGCGGGCGCGGTACGCCGCACCGGCCCGGCTAGCGCCGACTGCGGCGACGCGCGCTATGATAGGCAGACGTCGCTAGAGACGACACGGCGGGGACACTTGGCGCTGTCCCCGCTGCCGCAGCGTACACGGGGCGCAATGACCGACAGCGAAGACAACATCGATCGCGAGCTGTTCCGCAACATGGAAAAATTGCGCCAGCTGCGCATCGAACATCGCGACCTCGACGAGGTGATTTGCCGGCTGTCACTCGATTTGCACATCGATGAGCTGCAGCTGAAGCGCTTGAAGAAACGCAAACTGGCGCTGAAAGACCAGATCACCCGCCTGGAAAGCGAGCTCATTCCCGACCTCAACGCCTAGCGCATCGAGGTCCACCCCGCACAGTCAGTCGGCCGCCGCGGCCGACTGCATCAGCGTCCAGAGCGCCTCGACGTGCCGATGCTCGGTCGTCTCGACGCCGAATGACACCCGCACCATCCACCGACCCTCGAGCATCGCGGGGGTGAGATACGCCTGACCGGATTCGTTGATGCGCCGCGCCCATGCGAGCGTGTGCCGATCGAGCGCATCGCCGTCGAGGCCCTGCGGCTCATGCCGCACGCATACGGTCTGCAACGGCACCGGCGCCAAGCGCCGCCAGTGCGTGGCAGCATCGATGTGCTCGGCGAGCCAGCGCGCGTGAGCCAGATCGCGCCGCAGCCGCGCCTGCAGCCCGCTCACGCCCTGCTCGCGGATCAGGAACCACAGTTTCAGCGCGCGGAACCGCCGCCCGAGCGGGATCCCCCAATCGCGCAGGTTGCGCACCGTCTCGTCCGCGGCGGTGCGCAGGTAGCTCGGACTCGTGGACATCACCCGGATCAGGTGCTGCGGATCGCGCACGTAGTAGAGCGAGCAGTCGAACGATGCACCGAGCCATTTGTGCGCATTCACCACGAGGGAGTCGGCGCCCTCGACACCCTGCCACAACCCCCGGCACTCCGGCAGGATCATCGCCGCGCCGGCGAGGGCCGCATCGACGTGCAGCCACAGACCGAAATCGCGTGCCGTCACGGCAATCGGGTCCAACGGATCGATCGCCGTGACCGACGTCGATCCCACCGTAGCGACGATGGCGCAGGGGCGCAATCCGCGGCGCTGATCGGCCTCGATGGCTTCGCGCAGCGCCTGCGGTTGCATCCGAAACCCCTCATCGACGGGGATCACGCGCAGATTCTCCCGCCCGAATCCCGCCAGCAGCGCCGCCTTGTCGACGGAACTGTGACTCTGGCTCGACACGTACACCGTGAGCGGCTCGGCACATCCCTGCAGACCGCCGCGCGCCGCGGCGAAGTTCGTGGCGCGCTCGCGGGCGCACAGCAGCGCCACCAGCGTCGCCGTCGAGGCCGTATCCTGGATCACGCCGCTCCAGTGCCTCGAGAGGCCCATCATCTGGCGCAGCCAGTCGGTGGTGAGATCTTCCAACTCGGTGAGCGCCGGGCTCGCCTGCCAGTTCAGACCGAGCTGCGCCAAGCCGGTGCTCGCCAGGTCCCCGAGCACCGCCGCGAACGAACTGTTGGAGGGAAAATAAGCGAAGAAGCGCGGATCCTGCCAGTGGGTGCACCCGGGCAGGATGATGTTGGACAGATCGGCGAGCACGTCCTCCAACGGTTGCGCATCGTGCGGCGGTGCGGCCGGCAGGCGCCCGCGCACGTCCCCGGGCGCCACATTCGCCATCACCGCACGCGTACCTGCCGCGCATTCACGCCGGTAATCGGCGATCCAATCGATGAGTTGGTGCCCGAACTTGCGAAACTCTTCGGAGTCCATGGTCGAGCGGCTCAGCCCGTGCCGCCGACCGTCAGATTCTCGATCTTCAGCGTCGGCTGACCGACGCCGACCGGTACGCTCTGGCCCTCCTTGCCGCAAGTTCCAACGCCCTCATCGAGCTTCAGGTCATTGCCCACCATCGTGACGCGCGTGAGCACGTCCGGGCCGTTGCCGATCAGCGTCGCCCCCTTCAGCGGCGCGCCCAGCCGACCGTTCTCGATCGCGTACGCCTCGCTGGCGGAGAAGACGAATTTTCCGGACGTGATATCCACCTGACCGCCGCCGAAATTCACCGCATAAATACCGCGCTCGACCGACCGGATGATCTCCTGCGGGTCATGCGGACCGGGCCGCATGTAGGTGTTGGTCATGCGCGGCATCGTCAGATGCGCGTACGACTCGCGGCGCCCGTTGCCGGTGGGGCGCTGTCCCATGAGCCGCGCATTGAGCCGATCCTGCATGTAACCGCGCAGGATCCCGTCCTCGATCAGCGTGGTGCATTGCGTCGGGGTGCCCTCGTCATCGATGTTGAGTGATCCGCGCCGCCGTGCCAGCGTGCCGTCATCGACTACCGTGCAGCCCGCGGCCGCCACGCGCTGACCGATTCGGTTGGCGAACGCAGAGGTACCTTTGCGATTGAAGTCACCCTCCAGTCCGTGGCCGATGGCCTCGTGCAGCAGAATGCCAGGCCACCCCGCGCCGAGGACCACCGTCATGGGACCGGCCGGCGCCGGCACGGCCTCGAGGTTCACCAGCGCCTGGCGGGCCGCCTCGCGCGCCAGGCGCAGCGGCGCATCATCTGCGACCAGGTCGGCCAGTGAGTACCGCCCGCCTGCGCCGCTGTAACCGCGTTCGCGCCGGCCGTTGTCCTCGACGAGCACCGAGACGTTGAAGCGCACCAACGGACGGACGTCCGCGGCCAGTTCTCCCTCGCTGTTGGCGATCAGCACCAGCTGGTGGACCGCGACCAGGCTGGCGGTCACGTGCACGACGCGTGGGTCGACGCGCCGCGCTTCCCGATCGACGCGCTCGAGCCAGGCCACTTTGTCCGCATCGGGGAGCGTCGCGAGCGGATCGGCGGCCAGATACAGCTGGTGACCACTACGCTCGCGCCAGGCCGCCACGCGTCGCTCAGTGCCGTGCTCGGCGATGGCACGCGCCGCATGCGAGGCCTCGGTGAGCGCCGGCAGATGGATTTCATCCGAATAGGCGAAGCCGGTCTTCTCGCCGGCGAGCGCACGGACCCCCACGCCCTGATCGATGCTCGCGCTACCGTCTTTGACGATACCGTCCTCGAGCGACCAGGACTCCTGACGGGACAACTCGAAGTACAGGTCCGCGAAGTCCACCGAGTGGGTGAGCACCTCGCCGAAGATGTTCTCGAGGCGGCCGTCGAGGCCGCTCGGACGCAAGATCAAGTCGCGGGCGAGAGTCAGCGGATCGGTACGGGTCGATTCGGTCATGGACGCCTTCCTATAGGCTCAAGAGGGAGGATCAGCCGAGCACGCGGTGCTTGAGCACCGGGAACCGCTCCCGGTCGTGCTGCTCAGCGGCAAGATCGATGTCCGCGGTGATGAAGCCCGGACCGTCCTGCGCTTGGCGCGCGAGCACCCGGCCCCAATGATCGATCACGAGACTCTCGCCGTAGGTCTCGCGCCCATTGGCGTGCCGGCCGGACTGACCTGCGGCGATCACCGCGCAGAGATTCTCGATCGCCCGTGCGCGCAGCAGCACTTCCCAGTGCGCCTGCCCCGTGGCCGCGGTAAACGCCGCCGGCACGGCAAACAGCTGCGCGCCGTGCGCACTCAGCGTGCGGTACAGCTCCGGGAAGCGCACATCGTAGCAGACCGACAGGCCGAGCCGTCCGACGGGTGTATCGAGTACGACCGGAGTACTGCCCGGCGCGAAATGCGCCGATTCCCGGTAGCTCTCAGGGCGATCGGGCAGCTGCACGTCGAACAGGTGGATCTTGTCGTAGCGGGCACGCCGCTCGCCGTCGGCGTCGTACACCAGGCAGGCCGGCGCCACCCGCCCGTCGGGCGCGCCGCACAGCGGCACCGTTCCGCCCACGATCCACAGATCGAGCTGGCGGGCGCAAGCGGCGAGAAACGCCTGGATCGGGCCGGTGCCGTCGGGTTCGCTGACGCGCCGCCGATCCGCCTCGGTTCGGCCCATGAACGCGAAATTCTCCGGCAGCACCGCGAGCTGCGCGCCGCGCCCGGCCGCCGCTTCGAGCAGCGCACGCGCCTGCTCGAGGTTCGCCTCGACCTCAGCGCCCGAGG
>JBMFWZ010000158.1:0-6446 GCA_049964755.1 Steroidobacteraceae bacterium | reverse complement strand
GCGTAGCCCATCGCCAGAATGATGGCCCCGAGCAGCGCGGTGCGGCGGCTTCCGAGCACGCGATCGCCGATCCATCCTCCTATGGCAGGAACGGCGTAGGCCATGGCGGAGAATGCGCCGAACGTGAGATTCGCACGGTCGTCGCTGTAGTGAAGGTTCTGCACCATGAACAACACCACTACGGCCGTCATGCCGTAGTAGCCGAATCGCTCCCACATCTCGATCATGAAGAGAGTGACGAATCCTGCGGTCCGCGAAGCGGCTTGTTTTTGTGTCATGCGCTGGTCCGGATGATGAGGCAAAGCGTCCAGTTTATGCGCATACCGCGGTGAGCGCCAGCCCCGAGGGGAGCGTTCGAATCGCCCTGCGGGCATCTGTCGTGATTGCGCTGATGGGCGCGCGATGCGGGTGCGTAGAGCTGGGCCGAAGATGGCGCATCCGGAATTCTCGGAGTGTCCCTGTGAGGCCCGGTGAATCCGACACGGTACCTGTTCCGACGGGTTCTAGAGGCAGTAAAAAAACCGCAGTGAAATCGGGGCGCCGCGGGACCCTCTTCGAACGGGACATCAATGGCGGTGTCGTGCGGGCATTCGTTCCTGCGGCGACTCCCGGCCGAGTCGTGTGGGTTGCGAAGCCGGGCGACGATTTACCGGCATTCCCCGCGCTGCTGCCTGCGATCAAAGTTGGCTCCATGGGACACGATTGAAATGTTTTCAGGCTTCGCGGTGCTGCGCGTAAGTGCGAGCGTCGTGCGCTTTGCGACCAGTGGCGTGACGGTTCCATGTGGGTGCAACATGATCATGGGCCCTGGGGTTCATTCACGGCGGGGGCGTCGCTCAGGGACGGTCGAATTTTTTTCAATTCCGACAATTCGGCCTGAGTCGCGGGAGTGTTGAACGAATCGCCCAAAATATGCGGGAAGTCGAGACCAGAGCTGTGAAAAACCTAAAGCGATTCGGGGTGGCAGTCAGGTTCCTCGCCGCGACGTTCGCAACGTCTGCGGTGCTCTATCCGATGCTCCCCCGCAATAATTCCGACCCATTGGAACGCCGTTGGCGTCATCGATGGGTGGATGGCGAAATTGTTCGGCTTGCTCGTGGCTCGGATGCTGTCGACGGTGATCGTGGCCTGTCTCATCGTATTCGAGCCGATCCGAATCCGGGAAGACATCGGTGGTCTTGACGTTCGCCCATACCCGATGATGGTGGCGGGCGTGGCTGGACTGATCTTTGTCGTCAACCTCGCCATGCTCGTGGCGGGCCTCGGGTGGCATCTCGCCTGGCCGTAACGATAGGTCATGGCGCCGCGCGCCGACTGTGGAAGGTGGCGCTGAACTGACGGCTTCAGCCGCTCTGAGGTGCCGATGCTGAGCGCGATGAGGGGGCGAGAGGGGACGGCCTCGATCTCGAGCCGTCGGGTGAGCGTTCGGTGGTGCGTCCTCTCAGGCCCACGGCGAGCGGGATCGTCAACCGTCGATTGACCGAAGAGGAGCGGTTCTCTGGAGGGGCGCGACACCGGTCCGATGCACCGTGTAATCTTTCCCTCACTGCAGACCTTCGACTCCGCGTTCCACACCGACGGGAGCTGAACCCAAAGACATGCGCGACCAAGAGCACAACCGCTGGCTGGCCATGGGCATCCTGTGTCTCGGGGCGCTCATGATCGTGCTCGACATCACTATTGTGAATGTCGCCTTGCCCTCGATCCGTGCCGATTTGCATTTCAGCGAGGCGTCGCTGGCGTGGGTGGTGAACGCCTACATGCTCACCTTCGGTGGGTTCCTGCTGCTCGGTGGACGGCTCGGAGATCTGTACGGCCACCGTCGCGTGTTCCTGATCGGGCTCGTGCTGTTCACGACAGCATCGCTCAGCTGCGGACTGGCGGACTCGCGCATGCTTCTGGTCGTGGCAAGGGGGGTGCAGGGCCTAGGCGGTGCCGTGGTCGATTCGGTGTCGCTCTCACTCATCATGAACCTGTTCACCGAGCCGGCGGATCGGGCCAAGGCGATGGGTGTGTACGGCTTCGTGTGCTCAGGCGGCGGGTGCATCGGTGCGGTGCTGGGCGGCGTGCTGTCCGGCGGCTTGAACTGGCACTGGATTTTCCTGATCAACGTTCCGCTTGGGGCACTGGTGTTCGCATTGTGCTGGCGGGTGTTGCCGCGTCGAGCTGGGGAGCCCACGGGTGCTCGACATCTTGACGTCCGGGGCGCCGTGACGGTGACTGTCGCGTTGCTTTTGGCGGTCTACGGTACGATCGATGGCAATAGCGCGGGCTGGACGTCGATGCACACGCTTGGGGTGTTCGGGCTCGCCGCGGCTCTCTTTGCGCTGTTCCTCCTGATCGAGTCGAGATCCCCCCACCCGCTGGTGCCACTCAGTCTGTTCCGGCTGCGCAATCTCTCCATCGCCAGCGCGTGCGCGATGCTGTGGTCCGCGGCCATGTTTGCCTGGTTCTTTCTCTCGGCGCTGTACATGCAACGCGTCCTCGGGTTCACCCCGATGCAGATCGGTATCGCCTTCGTGCCGGCCAATCTGGTGATGGCGGCGTTCTCAATCAGCCTATCCGCCAAGCTGGTGATGCGCTTTGGCGTGCGCCGTCCGTTGGGCGCGGGCCTCGCCCTTGCTGCGTTGGGTCTTGCACTATTCGCCAGAGCGCCGGTGACGGGCACGCTGGTCGATGACGTTCTGCCCGGCATGCTGCTGCTCGGTGTGGGTGGCGGCATCGCATTCAACCCCATGCTCATGGCAGCGATGAGCGAGGTTGCACACACGCAGTCCGGCCTTGCCTCGGGCATTGTGAACACCGCATTTCTGCTCGGGGGCGCTTTGGGATTGGCGGTGCTCGCGAGCGCGGCGGCGGCACGCAGTAGCGGTCTGCTCGCCGATGGCGTTACTCCGGTGCAGGCGCTTGCAGGCGGCTACCAGGCCGCCTTCGGTACCGGGGCCGGATTTGCGCTGGCGGCGGCGGTGCTCGGGAGCGTCTGGCTTCGACGTGTCGCGCCTGCGACGTCATCGCTATCGACGTGAGCGACGGTGCGCGCGTTTGCTCCGTGCGTTGCGCGCAGCGCTGCTAGCGGTGATGCGCGCACGGGGGAATTGACTGTGTGAAGGTGTGGTTTGAAGCGAGGTGCGGGATCGCCCTGACACGCCAGCAGCAGGCCGAAACGTGCGTGGCTGGCCGCAGTCGCGCCAAAAAATTCAGCCAAGAATGGCACTAAAATAGCCAATAAATAGAATACGAATCAACGAGTTATAGAGCATTCTTAAGCCAATTTGGTGCACCTCGCCACGATGATTTGACTGTCCGTGACGAGGCGCGCACGCCGCCGTGTCCGGGCGCCGCCGGAAGTCGGTGCAGACGGGCTGTCTATACGTGTGCCCAGGTAGCCAGTGGGTTTAGCCGCAGAGTGGCATCGATGCTCTGAAGCTGCGCGTGAGAGCGCTCCCGGTTGACGGGCGCAGTGCATCGGCGCTGAGGAGGACACCCGCCACACGCCGGAACCGAAGTGCGGGGTGTGTCGCCCCGTTCCCCGCATTCGCCGCGAACGAGGGGTGCTCGTTGCGGCGAGCCGGGCCGAGTGTCGCTCAGCGTCCTCGGGATTCGCGCTTCTCACGCTTCGCTGCGCGCTTTTCCTCCAGGGTTTTCGCCGGTTTCTTCTTCGCTTCCTTCTTCTTATCCATGCCTTTGCTCATGCGAGTCTCCTGCGTTGAGGGAGAATCGAGTATACGTCGCTGCGGTCGGGGATTGCCACGGTGGGCTGTTGATCGAGGCCACGGAAGACACCCAGCGGTACGGTGCCCAATCCGCGTGTGTGACCGATCCGTGAACTTTCAGTACACGGCCCTCGCAGTACGGACGAAGCGAACGCGAATGCTCGCGATACCAGCGGCTCAAACCATTTGCGCCGCGCGCTGAACCAACGTCAGTGTGGGCCTTCGGGCGCAGAGATTGCCGCAACTCGCCGAAGGTTCATCGTCCGCCATCGGCCAGGGGCCAGGAAGTCGCGGGCCGCGAGCGGTCCGCGCGGCCAAGTACGCCCAGCGAGCGATCGTCACTTGCGCTCGACGTCACGCCGCTTACAGCACGAATGCAGCGGTGAGCGGTCAGGGCCGCACCGCGATCCACGCGCCTCAGCGGCGCTTCACCAGCCCTGCAGCCAGCAACACGATGCCGGCACCGAGCACGGTTCCCCCGACCCACCGCGGCAAGGTCTTCTCGTGGCTTACGCTCGCCTGTACGCCCGCGATCTTGAACACGCGCTCTCGTGACGAGTAATGCGGTGGCCGCAGGACGAGAAACACGCCCCCAACCGCGAGAATGAGTCCGGCAATGATGGATACTTTCACGTCACTCTACCGCTTGAGCCATGGGTTGGAGGAATTCTAGCACCGATCCGAGTTCGGTCGAGCGCTGCGCCGCCGTCCGGTGCGATCTCATGCGACAGCGCGTCATTCGCGAGCGGGACCGCGAGGCGGCCCGGCTGGTGCGTAAAGGTCTCTCGCGAGAGAAGAGAGTGCCCGCGCGTCGCGCTCGCGGCTGAAGCGCGGACACGTGCGCGACCGCCCGCGAGGTGGGACATCAATGATTGCTGCTTGCGATGCCGGCGGCGCTCTGGCGCGCCCGCGACCACTTCTGACCTGCGTACACCGGCAGTCCGGCGAGCATGATGAGTGTGCCCCAGTAGAGGGAGCGTTGGCCGGTGCCCGCCGCTGCCCAGAGTGCGAACACGAATGCCACCGATGCCAGCAGGGCATTGCGCAGCGGGCGGGCCTGCTCGCCGCTGGCGAGCGCTTCTGCCACCGCGCACATCATGTACGGGACGAGGGTAAAGAAGGTGGCGATGAGGATGATCACGTCGAAGGTGCCGACCAGGCCCCGGCTGTAATTCATCGCGATCAGAGCACTGGCGATGAGCCCGGAGAGCACCAGCCCGATCGCCGGAGTGCCGCGGTGGATTTCGCGGGCGAAGACGCTCGGAAATAGCTGGTCGCGCGCAACGGCTTGAGCGAACTGCCCGGCCATGAGCGTCCAGCCGTTGAGCGCCCCGAAGCACGAGACCGCTGCCGCCGCGGCGATCAGATCGCCGGCCCAGCCCCCCCAGAGCGCTTGCGCAGCGGCGGCAAGGGGCGCATTGGAGTGCTCGAGCGTTGCGGCGGGCACGATGCCCATCACCGCCGTGGTACAGGCGATATAAACGACGGCGGCGATGATGGTGCCGAGCAGAGTGGCTCTCGGAATGGTTTTGGCCGGATCCTTGACTCGATCGGCCGGTACGGTGGCGCACTCCAGGCCGACGAAGGCCCACATCGTCAATGCTGCGCAGGTGTTGATCGAGGCAAACGGGCTGGCGGCCTGAGGTCCCGCCGTAATCAATTTGGGAGCAAAATACAAGCTGCCTGCGGCGGCAAGCACCAACAGCGGGGAGAGCTTGAGGATCACGGTGATGAGCTGCAGCCGGCCCGCGGCGCGCACGCCCCAGATGTTTACACCCGTGAGCACCCAGCTGGTGAGCAGAGCGGCGCCCGCGCCGAATCCGCGGTGCTCGGCGAGCGCTGGTGCGAACGGGACCAGATAGCTGACGAACGCGACGGCAATCGCGGCCACCGATGCCGCAATGCTGATCCAGTACATCCACGCGACCAGGAAGCCGGCAAAATCTCCAAGTCCCGCGCGAGTATAGGCATACGGTCCGCCGGAGCGGGGCATGCGCCGCGCCAAGTCGCTGAACATCCAGGCCAACAGCAGCGCACCGGCGGTGCTGAACCCCCAGCCCCAGAGGCTGTATCGTCCGTACGCAGCCAGTGCGGCCGGCAGCAAAAAAACTCCCGAGCCCACCATGTTGCCGACCACCACGGACGTCGTGGTGGCAAGACCGAGGCTGCGTCGCGGTTCACTGCCGGGGTGCATGTTGCGGATTCCTCCGAAGACGGAGCGGGGAATTCGAGCCCCTACACAGTACCTGATATTCTTCAGGTCGAATATCGTCTCTCACGAGGTGATCATGCCGAGCGGCCCGCAGCCGGTGCGCATCGCGGTGACGCGCCCAGTGAGTCCGGCGTTGCTGCGGTGCGAGCTGACGCATCTGGCGCGAACGCCGATCGACCTCGAGCGGGCGCGTGAGCAACACGCGGCGTACGAGCAGGCGCTCAGTCGCGTTGGTTGTCGTCTGGAGCGGCTGCCCGAGGCACCGATGCTGGCCGACTCGGTATTCGTCGAGGATACCGCCATCGTTCTGGATGAAATCGCCGTCGTGACCCGTCCGGGCGCACCATCGCGGCGCCCCGAGATCGATGCGGTGGCCGGCCTGCTCGGCCGATACCGGCAGATCACCAGGATTGCTTCACCGGCAACCCTCGATGGGGGTGACGTCACGGTAAATCTGTTCTGAGGCACCTCCTTTCGTGAAGAGCCGGATGGTCAAACCGGCGCGGGAGTGGCGAGGGGTG
>JBMFWZ010000157.1:0-6478 GCA_049964755.1 Steroidobacteraceae bacterium | reverse complement strand
GGGGCGGTCCGCTGGGTCTCTGCAGCACAGCTGTTCGACGCCAATACGCGTCTGCACGAGGCCATCGCCGCATGCTCCGGCAATGTCTTCTTCCTCGACTCGCTTAAGCGGATCAATCGCCTGCGTCGTCTGATGGAATACCGCACGACGGTCGATCGCGACGCTGCGGCCCGCCGCTGCAGCGAGCACAAGACACTGATCGAGCTGCTGCTCGCCGGTCAGCGCCAAGCGGCTGCGGATTTCATCCGGCTGCATCTGCGCGACGCGGCGAGGGAAAAAGCGATGGGCCGGCCGCCCACACTCGATGACTGAGAGCACCGCCAGCGCGGTTCAGCCGGCCATCTGCGCCTCGCAGTGCACTGGAAAGTTGACGGATCGGGCGATGAAGCACAGCCCGTGCGCCCGTTCGTGCAGCGCGAGCGCCAGTGCGGTATCCCCGCCGGCAGCGATGCGCACCCGAGGCCGCAGCGTCACGGCGCTGAACGCGCCACCGCCGTCGTCGGCTTCCACCATGACACCGTGCGCCTCGTCGCGATAATCGAGTACGTTGATCCCCTTGGCGGCGCACAGGTGCAAGTACCAGAGCATGTGGCAGCTCGCAAGACTCGCAAGCAGCAACTCCTCCGGGTTGTACCGGTGCGCATCGCCGCGGAAGCTCGGATCGCTCGAGGCGGCGATCTCGGGCTTACCCTCAGCCACGATCACGTGATCACGCGAGTAGCTGGTATAGGTCCGTGTACCGGACCCGCTGGAATCGCGCCATGTAACTTGAACGTCGTATTCGTGCTGCCTATTCATCTCGACGCGCCTCCCAAGCGGCAGCGACGGGCCGCGCCACATCGGGACGGTCCACCACGAGGATGAGCCGATGAGCATGGTCGCTGTAGAGAACCTCGATGTTCACGCCGGCCTCCGCCATCCGTCGCGTCAGGCGCCCGAGTTGCCCCGGTTCCTCCTGGTGCAGATGCACGGCGATGATCTCCCGATCTGCCACGACCCTGATCCCGGCATCGGCCAGCGCGCGACGCGCACGGTCGACGTCGGCAACGAGGAAATGGGCAACACCGCCCGCGGCACCTGCAAACGCGCCGCCGCCTTCGAGACTCACCTGCGCTGCACCGAGCGCCTCGCCCATCTCAGCGAGCGCTCCGGGCCGGTTCGCCAGTTCAATCGCCAGATCTTTCATCACTTAGGTTCCTTAGGCGTCATCGAATGTCCCGCGAAACAGCCGACACTCCTCAGCGTGCATCGCGCCGCTCAATAGCCGACCAGTCGAGCGAAAAGCGTCGTTTCAGCACCGTTCGTCCGACCGGCGTCACGACCAACGCGCGCGAACCCTCGATGCGCCGCACCGTGCGGCCATCCTCGAGCTGACGGCACAGCGCAGCCCCCAGCCATCCGGCCAAGTGCCAGCGGCGCTCGGTCCAGTCGAGGCACAACCGTACCAGCGGCCGGCGCAGCCCCGCGGGAGCGGGCAACTCGAGCCTCTCGAGCCAGGCGCTCCCGGCCGCAGTCAAGGTTGCGCCGGCGTCATCGGCAACGACGTACCGCCGTTTAAGCGCGTATTCGCATAGCGCGACGCCGAGCCGACCGGCCACATGATCGTAGCAACGCCGTGCACAGCGGATCTCGTGTGCGAAATTCATCTCGGGCATCGCATCCACTGCCGTTCGCGACAACACCTCAATCGCCTCGGCGACCTGCTCGCTGCGGATGCGATACCAGCGCTGGCGCCCCTCGGCACGCACGGCCAAGAGTCCCCCTGTCACCAAGTTCGAAAGATGCGCACTCACCGCCTGAGCCGTCGCGCCGACCTCCTTCGCCAGAGCACTCGCCGACCGCTCACTCCCATCCATCAGCGAGCCGATCATGCGCGCACGCATCGGGTTGCCAATCAGGGCTCCGATTCGGGCAATGTTCGGCATTTCGTTCCGGCGGGACATGCGGAATTTTCTGCGAAGAATGCCCGCCGATGCTACAGATTATTCCGAAACGATGTGACCGCGATGCAGGCACCCTCTGGGGATGACCCAGCCAGCGGATTTCGTCCAGATCTCCCCGGAGATCCTCTATTTCGGCACTCCGGTGGCCGTGCTGAGTAGCCTCAATCCGGATGGCACCACCAACCTCGCTGCGCTCTCGAGCTTCTGGGCCCTCGGCGAACACCTCGTGCTCGGTCTGACGGTCTTCGGGCAGAGCGCGGCGAATCTGCGCCGGCATGGAGAGTGTGTCCTTAACCTTCCCTCACCCCGCCAATGGCGCGAAGTCGAACAGCTCGGCCACACCACCGGTCACGCCCCCCTTACGGATTACCACCGGGCCGCCGGGATTGTCTACGCCAAGGACAAGTTCGCCACCTCCGGCTTCACTCCGCTGCCGGCGCAGTGTGTCGCGCCGGCACGTGCGGCAGAGTGCCCGGTCCAAATCGAAGCTTCAGTCACCGCGATACACCCCGCCAGTGAGAATGCCCCCTTCGTATACATTGAAACCCGCAAGCTCCTGGTCCACGCCCGGCGTGATGTTCTCAATCCAAGCGGCACACGCTTCGATGCCAGCGCATGGTCACCACTTTTTTACGTGTTCCGTCACTATTTCGGTAAAGGCTCACATCTGGGTGCGAGTTTCCGAGCTGCGCGCGAAACGATTTAATGTTCCCACGATCTTCGGCGCCCGCGTACACCCGAGCGGCAGGGGACGCAGCTCGCGTCGCCAGATGACCACTGCTCGCATCGAGATTTTCAGCTCACGTGCGCGTCGGTCTGCCGAACACCCCCTGTGCGCTTTGCCGCAAGGGTGCTCGCTGGGGTATCCTGCGTACGCTACCGGAGCGGATCCTCGCCAACGCGACGAGGGTGCGTTCCTGGGTACTCTGGCGGACCCCGCGTAAGCTCGGCTCGAACTTTTCAGGCTGCGGTTCCATTACGCGTGGCCAGCCACCTCATGCGCACACCGATCCCGCCGACCGGCCCTTGTCCATCGCATCAGGAGTCACTGGTGAACAGTCCTCTCGCAAACGGGTCCGCCCACACCCCAATCGACGTGGCATGGGTGGATGGCCTGAAGTTCGAAGCCGGCCGCTCGGACGGTCCCAAGGTTCCCATCGATGGCGACGCGCAGAGCGCTCCAAGTCCGTTTGACCTCCTGTTGGCCGCCATCGCCTCCTGCGCTTCGGTGGATGTCGTCACGATTCTCAGTAAGCAGCGCACACCCGTACAGTCCCTCTTAGTGCGCGTCGAAGCAGTGCGCGTCGAAACGGTGCCACGACATCTGGCGAGCGCGAATCTACATTTTCGCATCAACGCGCCTGGCGCGACTTTGGAGAAAGCCCAGCACGCCGTAGAGTTATCCGTCACCAAGTACTGCAGCGTGCGCTCTTCACTGGACGCCAAGGCGCCAGTCACCTGGACCGTCGAGTTGAACGGCTGATCCAGTGGAACGCACCGGACTGTCTCGCGGCGACTGACGCACCACACATCGCGCCGCACCATGCTGGGCTGTCCGGAACCCGTACAGCCCTAGGCAACGTCGGCATCCCTCATGACACTCGAGTCGGGCTCCTCGCGCTCGCCAACGCCACGCAGATCCCGGCACTGCCGGGCTGGCAGCGCTCCCTCGAGCCATGCGGTGAACTCGGCAGGCGCCAAGGGTGGACTGAGATAATACCCCTGTGCACTGTCGCACCCGAGCTCACGCAACAATTCGAAGCCGCGAAAATCCTCGACCCCCTCCGCCACCACCTTCAGCCCCAGACTGTGGCCGAGCTCGATGGTTGAATGCACGATCGTCGCGAGATTCGGGTTTTCACTCATTCGACTCACGAACGCCTGGTCGATCTTCAGCTCCTTGACCGGAAGACGCATGATGTAACTCAAGGATGAATAACCGGTTCCATAATCGTCAATTGACAACTGCACCCCCTGCTGCGCCAGACGGTCGAGAACCCGTTGCGCGTGGTGCGGATCCTCCATGAAGCCGCTCTCGGTGATCTCCAGACACAGCATCTCTGCCGAGACACCGTGTTCCTCCAGGAGCGCCGCAATTCTCTCCGGCAAATCACGGCTCGTCAGATCGCGCGCGCTGATATTGACAGATATTTGTAACGCGCGACCTTCCCTGCACCATCGGCCACACTGCGAAATCGCCTCGTTCAGAACCCACAGAGTCAGCGCCTTGATGTATCCGGTATGTTCCGCAAAGGGAATGAATAGCGCCGGCGGCACCAGCCCGCGAACGGGATGAACCCAACGAATCAGCGCCTCTGCTGCGAAGACTTTGGACGATGACAACGTCATCTTCGGTTGATAGTAGAGACGCAATTCGCCCCGCTCTACCGCACGACGCAATTCACTGAGCAGCGAGAGATGTTCCTGCTGACTGGTGTCGTAGCTCGGGTCGTACAAACTGTAGCCGCTGCGTGTTCTCTTGGCGACATACATCGCGATGTCCGCATTTCTGACCAGTGTCTGTAAATCGCTACCGTGCTCCGGATATGTCGCAATCCCGATGCTCGCCCCGACATCGAGCGGCTGCTGGTCAAAAAATATCGGTTGCTCGAGAGCCGCCACGACACGCTCGGACAATCGGACGATTTCCTCACTACCGGAATCTTCCAAAAGAACCGCGAACTCATCGCCCCCCAACCGCGCGATGCAAGTGGCGGCACTCAAAACTGACCGCAGACGCTCTGCAACTTCCCGCAGAACGTGATCCCCGACGCCATGTCCGAGAGTATCGTTCACGTACTTGAATCGATCCAGATCCATGATCAGAATCGCCAGACAGCGCTTTCGTGCGCGCGCAACCGCAAGCCCTTTCTCTAGGGATTCTGAGAATTGCGAGCGATTCGGCAAATGCGTCAGGGGATCTTCGTACGCGAGCTTCAAGATACGCTGCTCGCGCTCGGCAATGCCCGCTCGCATATGCTCAAGTCCCCGAGCAAGCGTCCCGATCTCATCATCTCGGCGGATCGCCACCAACCGAGAGTAGTCACCTTGCCTGATTCGCTTGACCGCATCGAGCAAAGCAGCCAGCGGCCGCGTGAACCCCAGAGCGATCAAAATGCTCCCGAGAACGGACACCAGCAGGCTGAAGATGCCCAGACCGACCAGCGTCTCCCGAAGCGCCCTGAAGCTCGCAAGCGCCGGCGCGATCGGCTGCGCGAGCACGGCCACGATCTGATCGGGGCCACGCGAATTCAACGGAAGGAGACGAGTCAGTTGCGCTCCTCCGGGCATCTGCAGGACGGCATTCTTCAGATTCCCGTCGCTTTGCGACAGTCTCAACGGCAGCACCGTGGCGTCACGCGAGGGTAGCGTCGTGGCCACCACCGTCCAACGCGCGCCTCGTTCAGTCGCGAATGACACCTCCAGTCCAGTCAGTTGACGCAGCTGCTCGGCGAGCATTCGGTCGAGCGGAAAGCAAACGATCACCCAGCCGATGGTCAGCGGCGCACGCACTGGCACGGAGATGAGCTGCAACGCACGGCCATCAAGCATGCCAATCGAGGTGGACTCGCCCCGGGCCGAGGCGGCTTTGATGAGCGCCGGCAGCTCGAATGGACGAAGCGCCACGGAGGAACGCAGCGTATCGGCAACCACCTCTCCGCGCAGATTCACGTACAGCACGGCACGTGCGCCAATGCGCTGGCCATAATTTTCAAGCGCTGATTTGACTGTTTCCGGATTGCCGACGGCCACCGCAGCGCGGAATGAAAACCCCGATGCCAACACACGAGCCGACTGAACCTGCTGCGCGGCGTTCTCAGCGAGAGTTCGGGCGAACACTTTCTCACCAATGCCGAACTGCTGCTCGATCTTTGCGCGCGCGGCACTGTAGCTGGCGCGATTCATCAGCACGAATTCAGCGATCTGGACCACTCCGATCAGAGTCACGAGAAATATGATCAGCCGAAATCTCAGACTGCGAATGCGCATGGACACTACATCCCGTCATTCGAGGACATTCCGGGCATCGTCGGCCCGTGCTGTGGCATACGGCCGGCCTTGAGACGGAAAGTGATCTGACGAGGCCGTGTGCCGGCGAGGATCTGCAGCATTTTCGGCGGACTTGCCTTGCGCATTCCAACGTCCCAGGCATGCACCCTGTAATTACCGGCGCGCAAGTGACGCAGGACCAGCGAACCATCGGGGGCGGTTTTACCGAAATACGGGGTTTTAACCACTAGGAGCCAGGCGATCATGCTGTCGTGAATCTGACAGCCCATGACCACGATGCCTGGCTTATTGAACAGGACCGGCGGCTCAGTTCTGCCCGCGTATAGCCGCAGCACGAAGGTCTTGGCGGGTGAAAATGAATAGACGGAATGCAGGATGTTGTCGCTGTTCGGAAAATCGACGTAGGTGCCCACCTGAACCACATTGACCTGCGGAGCAAACTGCCGATGCACCTGATCGATGATTGCGGTACGCGCCTTGTCCGACGGCAAGGGCGCGTCTGGGACCGCGTAGACCACGGCGTC
>JBMFWZ010000156.1:0-6687 GCA_049964755.1 Steroidobacteraceae bacterium | reverse complement strand
AACCCGCCCACGCCTCCGCTCGTCGCTCACCCAAAACACCGCACACTCGCCGGCAGACGACTTTGACGTTCCCTTGGTGGCGCTCCATCGTTCGCTTGCGCATCGGAATAGGGACGCGTAGCCTCGGGGGCTAGTACGTTATCAAAGATGAGCCTAGAGCTTCGCTCCAGTTCACGCTTGCGGTCAGTATCTAGTGTTCATCGTCGCATCCAACACTGTGCTCCCTCGGGATGCGCGACGCAGTGCAAGGGGCAACGGTAATGCGCGTCAACGGATTCGGTCTTGTGATGATTGCTGCCGCGGCCGTGGCCGTCGTATTGGGTGGATGTGCCAGCGCCCCGAAGATGCGCAGCGTAGTAGCTCATCAGACGACTATGACGTCCCCCTTGCACGCGGCGGCATCCACTCCTGGGCCGCGTAGTCCGCAGTCGTACAGCTTCGTTGCCGTTTTGCGCCGTATGGGTCATGCAATCGTCAGTGGGGTGTCCTGGCTGTTTCGGGTCCCATCCGGTGTGTACGGACCGCCGGAAAAGGTCGCCTACACCAGCGCGAGGACATGGAAGAACGCCGCGGGAACGACCGGCTGCACATTCAGGTGCGACAGAGTTCAGCGCAACGCCGTGAACCCGCCCAATTAGTCACCGCTGAGCATTGCGCGGATCTCGACCGACTTGCACGGTGTCACCGCCCTACCCGCGCTGCGCACATCCGCAGAACTCCGCTGCACCTCCGTCATGCGGACGCAATGCGCAATTTCCGCGTGCCACCTGGACGCCAAATTTGATGGGTCGCCCCATATTCATGCAGGATGCGCGGTATGGAGCAGACCGGATTTGCACAAATTTGAAGCGGCTGTGAATGCCGGAGTCCCGGCCTACGGATTGCAGGCCATCGGCAGGCGTATGCCGCGATCGTCCTGTCGGGCAGCTATGAGGAGTGCGGCAGCGCTGTGCGCTATGCTTCTGGGTCGCGAGTCCCATGGATGCACTGATCCAGCAAGGCTACCCATTCGTGCTGGGCGTGCTCTACGCCTATTGGCTGGAGAAGTCGCAACGTATCGTGGCGCCGATCCTCGCCCACGACCTCAGCGATGGGATCACCCCGGTCGTTTGGGCACTCGGCATCTTCCAGCATTGCGCGACACCTGCGGGTTCGGCGCCTCGCGCCATGGCGTGGCTTGAAGCGAAGAGTCACGTATCCATCTGATTTAAAAGGATATATTTTCACGACATGCGCGAAATATCCCGGTGTCAGCCCGCCCTTGTCCTCGGTTCGCCCGGCTTCGGCGTCCCGCACGGCGCATTTATCACCTCGTAGGGAACACTATCCCCCTGAGACCGGTCTGTAGGATCGGCCCCGGTCGATGCCGCTCGGGGATCGAACGAACAACACTTTCTTTTCGGGATCATGACGTCACGAATCATCATCCGGACCGGTTACGGCACTACGGTCGGGGTGCGTGGTTTCCCTCACTCGCGCAACATGCTAGGGTCGGCCCGCTTGACTGGGGGATCGGGTCTATGACGCCATTCGCAAGTCGGTCGGCGTGCCCTTCCTGCAAGTTGTGGGTCCGTCGCGAGACTGTCCGCACGCGATCACCGCACGCTGCAGCGGCAAACCTGCGGACACCGTCTCGGCATCATCGCGGCGGCGCTCTGCCGTCGGCGCCGGCGCACCCGCGTTTATTGAATTCGTCAGCACGACCCGGTGCGCAGGGCGACTCGACGCGATGGATCGGGCGCCTCTCCAAGATGCGTTCACGGCTCTGCGCTACCGAACGTTGCCGAACAATTCGATCACTCGAGCGGGATTCGACGTGATCGGCACAGCTGAACCCATCGCGTCGCCCGGGGGGTCCTCAGACGCCTCGGGCTGCAGGATCATCGGACACCGGTGGCTCGCGCGGCGGGTGCCTGCTCGGAATTTTTCCGTAGCCTCGGCGCGCAGCACGTTTTTCTCACGACGGACCTCAAAATGAACAATGAGCAATTTGATGACGCGCAACGCAAAGCGCTGCGTGTGTTGACCCGGGTCTTCGGTCTGGTCTGGCTGCTGAACGCAGGCTTTCAGGCAATGGCCTGGCTGGTCGTCGCGAACGCGCACGGAAACTTTCTGCACGCGCTCGCAAAACCGGCCTCGAAGGTCCCGGCGGCAGTCCGTCCTCTGCTCCTGGGCGCGCTGCACGGGGCGCAGGCGGTGGGCCCGAAGCCCATCGCGCTGGTGATGGTTGCGATTGCCGGACTGCTCGGCGCGGCGCTGCTGAGCGGGCGAAAGGTCGCATGGGCGGCCCGCATCGGCGTGTGCTACAGCCTCCTCTGCTGGGTCTTCCTGAACGGCTTTGGCTACCCGTATAGCGGCGGGCAGACCGATCCCGGGGTCTTCGTGGCGTACGCCATCGCATTCCTGTTCGTGTGGTCGGTCGCACCGCTGCTCGAAGGACGCGGCCCGGATGAGTCGAAGAGCGCGAACCGCCTGTGGGAGGTGGCGCGACTGTGCTTCGCGGTGCTGTGGGTCTTCGATGCCTTCCTGAAATGGCTGCCGGCGTTCCTGCTTCATTTCACGAGCCAGATCACCGGGGTGATTCCCGGTCAACCGCACTGGATTGCCGTATGGCTCGGATTCGTCGCCGCCCTCGTCCATGCGGTCGGGCCGGTTCCGGTCGCCATCCTGGTCGGGCTGTCCGAAACGACCATCGCCCTCGCACTGCTCAGCGGCAAATGGCTCCGTCTTGCGATTCCCTTCGGCATGGCCTACTCGCTGTCGGTCTGGATGACCGCGGAGGCCTTCGGCGGTCCTTATTCGAGTGCCGGCACCGGGGTCCGGGGCAACGTGCTCGGCAACGTGCTCATTTATTTGATCCCCTTCCTCTTTCTTTGGATTGCCGAGTCGCGCCGGCGCGCAGCACAGAGCTAATCGGTGCGACACCGATGGGCGCAGCGCCATGACATCGCGCCCATCGGTCTGCACCCTTCGCGCGCTTGCACAGCGTCCTCCCCGATCAACCTGAACCGCACCCTCGCCGGTAGCGCCAGGGGGTTGGGCGCTACCGGCGAGTCCCCTTGCAGGGGCAGGAAGTGAACTGCGCGCTTCAGCGCACGTGATACCGAATCGTCGCGTACACGTAGCGGCCGCGCGGATCGCCGTAGGTAAGGTCATACCCGCCCACGAAATTGTTCGCAATCGAACCGTAGTTCGTATACGGCGGATTTTGATTGAACAGGTTGATCACACCCAAGGTGAAGTCGAAGTGTCGCAGACCGGAATAGGACAGCTGCGTATTGATCGTGTCATACGCTGAGACGTCACGCGGAACCTGTGTGATCGTCGAGGGCGTGTCCATATAGGGCTCTTGGTAATTCTGGGTCGCCGAGAGCTCCCAGGACGCCGTCCTATAACCGACGGTCACGGTGTGCCGCCACCGGATGACGACGCCTCCGGTTTCACCCACCGACGAGAGTCCCTGATTCACGACGTCGGTCCAGGTGCCGTTGTAGTTCTGCACCGCGTACTTGTAGAAATACGCGCCGTTTGCCCGCACAAACACGTCACCAGGCCCCAACCGCTTGTCGTAGCTGAGGTTGATGTCAAGACCACTGAGGTATGTCTTGAAGAGATTCGAGGCGGTCTGGCTGATGGAGACGATGTTGCCCGATGAGTCGCGGGTGACGAAGCGCGAGAACTCCGCGGCGGTCTGGGCGTTCTGCAGAATGACCGAATACGGCAGGCCGCCGCTTGCGATCTCATTGCGCATGTAAATCCAGAACGAATCCAGGTCCAAGCGCAGACCGCGCGCCGGTTCGAGCACCGTTCCCAGCGTGTAGTTGATCGACTTCTCGGGCTGCAGGTTCGGGTTGCCGCCGGTGACCGTCGTGAACTGCTCGCTGCACGCCGGATTGCTCGGGTTGAAGACCGGACACTGGACCGGATCGCGCGTCCCATTCGAGGTGACGCTGAAAGTCTGCGGCGCGTACAGATCCACCAGGGACGGAGCACGGAAGCCCGTGCCGGCAGATCCGCGGAATTGCAGCCAATGCAATGCCTTCCAATGCAGCCACAACTGCGGATTGACGGTACTGCCGACGGTTTGATAGTGATCCCAGCGAACCGCAATGTCTCCCTGGAGGGAATGTGCGATGAAGCCGTTCAATTCAAAGTACGCCGCTTGGGCGGTTCGCGAGGCGGATTCAGGCAGCGAATTGCCGCCGAGACCGCCGACATTGCCCTGCTGCAGCACCGCCGCCGGCGAATAGTCGTACGTTTCGCGCCGCAGCTCGGCTCCCACGGCCAGCCGTAGCGCTCCGGTCGACAGCTGTGCGAGCTTGCGGCTGGCGCTCGCATCGACACTTGTCAGTGTGGTCTTGGTCGAATAGTCCTGGCCGATGAATTGGTCCGCTTGCGCTTGAGCGAGTGCACTGGCGTCCTGGGTCGGTCCGAATGGGTTGATGGTGCCGGAGTCAAGCAGCGGCATGATGGTTGAATACAATGGCCAGCCGTGTTCCAGGTTATCGGACAGGGCCGTTTGGCCGAACAGCAGCGAGCCGTTGTAGTGCCAGCCGATGGCGTTTCCCTTGATCCCTGCCACCGCTCGCGTGGTGTTCGTGCGATCGTAGGTCTCACGGATGCCATTGGCGAAATCGCGATAGATGAGGTTCAGGGGCTGCCCGGCGAGCCCATGAGAGGCCGCCCAGGCCGTCGGATAATAGGGACTCGTCGGCGGCAGCAGGAATGCGCCCTGTCCGGGTCTGGCATTTGGATTGTTGTAGCCCGGATACTGCGTCGCGAGCAAATTGGCCAGGTAGGAAATATACGGGTTTCCCGGCAACAGCGGATTGAGAAAGGCAAGCGGTACCGGTTGTGTATAGGTCGTCTGGCGCACCTGTGAGAACAGCACATTGCCGTAGAGCTCGGTGGAATGGGTCAGCCGATAAGTGCCGTTGAGAATGAGACTGTAGCGAGACCGCTTCGGCTGGAGCGAATCGTAGGGGGAATTATCGAATCGGCACTGCGTCGGGTAATTCGCGTCATTGAGGGATGTCGGGGTGCAATTTCCAACCTCCGGGCTGTAGACCCCGCCGTGGGGCAGCACCGCATTGGGCGGAATGAGCACGTTCGCCGGGAAGGCAAAAAATGACGTGACGTCATTGCCGTAACCGGGGCTGTAACGACTGGCGTAGGAACGCGATGAGCCCATGATGGGCGATTTGTGGTCGTACTCCAGTCCAATGCCGATGTTGTAGCGGTCACGTTCCAGTGATCCGGTGCCCGCGTAGACCGAGATATCCTCGGCGGTGCCACCGCCCGCCTGGGTTGGGGCCCCGATCGTTGCACTCGCGTCGAGTCCCTGGAAGTCCGATTTCAGGATGAAGTTCACCACCCCCGCGATCGCATCACTGCCGTACACGGCAGACGCACCGTTCTCGAGGACCTCCACACGCTGCACCGCAGCGAGCGGAATGGAGCCGACGTCAACCGTATCGCCCGCTGTGCTGACCGGCATCCTCAGCCCATTGACGAGCACGAGTGTTCGGGCCGCGCCAAGGCCATGCAGTGACACTGTCTCGATTCCACCGGTGGTGAACCCCGTCGCCTGCGCCGACGTGACGCTTCCGACGCTGCTGGTCGAGGTCACCTGTTGCAGCAGTTGCGGGACGCTGGTCGCACCCGAAAGTCGGATATCTCGTCGGCTCAGCATCTGCACCGGTAGTGCATTGAGCGTATCGACGCCGCGGATGCGAGTACCGGTGACCACAATGGCGTGCAGCGTGGTCGGGTTTCCATCCGAGCCACCTGGGGTCGCAGGTGGATCTGACGCGGCGCGTGCAGCGGCCCCGGCGAAGGTGGTGCTGCGGCCCTGAGAGGTGCCGTCCAAGTTCACAGCCTGGGGATCGCCGACCTTGGGGTCCGACTCGGGCACACCGGCGGCAGGCGGGTCGGCAGCAGTCTGGCCCGCGAGCGGCACGATCGTGATCGTATGCACGTCGATGTAACGGAACGTCAAGCCCGTGCCGGCGAGTGCGTGTTTGAGGGCTTCAGTGAGCGTGAAGCTTCCGATCACCCCGGGACTGCGGCGGCTTGCGACTTCCGTCGAGGGATAGACGATCTGGAAGCCGAACTCCTGCGCGAGGCTGCGCAGCGCTGGGCGCAAGGGCTCCGGCGGAATATCGGTGCTGATCCGGGTAGCCGCGGTTTGCGCCAGCGCACCGGCTGGCATCCCGGCCACGGCCATACCCAGCGCCACGGCAATGACTTCGGCCCGCATAACCTGTCTCCCCAAAATTGTTTTAATCGGTTCTGATCACTCGACGTCACGCGCCATGGCGCAACGCCCGCTCTCTGCGCAATATGAGCGTGGGTGGAGCAGTTTTATACCCCCCCGGGGAGGAGAAAACTTATCGAACCGCTTGACGGGTGATCAGCACCCGCCTGCCGACCTCCGTCACCCTGATGCCCGGGTACTGCCGGAGGAAGTCGATCAGAGCGTCCGGATTGGTCGAGGCGAACACCCCATCAATCCTGAACGTCTCGAGCGAAGGCGACGCGATGACCAGGTGGCGCGCGTTGTAGCGGTTGAACTCCTGCACGACGTTGCGCAGATCCGTGGAGGCAAAGATGAGCTTGCGATGGACCCAGGCGACGGCATCGCGCGTGTTCGCCGGTACCGGCCGCAGGCGGCGCGTCGGGGAAACC
>JBMFWZ010000155.1:0-6785 GCA_049964755.1 Steroidobacteraceae bacterium | reverse complement strand
CTCTTCACCCCAGGCATCGATCCGACGAACAGGTGCGTCTTTGCATTCAGCGACAGATTGATCAGATCATAAGCAGGATTGGAGAGAGTGGTTGGCGTTCCCGCATTTTTGTCAAACAGATAACGCTTCCCGACGTACTGATCCCAAAGCGTCGCATTCATCCGACCCAACGGCAGCCGGAACCGATAGGTCACGCCGGCGGTAAGGGTGTCCTTAGGCGAATTCGATATCGGCAGGCCGTAGGCGGTAGTTCCATTGCTCGGATCCTGGAACTCGATCCACTTGTCCTTCAGGTAGCCGAAATTGGCGAAGCCGCTCCAATGACGGGTGAAGGCCGCGTTCAGGGACAGATCCACGCCCTTATACTCCGCAGAGCCGTAGCCGAAGTACACAACCGGGCTCGCGCCTTTGGTGTACGTGATCGTCTCATTGCTCAGACGAATGTGGAAGAAGTCGAGCGACGCATACACATTGCGCATACCCGCAAAACGCACCGCCGAGAAGCGCGCCCCGAAATCGTACGTCTCCGATTTGGCCGGCTTCAAGGACTGCAGGTTAAGCGGATAACTGTCCAAATTCCCGGAGTTAGGATTGTGCCGCGTGATGGAGAAGTTCGCGAACAGATTCAGATCGCGCAACGCCTCATAGTTCACGCCGATCGAAGGCTCGTAGCGAACGTTATCCGTATTGGAATCCGGCGTAGTGTCGAAGCCACCGAAGTTGATCGTCTGGCCGCTGTTCGTGGCGATGGTCCCACCGCCGCCAAAATCGGCATTCATGGTGCCGCCTTGACAGGACGAGACCACCTGCGGGCTGTCCTGATATTCCGTGCAGAACTCCTGCGGACTGAGGTTCGAGAAGTCGGTGATGAACCCGACAACACGGAATCCTGGAACGATTTTCAGGCGCGGGATGGGCCGGAAGTCGTCCTGAACAAACGCTGCCCAATAAATGCTGTTCGTAGTGTGGTAATAGGTCTGTTCCGGTTGCGCCAGCGAGCTGCCATCAAATGTCGAGTAGCCCTGATAATCGCTCTTGGCACGGGAAAAAATCATATATCCGCCGTACTTCAGAGTGTCCATGCTGTTGAAGTTCTGGGTAAACGCTAGACGGTCACCGAACGTCTTTGAGTGCTCGATGTAATGCTCGTAGTTCGTCGAACCAGAATAGTTCAGCAGCGGATTGCTCGGCAGAGTGGATTGGACCGATCCACCGTACTGCGTGAACAGCGGATTGCTCGGCAAAATGAAATTGTTCGCCCGGTAGTGCACCACCTTGCCGAAGCGGAGCCAGACGATGTTAGACATATGTAGACTGCTGGAGAGATTCAGATGCAGATGCGACCAGAGCATGTGGTTCTGAATCTCGATGGTCTTATGCCATACCGAGCGCGGCAGCGTGGAATAGAAACCTGAGGTCTGCTGGCTGTACGGTTGACCGATCCCAAGGCCGCCCGTATCGAGCAGCGGCTGGGGGGTCAGCGGAACCATGTTCGGTCGCCACTCATGGTTGCGCTGAAAGTAGTAGCCGAAGCTCACCGACCCACTGGCCAGCTGCTTGCGGGTTTTGACGTAACCCTCTTCGGTGTCGGCGGGCAGACTGTCCTGGGTGTCTCGAATCGCATCACTGCGTCCCGAGGCGAGTCCGAACACGGCTGACCAGCCGTGAATCTCCCCAGTGTTGTACACCGCAGAGGTATCGTACGTGGAAGAACTTCCCCCAGCCAACGTGACCTTGCCACCGGCGAGCGCACTCGGCTGCACCGGGATGAAGTCGATTGTACCGCCCATGCTGCTGTACCAGCGCTCACTCGGATTGCCCGGACCAATGATGACGTTCTCGCCCTGCATCAGAGCGCCGATCGGAATCTCGACGGAATGCCACGCGGTGCCCTGACTCAAGCTGTTCAGCGGCACACCATCGAATTCCGCCTGAATGGCATTCGATTCAACGTCACCGGGAATGGTGTTGTACCCGACTTTGATGCCACGGATGGAAATCGTCTGCCGTCCGGTAGCGCTGTAATTGTTCGTGCCCGAGACGTATACGTTCGGCAGTACGCTGAGCGCCTGCGTTCCGCCCGCATCCGGTCCGAACAGATCGATCATGCTCTTCGTGACCGCCTCGGCAGGCTGCGAGGAATTGCGCAATTGCTTGGCACTGAGGACCTGGCTGGTGAAGTCGTGATAGCCCTCGATCGTGACCAGCTTCAGCGCATCGGCGCCCGCCTCACTGTCCGCGGCCGCCATGTCGGCATTCGCGGCGGCACTGGAACTGGGGCTCGCGCTCGCGGCTGACGATGCCCCGGACGCACCGCTCTGCGCCGCATGGGCGGGGAGCGCGCCGCTCATCAGCACCGCTCCGAGAACCATCTGGACCGCACACTGCACTCGTGGATTCATGACGCTGCCTTCCCTCGATGTGGACGAATGAATGGGCCGGCAGGGTAGAGACCAGACGTGATATCGCTGTTGCGGAACCGTTACGAACTCATGGCAGTTGCGCGACCGATCCCTTATTAACCGCCGGCAAGCGGTTGATCTCAGAAGGAATTGCCCGACCAGCCGCTGGCCTGGCGCCCTGGCGCAACAGTCGTACAATGCCCGCATGAGCCCGTTGACGATCTTCGGACTGCTCGCGGTTACGGCGATGCTGGTGTGTTATGCGCTCGAGGAGCGCCGGCCGGCCTATAGCCTGGCGTTCGGCGGGGCCTGCATTCTCGGGTCAATCTACGGGTTTTTGCAGGGAGCCTGGCCGTTCGGAGTGGTCGAGGCCGTCTGGTCCGTTGTCGCGGCCCGACGCTGGTGGACCCGTCGGCGCGAGGTACGCGACTGAAGAGCCGTGCGCGGCTCGCGGCGCATGCCTGGAGTGGGCCGGCCGAGCAGCACGCAACCGTCCCATTGCGGCTGCGGCTTGATGTCGGGCCGGGCAAGCACACGTTCGCGCCTCAGCGCGCGAGCGAGCACATTGCGGGGCGTGTCATAGCGGTGACGCGCATGCGTCAAGACCATGATCGGCGCGACGCGCTGCAATCGCTCCGCGACGACCGTCCCGAGATACAACGGTTCGGCGGCCGCGCTCGTGGTCAGGTCCGTACCGGAACGCCACAGCCGCAGCACGTACCGTTCGCGTGGATTGCGAGTCCCGTGCACCATCACGAGCGCCTCACGGTGCCCACTCTGAAGATGCGGCAATACCGGTAGATCAGAAAGCGCGATGTGCGGTTCGAACCAGCGCGCTGCGGTACGCAGTGTCCAGCGCGGCGGGCGCAGCCAGCCGTGCGACGCGAGCTCGCGCTGCAGTACTGCGCGACGCCCCGCCCATTGGAAGGTGAGCGGCTGCTCCGCGCCGCCGATCAGATCGATCCGGTGGGCCGGCTGGCGCATCCATCCGCGCTGCCACCACGCGGCGAGCGACATCATCTGCACCTGCCGATGCACGGCGTAGCGTCGCATGTCGAACGTGTGTCGTTGCGCGATGTGGATGCCGCCGACGAGCAGCAGCGCCAGCCCGGCGCTCACGCACAGTCCGGTCGCTCCCACCCGCGGCGGATCGTGGCGCAGGTAGGCAATCGCAAGCAACGCAGCGGCGGCGATACCGAAGGCCGTGCCGGCCAACACGTCGGAGAGCCAGTGCGCCCCGAGATACACGCGTGACAAGTCGATCGCGCCAATCAACACGGCGATCACCACAGTGATCGGCAGACGCCAACGCCCCTTGGCTTCCCAAGCGCTGATGATTGCGAGGAAGCTGTACAGCGCGGCGCTGGCGGCTGAGTGTCCGCTGGGAAACGCGAACGCATCCCACCCGGTGTCGATCGGTTCGGGACGGTGAACGTGCAGGGCGATCTTCAGCACGACGGTGGCAATCCCGGCGATCGCCACGACGCTGACCAGATGGGCCGCGGCGCGCCAGTTGCGCCGCCAGGCAAGCCACGTCAGCGCCGCCAGCGCGACCGCCACCACGACCCCGGTATCGGCGAGTTCGGTGATACCCACCATCACCTGGTCGACCCACTCGGTGCGCAGGCCCTGCAGAAAATGAAACACTGCCTGATTGGCGCGCACCAGCGGATCGCCGGCGATCACGTCCTGCAGCACCCCGAAGAACAGCCATAGACTCGAGAGCACGATGGCCCCGAGTACCGCCAGCCCCGGCATTTCGCGCCGCGTCGGATCAAGCACTGCGAGCAGTTGTCGCGCAAACCACCCGGTGCGCCGCGCCGCCCAGGCACGCACTCGCTCCTGAGCGGCGAGTGCGTGCGGCGCGGCGCGGCGCAGCAGGTAGCGCATCAGTAGGTACAGCAGTCCGAGCAGCACCAGCACGATGCCCGCCATCAGTGCCAGCCGCCCTGCCACAGCGCCGAGCAGGACGAACGAGGCCCCGATGGCCGCACCGGCGAGAATGTGCGCCGGTGCCCAGAGCAACGCCGAGAGCAGGTTCATCAGGTAGAAGCGGGCCGCATCCATGTACAGCACGCCGCTCAGCACCGGCACGATCGCCCGCACCCCGGGTGTGAACCGAGCTGCGAACACGCTCTTGCCGCCATGTCGCTCGAGGAATGCCGCCCCGCGCGCCACGAGCCGCGGACGGCCGCGAAACGGCCAGCGGCCGAGGAGAGTCGCGTGGTAGTGTCGGCCGAGCCAGAAGGCAAGGCCGTCGCCGAGCACGGCCCCGGCGAAGGCGGCGAGAACGAGCGGCCACAATCGCAGCGCACCGGTCGGGACCAGCGCACTGACGGCGAAAATGATAGCATCGCCGGGCACGAACGCGCCCACCACCGGCAGCGATTCGGCCAAGGACACCAGCAGGATCAGTCCGTACGCGATGCTCTGATGCGCGCCGGCGAAGGTCACGACCGAACGGGTGATTGCGCCGAGCATGGGATTTCGACTCAGCACCGGGCGGCGCGTTGCATGAGAGCCGGATTATTTCACGCCGCGCGCCCCGTGTGCATCCTCCCTGATGCCGCCCGGACGATACGCGCGTACGCTATACGCATCGGTATGACCTCGCAGGTGCAGCATGTACCAACGGATCCTCGTCCCCCTCGATGGCAGTTCCGCCGCGGCCCAGGGCCTGCGCGAGGCGATCAATCTGGCGCGCGACCAGGGCGCCGAGATCCTGCTGCTGCACGTCGTCGATGAATGGCGGATCGCGGCCGGTGACATCGCGGCGGTCAATCTCGATGCGGGCTCGAAGGCGCTGCGCGAGGCGGGGGCACAACTGCTGAAGCAGGCCGAAGAGCAGGTTCGCGAGGCCGGCATCCAGGCTCAAACCGTGTTGCTCGAGGAATTGGGAGTCCCCATCGGCGAATGCGTCGTGCGCCGGGCCCAACAATGGCCGGCCGATCTGATCGTCTGCGGCACCCATGGCCGTCACGGCGTCAGCCGCCTGCTGCTCGGCAGCAACGCCGAGTACATCGTGCGCCACGCCTCGGTGCCGGTGCTGCTCGTGCGCAAGCCCGGGTCGAACGAGGCACGGTGACGTCCCACAGGCCCCGTCGGCCGTACCGGGTCGATCGACGCTGCGGCGAGTGGCCGCAGGGCTCGATCTTCCTCAGCATGCTCAGTTGTTGGTCATACTCGCCTGTCGAACGCAAATCATTTGCGTCATCCGCCTTGGACGTACGCACGGGCGCGCCCCTGGAAGGTGGATCAACATACGGCCCGCACCGGCGCCGGATAGCGCGCGACCGTCTCCTCCGTCGTGACCAGAGTGATCCCCTCGACAAACGCCTGCGCGATGAGAATCCGATCAAAGAGATCCGTGTGCAATGGCGGCAGGGATTCGATCGCGACCACATGCGCGCTGCCGATGGGCAACTCGGTGTAGCCGTTGTCGAGCAGCCCCCGCCGCAGCAGTCGCACATCGACCTGGAAGTCCTCGCGACCCAATCCCCGTTTGATCACGACCTCCCACAGGCTCGCAGTGCTGAAGATGAGCTCATTGTCAGCAGCTTCGATCAGCTCGCGAGCCGCCTTGGACAGGCGCTCCGGCTGGCCGGCCGCCCAGAGGAGCAGGTGGGTGTCGAGCAGGAGTTTCACGGGCCATCGCCAAAGAGCTGTTCAATCTCAGTACCACCCATGCGGTCGAAGTCGTCAGGCACGGCGATCTGCCCAGCCATGAAACCGAGGCGTTTCATCTGCCGAGGTTCCGGTGTACCCAGCGACACGACCTTGACCAGGGGTTTGCCCGCCTTGGCGATCACGAAGGGCTCCCCCCGTGCCGCCTGCTCAACCAGCCGAGACAGGTGCGTCTTGGCTTCATGGATGTTGACAGTTTGCATGACCCTTCCAGACTTAGTTCACATGACTTAGTCTATCAGATGCAGCTCTGAGCTTGGCGAGGCATCGGCTTGCGGCGATGGTGGGGTTTGCGACCGCCACCGCTCCTCTGGACCTCTGCATGTGCCGCAGGATTTCACGACGGCCCCCGGTACTCCTGGGCCCTGCCTAGTTTCCGGTAACGCTGGTTCAACGCGGGAGGGGCAGAGACGTCACAAATCACGACGAGGCAGAACAGTGACGAGCCAATTTATTGTTTTTATTGAATAAACGCATGGCGGAGAGGGTGGCCGCCACAATCAACATGGAATCAGATGACTTCCGATTCTCGTGCGTAATTCCTGCGTATTAGAGCCGAGTATTCGGAATGATGACCGATGGAATGGCACGACCGGTGTCACGATGCCGACCCACATCAAATCAAGAGATTGACGGCGCCCACCCCAAGACCTATGCTTTGGCATATGCCATACCCGCGCGGGTGATTCGAATGCCTGA
>JBMFWZ010000154.1:0-6848 GCA_049964755.1 Steroidobacteraceae bacterium | reverse complement strand
GATCTCCCTGGGAGCTCGACTCCCCTGAAGGGCCCACGAAGACTACGTGGTTGATAGGCTGGGTGTGTAAGGTCAGTCAATGACTTCAGCTAACCAGTACTAATTGCCCGTGAGGCTTGACCATATAACCTCAAGCGGTCTGACCGCGAGAGGATGATGTAATGGAGCAGGTGGCCGCCGAAAGGTTGCCCCGAAATGGATCACTTTGTGAACGCGACAGGCGTCAAAACGAAACAAACCGGATTAGAGGCAGGCCGGACCGGTGGAAACACCGGTCCGGAAAGTCTCGAACAGTTTGCCTGGCGGCCATAGCGAGCGGGAACCACCCGATCCCATTCCGAACTCGGAAGTGAAAACGCTCTGCGCCGATGGTAGTGTGCCCTTCGGGCATGTGAGAGTAGGTCACTGCCAGGCTTTGAAACGCAAGACCCCCGGAAGCCGAAAGGTTTCCGGGGGTTTTTGTTGGCGCACGCTCCGCCGCCGTTTTGCAAACTGTGTGCAGCGCACGGCCCACGGGTCGATGCATCGGTCACACTGCGCAGCCTTCGGCGTGAGGAGCTCGTGATCGACATTCTGTTGGATTCCGCCGCGCTCGCCGCATCATTCGCACTGGGTGTCGTGCTGAGGTGGCGGCTGCGCGCTGCGGCGGATGCCGGTGCGGCGCACCATGCTGCATTTCTGCAGTCCCCTCACGGCATGCTACTGGTGGATGCACAGACGCTGAGCATTGCAGATGCGAACCCCGCGTTGGTCCGCAGTGTCGGTATCCCCCTTGCCGAACTGCGTGACAGCCGGATCAGCGCTATCTTCGGTGCACCCGACGGCGCGGAATGCGACGCACTTACCGCGCAACTGCGCGAGTCGCCGGCCCGGTTGCTCGTGGAGACGACACAGCGCTGCCGCAGCGGACGCCGTCTGTACGTGGAGATCAGCGGTCATCGCCTCGAAATTGCCCACCGGTCCCTCTTCGCCCTCAGTACGCGCGACGTGACGTTGCGGCGCAAGGTTCAGGCACAGCAACTCGAGCGACAGCAGTATTTGGATCATCTGGCACACCACGATCAGCTCACCGGTCTGCCGAATCGCCTGTATCTCGCGGTCCACCTGCCGAAGGCGATCGAGGAGGCCCGTCGGGTCGGCGGCACGCTGGCGGTGCTGTTTCTTGACCTCGACCGGTTCAAGGACATCAATGATTCGCGGGGTCACGATACCGGCGATCGGCTGCTGCAGGAGGTGGCGCGGCGGATCAGCGCCGCGGTGCACCCGCAGGACATGGTAGTGCGCATGGGTGGGGATGAATTCATCGTGGTGCTGCGCAACGTCACGTCGGAGCAGCAGATCAGTCAGGCCGCGGCACAGTTGGCGGAGGCTCTGAATGTTCCTGTCCTGATCGACGGTCGGCCGCTGGTGACGACGGCCAGTATTGGGGTGAGCGTCTATCCGCGCGATGGACAGAACATGGGGGAGTTGTTGCGCCAGTCGGACACGGCGATGTATCAGGCCAAGGATCACGGTCGCAATACTTTCCAACAGTTCAGCCGCGGAATGGAGCGGCGACTGAAGGAACGGGTGGCCATCGAAACCGGATTGCGCCGGGCGCTCACCGAGCAGCACCTCGAACTGCATTACCAGCCCATCGTGGCCATCGGCACGCGCCGGGTCGTGGCTCTCGAGGCACTGCTGCGCTGGCGCGGGCCGCACGGCTTCATTCGCCCGAGCCGCTTCATCGGCGTTGCCGAGCAGACCGGACTGATCGTGCCGATTGGGGAGTTCGTGGTGCAGCAGGCGCTGGCGGATCTGAGTCGCTGGCGCGCACAGGGCGCCGTGCTGGTGCCGGTGGCGTTGAACGTCTCAGCGGTCCAGCTGCAGCGCGGCGATTTCACCGACATGCTCGCTCGCCACCTGCGCCGTGCGCAGATCGGTGCGGACCTCGTGCAGATCGAATTGACCGAGAGCGCGCTCTTTGAACCGCACGGTCGGCGCACCGATCCGTCGCAGGATGCGATCGGGCGGCTGCGCGAACTCGGGACACGGATCGTCATCGACGATTTTGGCACCGGTTACTCGAGTCTCTCCTACCTCAAGCGCTGGCGGGTGGATGCGCTGAAGATCGACCGCAGCTTCATCCGCGACCTCACCTTGGGCGCCGGTGATCTGGCGATCGTCGAGGCGATCATCGCCATGGCCGGACATTTGAACATCGAATTGATCGCCGAGGGCGTGGAGAGCTGGCCGCAGCTTCAGAAATTGCGTGAACTCGGGTGCGATCGGGCGCAGGGAATGCTGCTCGCCAAGCCGGTGCCGGCCGGACAGTGCCACCGCTTTATCACCGGTGCACCGCTCGAGCTCCTCGCCGAAGACGAGCCGTTCACCGAGTTGCTGGACGGCACCGGCGGCGGCTGAGCGCGGCAGGACCTGCCGCCGCTGATCAGGGCTCGCCGAGACATGCGAGAATGTCCCGCCATGAGCACCCCATCGCCCGCAAAATCTCTGCCGCTGCGCGCGCCCGCGCAACGGCAGTGCGCCGATGCGGTGCTCATGATCCGGCCGGCCCGCTTCGGTTACAACCCGGAGACTGCCCAGAGCAACGCGTTCCAGCACGCCGAGCGACCTGCGAACGCCGCTGCGTGCGCCGAAGCGGAATTCGATGCGCTGGCTGCAGCGCTGGTGGGTGAGGGCGTGCGGGTGTGCGTCGTCGCGGACTGCGCCGAACCGGCCAAGCCCGATGCGGTCTTCCCGAACAACTGGGTGAGCTTCCACGCCGACGGCACGGTGGTGCTCTACCCCATGCAGGCGTTGAGCCGCCGCGCCGAGCGACGAGAGGATGTGCTGCAGGCGGTGAGCGCGCAGCTCGGATTTCGCGCGACCCGCGTGCTCGATTTGACCGCCCACGAGCGCGAGGGCCGTTTTCTCGAGGGCACTGGCAGCCTCGTGCTCGATCGGCCCGCCCGAGTGGCCTATGCGTGCCATTCCCCGCGCACCGATGCGGCGGTGCTCGAGGAATGGGCCCAGGCACTCGGCTACGACACCGTACTGTTCGAAGCTGCGGACCGCGATGGCGTGCCGTTCTACCACACGAATGTGCTGATGAGTCTCGGGGAACGCTTCGCGCTCATCGGCGCGGCAGCCATCGCCGAGGCCGATCGCGCGCGCGTGCTCGAGCGGTTGCGAGCGGGCGGCCGGGAGCTGATCGAGGTCGGGTACGGGGCGCTCGAGCACTTCGCCGGCAATGTCCTCGAGCTCGCCACCGAGGATGAGGCGCTCGGGGATTGCCGCATCGTGGTGATGTCCCGCGCGGCTCGCGACTCGCTCGAACCGGACACGTTCGCGCGCCTGGCTGCCTGTACGGATGATGTTCTGGTCGCTCCCCTGCCCACGATTGAGCGGTTGGGCGGCGGCAGTGCACGGTGCATGCTCGCGGAGGTCTTTCAGCCGTGACCGTCCTGCTGCTGAAAGGCGTGCTGGCGTACCTGCTCGGTTCAATCGTCGGCAGTCTGCTCCTCGGTCGACTGCGCGGCGTGGATATCCGCGCTCTCGGCAGCGGCAACGCCGGGGGCACCAACGCTCTGCGCACTCAGGGCAAGCGGTTCGGGCTCGGCGTGCTGGCCATCGACATCGGCAAGGGGTGGCTCGCGACCGCAGTACTCGCCCGGATGACGATCGCGCCGCTGGACTCCGCAGCCATCGACCCGCAGTGGACGGTGGCCGTCTGCGGCATGGCCGTGATCCTCGGGCACGTCTATCCGCTGTGGTACGGCCGGCGTGGCGGCAAAGGGGTGGCGACCCTGATCGGTGCCGTGCTTGGGCTCGCGCCGCTGCTGCTCGCCCCGATGCTGCTCGCATGGCTGCTCACCGTCATCCTGAGCGGCTACGTCGGGCTCGGCTCGATGCTGGGCGCGGTCGCCTTCGTAGTGACTGCGGCGCTACGGCCGCAAACCCGCGGACCGCTGCTGGTGTTTGCGACACTTGCAGCATTGCTCGTCATTTACACGCACCGTGCGAACGTCGCTCGTATGCGTGCCGGCACCGAGCCGCGTGCCCGGCGGCTGTGGCTGCTCGGGCTGCGGGCGCGCTCGTCCTGACATGATCGCGCGCCGTAGGCAAACGGGTGGAGCGAACCGATCGGACCGCGCGCGGCCGCTCGCGGCACAGGTCTTTGCCCGGCTGAGCGACGGGAAATTCCACTCCGGGCAGGCGCTCGCCGAGGCGCTGCGCGTGAGTCGCGGGGCTGTATGGAAAGCGGTGCGCGCGCTGCGTAGCGCAGGAGCGATCGTGCATGCGGTCCCCAATCGAGGCTACCGGCTGCCCGCCGCCGGTGAGCCCATCGGCGCGGAACCTATCCTTGAGCGGCTACCGTCGGCCGCTCGCGCCGCGGTGCGCGATCTGCAGACGCTCTGGCAGACCGACTCGACTAATTCGGTGTTGCTCGCCCGTGCGAACCCGCCGTTCGGGCACAGCGAAGTCGTGCTCGCCGAGTTCCAGACGGCCGGGCGCGGGCGGCGCGGACGGACGTGGCTCGCGCCGCCCGGGGGCGCGATCTGCCTCTCGCTCAGCTGGACGTTCCGGGAAGTGCCCCCGGATTTAGGCGCGCTGGGTCTGGCGGTCGGCGTGTGTGTGCTGCGCGCGTTGCGCGAATCGGGGCTCGAGGCTGAGCTGAAGTGGCCGAACGATGTGCTGGTGAAAGGGCGCAAGCTCGGCGGGATCCTAATCGAGCTGCGCGCGGAGTCGGCAGGACCTGCCTGCGTGATCATCGGTCTCGGTCTGAATGCGGCACTCGGGGAGCCCCTGCTGCGCCAGATAGCCTCGCTCGGGCTGCCGGCGACGGACCTGGCCAGCGTCGGGCTGAGCGTCTCGCGCAACGTGATCGTGGCCGCGATCCTCACGCACGTGCTGCAAGGGTTACGCGACTTCGAGCGTGCGGCCCTGCGGCCGTTCATCGAGGGGTGGCGCGCGGCCGATGCGCTGCGTGGCGTACAGGTGGACGTGCACACGCCGGGTGGCTCGGTGCAGGGTGTGGCCCGTGGCATTGATCTTCACGGTGCGCTGCTGATCGAGACTGTGCACGGCGTGCAGCGGTTCATTTCCGGGGACGTTACGGTGAGGCCGGTGCAGTGAGTACGCTGCTGATCGATATCGGTAACACTCGGGTGAAATGGGCGCGGGATGCGGCCGGTGGTCTCGGTCGCTCGCGAGCTGCTCGGCATGCCGGCTGGTCGGTGCGGGATTTCGAGCCGATCATCGGCTCCGGCGCCCGCACCGAGCGCATCCTGGTTGCAAGCGTCGCGGGCGAGCCAATCAACACGGCGGTGCGCCGCGCCGCGCAGCGCCGGGGCGCGCCGGTGCCGCAGTTCGTGGCCACCCAGCGCAAAGCCTGCGGGGTCACCGCCGCATATCTCGAGCCGTGGCGACTCGGTGTCGATCGTTTCCTCGGCATGATTGGTGCCCGAGCTCATTTTGAGCGACTACCGCTGTGCGTCGTCGGGGTGGGCACCGCGATGACCGTCGATCTGCTTGGCGCTGATGGCCGTCATCGGGGCGGGGCGATCATTCCGGCCCCGCCGTTGATGATCTCTAGCCTCCTGGAGGGTACCCGCGGGATCCGTCGTCGGGCGCAGGGCGGCGTCAAGGGCTCGGCCGCAGCGCTGTTCGCCCGCTCCACGCGCTCGGCGCTCGAACAGGGAGCCCGCTATGCCGCCGCAGCGACGGTGGACCGGGCTGTGCAAGAGGCGCACGCCCTGGTGGGCCGCGCTCCCCTGGTCGTGCTGACCGGCGGTGGCGCAGACGAACTGCGGCCGCTGATTCGCAGTGCCAGCATCGAGGTGGCCGATCTGGTGCTCTGGGGTCTGGCGGTGTGGGCTCGGGAAGGTTGAGAATCTGGCTGTGCGTACCGCGTTCTTCATCCTGCTGCTCGCCAACGTGTTCTTCTGGGGATGGACCCAGTGGATCGCGGTGCCGTCTCGTACGGCCGACTCGCTCGTGGGCGTGCCGCGCCTGAAACTCGTCGCGCGGGATCTCCCGCCGCCCCCGCCCGGGGCGGCGGCGGCACAAGCCCCTGCCGGCGCCCTCGGTGCTGCCTTGGCGGCCCAGGCGTTGGACGCCGCGCCGGGAACGGCAGATACGCCGCAGCTCACCTGCGTATCGGTGGGTCCGTTCGCGCACGACGGTGCGGCAAGCAGTGCGCAGACGTTGCTGAACGCTCAGCATCTGCAGCTTCAGCTGCGCACCGCGGCGGTACATGCCGTGCGCTGGTATTGGGTATATCTGCCGGACGTGAGTGGCGTGGTGCGCGTGCGCCAGGCGCTCCTCGCGTTGCACCGCGACGGCATCAACGGGGCCGAGCCGATGCCGACGGCCGACGGTCAACCAGGGATCTCGCTCGGGCTGTTCGGCGACCGGGCGCTGGCGCAACGACAGCTCCGTCGTTCGCGCGCCAAGGGTTTTGCCGCCAAAATCAGTCCTCGGTTGGTGGCGCAGCCGGCGTACTGGTTGGACGTGTGGGTACCCGGGGGGGGTGGTGCCCTGCCGATGTCGGCATTGCGCACCCAGTTCGGGGCGAACCTGGGTACGCAGCCCTGTCCGAGCGGAGCGGCACCGCCTGTGCCGGCGCAGGCCACCGGTGCCGTCGCCCCCGGGGTGGCATTGCCGGCGAATACGGTGAACTCAGCGCGCTCGCCGTGATTTCCCGCGCACGTCCGTGCATCGGTACAATGTGGGCTCCGCGCAGCAGTGTATCCGGCGCCGGCTTAGCTCAGTGGTAGAGCAGCGGTTTTGTAAACCGTTGGTCGGGGGTTCAAGTCCCTCAGCCGGCATCAATTAAATATAGTAATATCAATAAAATATGCGTCCTG
>JBMFWZ010000153.1:0-6874 GCA_049964755.1 Steroidobacteraceae bacterium | reverse complement strand
GATCCTCGCCAACAACGGCATCCTGTTCTCCGAGAGCGCGCTGAAGGGCGCGCACTTCATCGAGCTGTGCTCGCGCGAGGGCATTCCGCTTCTGTTCCTGCAGAACATCACCGGCTTCATGGTGGGGCGCAAGGCCGAAGCGGGCGGCATCGCGCGCGATGGCGCGAAGCTCGTCACCGCGGTGGCCTGTGCGCGGGTGCCGAAGTTCACGGTGATCATCGGCGGCAGCTATGGCGCGGGCAATTACGCGATGTGCGGTCGGGCCTACGGCCCGCGGTTTCTCTTCCAGTGGCCCAACGCGCGCATCTCGGTGATGGGTGGGGAGCAAGCCGCCAGCGTTCTCGCCACGGTCAAGCGGGGCCAAATCGAGTCCGGCGGCGGGCGCTGGCCGGCCGAGGATGAGGAGGCCTTCAAGCAGCCGATCCGAGCACAATACGAGCATCAGGGGCATCCGTACTACGCCTCGGCGCGTCTCTGGGACGACGGGGTGATCGATCCGCTCGACACCCGGCGGATCCTGACACTGTGCCTCGCGGCGGCGCGCAACGCCCCGGAGGAAGAGACTCGTTTCGGCCTGTTCAGAATGTGAGGGCGCCGATGTTTCAGCGACTTCTGGTGGCCAACCGCGGTGAGATCGCCTGCCGCATCCTGCGCACCGCGCGCCGCATGGGGCTCGACACGGTGGCGGTGTATTCCGAGGCCGATGCGCTCGCCCGGCACGTTCGCCTCGCCGATCAGGCGGTGTGCATCGGACCGGCGAGTGCCGCGGAGAGTTACCTCAACATCGAGGCCATCCTCGCCGCAGCGCGCGCCAGTGGCGCCGAGGCGGTGCACCCGGGCTACGGCTTTCTCTCCGAGAACGCCCGCTTCGCGGCGGCCTGCCGCGAAGCGGGCCTGATCTTCGTCGGTCCGACGCCCGAGGCCATCGAGGCGATGGGCTCGAAGAGCCTCGCCAAGACGCGCGTGCGCGCCGCGGGCATCCCGGTCCTGCCCGGGTACGAGGGGCAGCGACAGGATCTGGAATTCCTCGAGGCGCGCGCCCTGGAGGCCGGACTGCCGCTGATCGTCAAGCCCGCCGCCGGCGGCGGCGGCAAGGGCATGTACGTGGTGCGCGAGCGCGCGCAGCTCCGTGCGGCGCTCGAGGCAGCGCGCCGACTTGCCGAGAGCAGCTTCAAGGACGGCACGTTGCTGATCGAGCGGTTCGTGCCCGAGCCGCGTCACATCGAAGTGCAGGTGTTTGCCGATCAGCACGGTGGCTGCATCCATCTGGGCGACCGCGACTGCTCGATCCAGCGCCGTCACCAGAAGCTCATCGAGGAGGCGCCGGCGCCGAATTTGCCCGATGCGCTGCGCGCGCGGCTCAGGGCCGCGGCGGTCGAGGTGGCCCGCGGCATCGATTATCGCGGCGCCGGCACGGTGGAGTTCATTTACGACGGTGAGAATTTCTATTTCCTGGAGATGAACACCCGCCTGCAAGTCGAGCACACGGTCACCGAGGCGGTGAGCGGGCTCGACCTAGTCGAATGGCAACTGCGAGTGGCGGCCGGCGAGGCGCTGCCGTTGACGCAGGCGCAGGTGTGCTTGCGCGGCCACGCGATCGAGGCGCGCATTTGCGCAGAGGATCCGTGGCGGGACTTTCTGCCGAGCGCCGGCCGCTTCGCGCTGGTGGAGTGGCCTGAGGGCGTGCGGGTGGATGCGGGCTTCGAGAGCGGCGATACGGTGCCCTCGGTGTACGACTCGCTCGTGGCCAAGGTGATCGCTCATGCCCCGACCCGCACCGAGGCGGCGAGCCTGCTCGCCGGGGCGCTCGAGCGCTCGCGCCTGGCCGGCGTGCGTACCAACGAGCGGTGGCTGAGCCGCATTCTGCGCTCCGCGGTGTTCCTAGAGGTTCGTCACAGCGTCGCGCTGCTCGGGACTCAGGGCGGGCCGTTCGCCTCGCCCGAGCCGCTGACCGACACGATGTGGGTGTTTGCCGCGCTGGCGGCGCTCGGCTCCGGCGCGCCCTCGAACCCTTGGTCGCTCCGCGACGGCTTCTGCCCGAATCTCCCCGGGGACCTCGAAGTGCGGCTGCGAGCCGAGGGCGTGACGCAGGGGGTGACGGTACGGTTTGATCGCGGCGGGCCGAGTGTCGCCTGGATCGGCTCGCAGCCCTCCGGGCAGGCTGCGAGCGATCCGCCGCGCTCGCTCGCCCTCGCCGAGGTGCGCCTCTCGAGTGATCTGATCGAAGCGCGCAGCGGCTCGTTGCGTCACCGGGCACGATTTCTGCTCGAGGCGGACCGGGTGCATCTGTGGTTCGCCGCGACGCACGCGGTGTTCGAGATCGACGATCCTCGCGCCCATTCGTTCAGTGCGACGCACAGCGCCGGCGGTCTGACGACGCCGCTGCCCGGAGTGGTCGTCGCGGTCAACGTCAAGGTCGGTCAGGTCGTGCGCCGCGGCGAGACGTTGATGGTCATCGAGGCGATGAAGATGGAGCATGGCATCCATGCGCCGTTCGACGGTCAGGTGACCGAAATCCACTATGCGCTCGGCGAGCGGGTGCCCGAGGGCAGCGAACTGATCGGGCTCACGGCGAGCGACGAGGCGTCCTCGTCTCGAGCGACATGACGGACGCACCGGCGCCCGCCGCTGCAGCGCCGGAGGTTGGGCGCGGACTCGCGATCGTGATCGGCGCGAGCGGCGGAATCGGCTCGGCGCTGCAGGCGGCACTTGCGGCCGAGTCGCGCTGGGCGGCCGTCGTGGGCTTCTCGCGTGCGACGCAACCGGCCATAGAATTGACGGACGAGGCCAGCATTGCGGCGGCCGCCGCGCATGTGGCGGCGCTTCAGATCGAGCCAAGACGCATCCTCGTCGCGAGCGGGGTGCTGCAGGGTGAGGGCGCGAAGGCTGAGAAATCCTGGTCAGAACTGAACGTTGCGAGCCTCGAGCGCGCCTTTGCGGTCAACGCCATCGGGCCGGCACTGGTGATGAAGCACTTCCTGCCCCTGTTGCCGCGCCGCGCACCGTCGGTGTTCGCAGTGCTCTCGGCACGTGTCGGCAGCATTGGCGATAACCGGCTGGGCGGGTGGTACGGCTACCGGGCGTCCAAGGCGGCGCTGAATCAGCTGGTGCGCACCGCGAGCATTGAGCTGCGGCGCACGCGGCCGGCCGCCATCTGTGTGGCGCTGCACCCCGGAACGGTGCGCACGAATCTGAGCGCAGCGCATCGAACGGATCATCTCACCGTGCGTGATCCTCCTGAAGCCGCGGCCCTGCTGCTCGAGGTGATCGAACGACTCGGTCCGCAGCACAGCGGCCTGCTGCTCGATTACCGCGGCGAGCCGTTACCCTGGTGACGCCACAGTGGTGCCGGGGCGAGCCGCACCGAACGAATCTGAGCACGCCCCCCCATTCTCCGCTAGAGCCCCTCTGGAGAGCGAAGGGTTCCGGGCCGGATCTTCCACGGCCGTAGGACGAGCACTGTACCGCACAGATCGGCGGGCGAGGGGTGGCGTGAGCGGGGATAACCGACAGCCCCGATGGTGGCAGATGGAAGCCCTGGCGCATCAAGGATGCGCCAGGGCGTCTTTGCACCTTCAGAAGCGCGCGCGCGCGCTCAGCTCGAACATCCGTCCGAGACTCGCCGGTCCGTACGTCCAGGGCTGCGGCGGTGCTTTGTTGAACACGTTGAAGATATGCACGCCCACCTGATAGTGACGGCCAAAGTTGTACAGCACGTCAACGTTGTGGATGGTGCTCGACGGAATCGTCAACGGCAGTTGATTCGCCGCCGTATAGGTCAGATTGAAGTACTCCCTGGAGGTGTAATTGGTCTGCCAGAACGCCCGGAATGGGCCGCGGTGATACCCGAGGGTGGCCTGAAATGACCAGCGAGGAAAGCCGATCGTGTCCGCGCTTTCAATCAGATCAAATCCCTTGCCGGACACCGAGTTGTTGTTCTCACGCATGTCCGCAGCGTTCACGGCCAATGACATGCGGCCCGGATCGGAGAATCGGTCCAACAGTGGCAGGCTGCGCAGCGAGTGCGTGTAGTTCAGCTTGTACTGGATCAGTCGCAGGTGGTTGAAGCCGGCATTGATGAACGTCTCGCTGGCGCTCGTGACCTGACCGGTGCCCTGCTGACGGACAAAATCATTGCAGGTGGCGGTCGGGTAAGTCGGTGCGTCGTAGCACTGTTCCATCAGCACTCCAACGCCGGCGTACTCAATCGCCTGGTTGATCAGGATTTGCATGTAATCCGCGCTCACGCTCAGGCCGGGGACCCAGCGCGGCGTGAGTACGACGCCGATATTCATCGAGTGCGCCGTCTCATTGGTCAGGCTCGGATTACCGCCGGCCGTAACCGGAATCGTGAAATTCTCCACATTTGAGTTTGTGAAGGTGGCGAGATTTGCGCCGATGGCCGCGAACGCCTTGGCGCAGTTGGCCTGTCGGGCGGCCGGATTCGGGCCGGAGTCGATGTTGGGTACGGTGCAGGGGTCGGATCCAGTGTCATAGGCATTGGTGGTCGGCGAGAACGCCTCCTGCAGCGAGGGCTCACGATACGTGCGCGCCCTGCCGAAGCGGAACGCAATGTCGCGCGTGGGGGCGAACACGACGCCAAAGTTCCACGCGTTGTCGTAGCCCGCCAGGCTGCTGTCGACGCGTCGGAAGGCGCCATCGAGACTCAATGAGTGCGCGAATTTCCAGTGATATTTCCGCCCGAGCAGCGGGATGCGCATCTCAGTGTATGCCTCATGTGTCGCGAAATGACCATGGGTCGAATTGATGGCGACCGAGTAGCCGATGCCCTCCGCGGAGGCGAGCGAGGGATTGAAGCTGGCGTATTCGTAGCGCGACTCGAGACCCGCAGACAAGCGCACCTTGCCCGCCGGCAGCGAGAATAGGGGGGCTTGAATATTAGCCTCGGCGTCATCTTGCCAGTTGACCGCGGTGTTGCCGAAGTTCGCGGTCACGTACCGAATGGCTGCGGCGCTATTGTTGCCGACGCCGAACGAATCAAATGGCACGCAGTTGGCAATGTACGGGTTGGTGGAATTCGGATTCTGCTGCGTAATGCTGCACTCGGGCTGGCCGTTCGCCCCCATGACCGCGTTCAGCGCATAGCCGAGCACGTTCGGCACGTTGTACGTCGGATTGCCGTACACGAAGTTGTAGTTCGAATAGCTCGAATACGCCTCGCCGTGCGAGTACGACACGTTCCAGGCGAAGTCCCGCGACCACAGATGGAAGTCGCCGCGGAGCTCCGAGTTGATGTTGAATGTGCGTACGAACGCGTTGATCGGGGCTGGTGTCGCGTCGACGTTGCTGCGGTTCAGATAGAACTGGGTGATGCCGTCGGCGGCCAGCACGGACTGCGCTTGGCTGTTCAGGAACGGATTGGTCGAATTGATCAGCCACGCCGTGCCTGGGCCGGGTTGATCGACGGCATTGGAGGTGCCGAATCCGGTGTAAGAATAGTTCGGCTGGTTGTAGGCCTGTCGGGCACCGACATAATTCAATGACACCGCGGTGGTGAAGTGCAACGAGCGGCTGAAGTCGTAGCTCGCAATCCCGTAGAAAAGCGCGCGCTTCAAAGGCGCCTGCAGCGACGATAGCGGTCCTAAATTCAGAGAATCACCGCCGCTCGATTGAGAGTCATAGAGCGGATTTCCGTTCAGGCCGTTGTACGCCGACGGACCATAGATGGTGCCGGTGTTGAAGGGGACGAGATTGCCGTTATTTGCGAACATCGCCGGGGTGTTGGTTCCCGGCAGATCGATCAGACCGAACGTGTTCGGATTGATCGGCAGCCCGCCGTTGGTGACGCCATAGAAGCGGCCGTTGTTCGCCACGATCTGCGCAGGCCCCGTCCCCGCGGGATTGGGGACAAACTCCTGCTGCAGTGCGCCCCAGGGGCGCTGGGCATAGCTCACAGCCGTCGTCTGATCATATTGTGCGTCGAAGGCGAGATTCATCTTGTGATCGAAGAAATCCCGTCCCAGGGCGACCTCGGCGTCGTATTCGCCTGCGTCCCATTGCGCGGAGTTGGTCGCGCTGCCCTGAAACTCCTCACCGACATAGCGCTTGAGCATTTCCAGGTTGACAACGCCAGCGACGGCGTCGGCGCCATATACTGCCGCGCCGGTGCCCGGCACGATCTGTACGCGCTTGAGGAAGAACGAAGGGAATTCGTTCAGGTCGAGCTGCGTACCGCCGCTGTTGGCAAAGATATTGGCCGGGTTGTCCGAGACGTAACGCAGGCCATTAACTAGACCGAGCGTACGGTTGGTGCCGAGTCCATACAGATTGATGTAATTGACCCCGACGCCGAAGCTGTTCTGTGCGCCCAATGGCGTGTTGCTGCCTTGGACCTCAGGCAGAGTGTTCAGCGCATTGGCGACGTTGGTATAGCCGTGTTCGGTCATGTACGCGGCATTGACCACGGTGTCGACCGGAAACGCCGTGAGGTGCGCATGTCGCGTTGCGATGCGCGATCCGGTGACCACCACCTCACTCAGTTCGGGGGGCGGTGGCGGTGGTGGAGCGCTGGGTCCCGTGGAGGCGTGCTTGCGGTGTTTTTTGTCGCTCTGGGCGGGAGTGACCGACGGTGACTCGACCGGTTGCTTCAGCAGCGCCGGCGAAATGTGCGCGTGTGCGCTAGTAGAGGCGGCCGTTGCGCCGAGCAGAATGGCGGCCACGGACAGTGCGATTGGACTACGAACCCGGGACGAACGGCTCTGGAGTGTGCTCATGGTTCCCTCGGTCAGCTGACCATTTCATTGTTCAGGGTTGCCCCGATCTCGGTTGAGGGCTGCCTGGACGCCTTTTATGCATGGCGCTGATCAAATCATAATCACGGTCGCGCCGGGTTGTAAATACAACGGTTCTTTCG
>JBMFWZ010000152.1:0-6929 GCA_049964755.1 Steroidobacteraceae bacterium | reverse complement strand
ACCTGACGTTCCATAGTGACCTCCAAACGGTTGGTTTAATCCACCATTATGGGGTCCGTCAACCGGGGACCACGTCAGACTCCCCTACGGCTTCTCCGTGAAACGGGGAGGCAAAGAGCGGCACAGAGAGCCGCAGACGTTGACGGAACGTGACCGCTCGGAGTAATAAACCCTCACAGCGCCGACCCGGCGGAATCACCGGTCACGTTCGGCCGGAATAGGCGGTCACAATCGCCGGAATACGCATTGTGCTGCACGTCTTCGTGAAGAAGACCCAGGCGACGCCGCGGAGCGCCATCGAGACGGCCCTGAAGCGACTGGAGAGCGTGAAGTGAAGACCCTGAAGACCCTCAAGCGCGAGCTGCTGCGCGACAAGCGGACGGGGCGGGCCTATGCGGACCTCGCCGAGGAGTTCGATGTGGCCCGCGCGCTGATCGATGCGCGGGTTCGGGCGGGGCTTTCTCAGATCGAGGTCGCCGAGCGCATGGGAACCACGCAGAGCGTCGTCGCCCGCCTCGAGAGCGGCCGGCGGCCGCCGTCCATGCGCACCGTCGAGCGCTTCGCCCGGGCGGTGGGCGGCAGGTTGATTGTCCGCATCGAGCCTGCCCGAGCCACCCCGTAGACATTGGGCACGCCGAGGGGGAATCGCACATGCCTCCTGAGTACGTGCTCACCTTGGGCTACGCGGCCGGCAACGACGTATGGCCGGTCACTCTGCTCGATGGCGCACTGAGCTTTGCGAGGATCGCGGATGCGGCTGTGACCAACTTGGGGCCTGTGGATAACGGCTCATCTGACGCCCTCACGATCCTATTTTTGCTCGCGCAGTCGATCGAGCTCACTCTCAAGGCATTCCTGCAGCCTCGGGGTTACGACCAGGAGAAGCTGCGCCGGGAAATCGGGCACAACCTTCCGAAGGCGCTGCGCGCCGCGGTAGCGGTCCGCTTCCCGCAGCCCCATCCATCAGATGAGAAGCTCCTGCAGCTGCTCGACGATACATACCGCGGGCGCCGCAGGCTTCAATACCGGGTCGCGAGCGCCCTCAAGCTGCCACTGTTACGCCCGGTTCGGGAGCTGGCGGAGTTCTACTTGGTCGAGGTGCATCGCGCGCTCACATCCCGCATTGCGGATCCGCGCGAAGTGCGAGGCCTCGGCATCGATCCGGCTGCAGACTACGGGCCGACCTCGCTTGAGCAATTCCGAGTTGGCGCCGAAGACGTACCCGACCTGAGAGAGTTACAAGAGTAGCGGATGACCGCGGTGACGAGTCGGGGCATAGGCATCGCCGAGACGCTGCGGAAGAGAAAATCATGATCTGGCTCGTGATGAATGCCTGGACGGCAGGGAGCTGCGTTCTTGGTGGGCCGTGAGCAATCCAAGGCGGCTCTGGAGGCGGTGACGGAAGAGCGACACGAGAGACGCAGCAGCATCCTCGCGGTTGCTGCGGCGGCGGCCGAGCATGCCCGACACATTGGGGATGCGCTCGACCACGATGGTGTTGGACACGCCGCCATGTACAACGTCTACGACAAGAGCATCGTCGACGGCATGGTGAATGCCCTCAGCGGCGCAGCCGCTCATGAAGTGGGTTCGACTGACGGTGTAATTGCGCTCCTCGCGCTTCGAGACCAATTCGTGTTTCTCGGGATGCAGATGGCAAAGTATCTGGCTGACTTGCGAACGGATCCTGAGTTTAGGCGTGAGATCGACTCCTGCGGAGACAATCCCGAGTATCAGAGCACCGTCCTCAATGGCCAGGAGCGGGTGCTCGCAGGTAACGTGCGCACTCACCTCGACGAAATTCAGCGTCGGTACGTCGAGCTGGCGGCGGCTGTGTCGCGCCTGAGATCGAGGTGATCAGCCTATGTTCCGCTTCATCGTGATGATATCGCCTGTGTTCTGCTTCTTCTTGGCCGCCGGATCGACGCCAGCGGCCAATAGGCGCCGCGCCTGGTAGTGGCGCCCCCCCCGCGCGAGCCGCGGCCAGCGAGAGCGCCGGGTATAGACCAAATGCGAGCGTCCTACGACGCCTGTTGAAGCGGTAGTCGTAGCGCCAGCTCTTGGCACTCGCGAGGGTCAGGTAGGGATACAGGCCGCCGCCGTCGGCACGCTTGAAGGCCCCACCTTCGCCTTTGCCTGCTCTACGCGGGCGTGGCTGAGCATGACGGCACCAGGTGACGGTATCGGCCCGGAATGGGACTTCGATACCGTCACCTGGTGCTAAAATCCAGCGGAACGGGAAGTAAGCGTTTTGTCCGTGAATATGCGGATTATGGCCGGATCAGCGCAACGGCGCGGAGTCGGCCAGCAGCCGCTCAACATATCGCGCGATCAGGTCGATTTCGATATTCACGAAGTCGTTGGGCTGAAGTTTGCCCAGTGTCGTGACCTCGCGGGTGTGCGGAATCAAGTTCACGCGGAACGTGGCGTCACGCACGAGATTGACCGTGAGGCTCACGCCGTCTACGGCGACCGAGCCTTTGCGCGCGACGTACCGTGCGAGCTCGTCCTCGGCCAACGCAATGTCCATCCGCCAGGAGCGGGCTTCCTCGGCGATCTCCACCACCTGCCCCAGACCATCGACGTGGCCGCTCAGCAGGTGTCCGCCGAGCGCATCGCCGGCCTTCAGGGCAGGCTCCAGATTCACGTGTGCGCCGAGGGCCAATTGGCCGAGCGTGGTCAGCCGCAGCGTCTCGCGCGACACATCGGCGCGGAAGGTCTCGTCTTGCAGTTCCACCACAGTCAAACAGCAGCCCTGCACGCAGATGCTGTCCCCGATGCGCAGCGCCGCCGGATCGATCCGCCCGAACGTGAATCCCATGCGATGGTCGCCCTCGCGCTTCTCGCGCTCGACCATGCGTCCGACTTCCTGCACGATTCCGGTGAACACTTCAGGGGTCCTCTTGGAATGGCGGCCGGGGGCGCAGACGCAGCCGCAGGTCCGCGCCAATCGGCTCGCTCGCGATGATGTCAAACCACGCCGAGTCCTGCAGCCGCTCGAGCGCGGGGAGGTGCACGAGCGGCCGGCCCTGCGGCCCGAGCAAACGCGGCGCCACGTACAGGATCAGTTCGTCCGCCCAGCCGTCCGCCAGCAGAGCACCGGCCAGCGTCGGTCCTGCCTCGACCCATAGCTCATTGATTTCACGACGCCCCAGATCCTCGAGCACGGCCTCGAGCGCAATGCGCCCCCCCGCCGAGGCCGGCAAGGTTTCGACGGCGGCATGCACCTCGAGGGCGGTGCGGCGACGCGCGAATGCCTGTGCCTCGGCCGGCGGCGGCACCCGCCCCGCCACCAGGACCGGTCCGGGGATCGAGAACAGCCGGGCCTCGGGCGGCGTGCGCAGCTGCGAATCGAGCACGACGCGCAGCTGCGGCGGACGGGCGCCGCCCGGCGGGTCCGGCAGACGGACGTCGAGGCGCGGGTCATCGGCGAGCAGGGTGCCGATGCCGGTGAGCACCGCGCCGCTGCGAGCCCGCCAGTGCTGCACGTCCTGGCGCGCCGCGGGCCCCGTGATCCAGTGGCTCTGCCCATCGGCGAGCGCCGTACGGCCATCGAGGCTCATAGCGAGCTTCACCCGCACCCAGGGACGCCCCGTGCGCATCCGCTTGAGGAATCCCACGTTGAGCTCGGCCGCCTCAGCCTGCAGAAGACCCGACTGCACCGTCACACCGCCCTCACGCAGCCGTCGCGCCCCCCCGCCGTTGACCCGAGGATTCGGATCCCCGACGGCGAACACCACGCGCCCGATGCCCGCATCGAGCAGCGCCTGTGCACACGGCGGCGTGCGTCCGTGATGACTACAGGGTTCGAGCGTGACGTATGCGGTGGCGCCGAACGCCGCCGCGCCCGCCGCGCGCAGCGCATGAACCTCCGCATGGGGCTCCCCGGCGCGGACGTGCCAGCCCTCACCGATGATCCGCTCGCCGCAAGCGATGACACAGCCGACCCGTGGGTTCGGATGCGTCGTCTGCAGGCCGAGCGCGGCAAGTTCGAGCGCTCGGGCCATCGCGCGGCAGTCGAAGGGGGAAAACGGCGCCTCGCTCATGCGTCGTGGCCGGTCGTATCCGTCTCATCGGGCTCCGGCGGCAGCAGCGAGAGCTGCTCGCGCCGCGGTGCCGGCGGTGCGGCGCGCTTACGCGCGCGCGGCGGCGCCGGGCGCGCATCGCGCAGCTTGCGGATTTCCTCATGAAACGCCTCGACATCCTCGAAGTGTCGGTACACCGACGCGAAGCGCACGTAGGCGACCTCATCGAGCTGACGAAGCTCCTCCATGACCCGCTCGCCAATCGCACCGGAGGGGATCTCCCGCTCCCCCTGCGTGCGCACCTGGTGGGTGACGTGACTCACCGCGGCATCGATCGCCGCACGGGCCACGGGCCGCTTCTCGAGCGCCTTTTCCATGCCCGCGCGCAGCTTGGCCTCATCGAACGGCTCGCGCCGCCGGTCGCCCTTGACGACCATCGGCATGACCAGCTCGGCGGTTTCGAAGGTCGTGAACCGCTCCCCGCAGGCCAGACACTCACGCCGGCGGCGGATCTGCGCCCCGTCGCTGGCGAGCCGCGAATCGGTGACCTTGGTCTCGACGTGACCGCAGAACGGGCAATGCATGAGGGCCTACCGGCGGTGCGGACCGGCCTCAGCGCGCGCCGTACACCGGAAAGCGGCCGCAGAGTTCGAGCACCTGCGCGCGTACGCGCTCGATCACCGCCGCATCGCCGGCCGCATCGAGCACGTCGGCCACCAGGTCGGCCACCTGCTCGATCTCGGCTTGCTTGAAGCCGCGAGTCGTGGCCGCCGGGGTACCCAGACGCAGTCCACTGCTCACCGAGGGCGGACGCGGGTCGTTGGGTACCGCGTTCTTGTTCACCGTGATATTGGACTTGCCGAGCGCCGCATCAGCATCCTTCCCGGTGATCTCCCGGCCGATCAGACTGAGCAGGAACAGATGATTGTCGGTGCCACCGGAGACGATGTCATAGCCGCGCCGGGCGAGCCGCGCCGCCATGGCGCGCGAGTTGACCAGTACCTGGCGTTGATAATCGACGAACTGCGGCTGCAGCGCCTCCAGCAGCGCCACCGCCTTGGCCGCGATGACATGCATCAGCGGCCCGCCCTGGGTGCCGGGGAACACCAGCGAATTGAGCTTCTTCTCGATCTCCTCGTTGGCGCGCGCGAGGATCAAGCCACCGCGCGGACCCCGCAGCGTCTTGTGGGTCGTGGTCGTGACGACATCGGCGTGCGGCAGGGGACTCGGGTACACCCCGGCGGCCACCAAACCCGCCACGTGCGCCATGTCCACCACCAGGTAGGCCCCGACGCCCTGGGCGATCTCGGCGAACCGCGCCCAGTCGACCACGCGTGAATAGGCGGAGAAGCCCGCGATGATCATCTTCGGACGGTGCTCGGCGGCGAGCCGCTCGACCTGTTCGTAGTCAATCTCGCCGGTCTCGGCCCGAATCCCGTACTGCGCGGCGCGGAAGAACTTTCCGGAGAAGTTCACTCGCGCCCCGTGCGTGAGGTGCCCGCCGTGATCCAGGCTCATCCCGAGGATCGGATCGCCCGGTTGAATCAGCGCGAAGTACGCCGCGGCATTGGCCTGCGAGCCGGAGTGCGGCTGGACGTTGGCATAGGCGGCACCGAAGAGCTTCTTGGCCCGCTCGATCGCCAGTCGCTCGGCGATGTCGACATATTCGCACCCGCCGTAGTAGCGCTTGCCCGGATAGCCCTCGGCGTACTTGTTGGTCAGCACCGAGCCCTGGGCCTGCAGCACGCGCGGGCTGGCATAGTTCTCGGATGCGATCAACTCGATGTGATCTTCCTGCCGCCGCCGCTCGCCCTCGAGAGCCTGGGCGAGTTCGGGGTCAAAACTGCGAATATCCTGCGATGTGTCGAACATGCGAAGCCTCTGATGCTGGGCGCGAATCGCCTGCGCTGGGGACCCTGCCGGACGCGGCAGGAGTACCGATTGTACCGGAGCGCCCGCGGCCGAGCAGGGGCTGCGCGCCCGGCCGACGCAGTAGTACGGCCGAACGCCCTCTGCCCAAGCCCGGCCCGCTCGGGCGATAATGGGGGACCGCCCCGGGTGCAGCCGCTGCCCCGGCCGTCCCTCAAAGCCGCAGCAGAGATTGCATGGCCCAGTACATTTACACGATGAATCGGGTGTCGAAAGTGGTGCCGCCGAAGCGCGTCATCCTGCGCGACATCAGCCTCTCCTTCTTCCCCGGCGCCAAGATCGGCGTGCTCGGCCTGAACGGCTCGGGCAAATCGACGCTGCTGCGCATCATGGGCGGGATCGACACCGAGATCGACGGCGAGGCGCGGCCCCAGAACGGAATCCGCATCGGCTATCTACCGCAGGAGCCCGAGCTCGATCCGGACAAGGACGTGCGCGCCACGGTGATGGAAGGGGTCGGGGAGACGCTCGGACTGGTCGAGGCCTTCAATCAGCTGAGCGAGCGCTTCGCCGAACCGATGAGCGATGAGCAGATGAACACTCTCCTCGCCGAGCAGGCGCGGCTGCAGGATGCGATCGATGCGGCCGGCGGGTGGGAACTCGAGCGCAAACTCGATATCGCCGCGGACGCCCTACGCCTGCCGCCCTGGGAGGCGCAGATCGCCACGCTCTCTGGCGGGGAGAAGCGCCGCGTTGCGCTCTGCCGGCTGCTGCTGTCCGCCCCGGACATGCTGCTGCTCGATGAGCCGACCAACCATCTTGACGCCGAATCGATCGCCTGGCTCGAGCGGTATCTCGAGCAGTACCCGAGCACCGTCATCGCCGTCACCCACGACCGCTACTTCCTCGACAATGTCGCGGAGTGGATCCTCGAGCTCGATCGCGGCCACGGCATCCCCTGGCACGGCAACTACTCCTCGTGGCTCGAGCAGAAGGAGCAGCGGTTGCGCGTCGAGGAGCGCGAGCGCGAGGCGC
>JBMFWZ010000151.1:0-7164 GCA_049964755.1 Steroidobacteraceae bacterium | reverse complement strand
CACGCTTGCAGGTACGTGGCCATGTCAGCCTCGGACTTCAGGTAATCGGCGGCATCCCACCGGGAGAAAGTCTCTTTGTGTTTCACTCGCACCCCAATTAGTCGCCTACCGCACCTCGGTCGCGGTGCTCCCGCAGCCAGTAACCGTTCCACTCGCACCCCAATTAGTCGCCTACCGCACCTTAGTCGCCTACCGCACCGTGCGGCTGTAGTTCCACTCGCACCCCAATTAGTCGCCTACCGCACCCTCACGGCTGCACCTCCTGTGGTGGGAACAGTTCCACTCGCACCCCAATTAGTCGCCTACCGCACCCGGTACTCGATGGTCTTGATTCCAGCCTCGGTTCCACTCGCACCCCAATTAGTCGCCTACCGCACCCTGACAGCCCTGCGGCAGCAGATCGCCGCAGTTCCACTCGCACCCCAATTAGTCGCCTACCGCACCTGATTCCACGCAGGTGCCTGACCCACAAGCAGTTTCACGCTGCCGCTGCCAGGTTATATCGCTTCAGCAGCTCGCTGACCTGATCCTCCCGCAGACAATCTCCAACGGTCGAACCCTCTTTCGCCTTGCGGGACGCCCCCATCGCACGCAACACGCGCGCCTCAAACTCGGCGTGCTTGACGTGAGAGGCCGCCGTGGTTTTGTGAAACGCAATCGACTCACGCAGTTTGTCCGCAGTCGCAACCCGCAGCGGCCGACCGAGTACGACGTACGTATCGAGCACCGATGCCTGGAATGCACGGCGGACCGCCGAGCTTCCAATCGTGCCGCCGCGCTCGGTATCCAGCCCCGCAGACAACGCGCCGCGGCGGTTGGACGCAACCGACGCCACGTAGCTGCGACATCCGCGCTCGATGATGTCGCGCATCCACTCCTTGTGCGATTGCACTTCCTTGACCATCGCCTCAACGGCTAGCTCGGTGTCCCATTTCGCGTCCTCGACGCAACGCTTGGCAAGCGAATACAAAGATTCTTCGGAACTCATGCTGTCACCTCAGTTGTTTGATGTTTGATCTCGCGCAGCGCATCGCCGAGTTTCTTCGATTTGCGCCGCTTGCGGTCGGTTTCGCGCTTCAGCGCACGCTCCGTGCTCGGCTTCTCGCTCGACTCCGGCGTCACGACCGTTACGCCGATGCCGTCGTTTTCGCCTCGGCACTTCAGATACTGCGCGAACTGCGCGGCCGGCCAGTCGCCGCCGCCAAGATCCAGAATGCGCAGCTCCCCCACCCCCTGGGCCGCGCACCAGCGGATCACGCGTGCCGAGAGCTGGTGAAAATGGGTGTTGGTCCAATCGCGAATCGAGAGCTTGGCGAACAGTCTTCGCTTGGCCCGCGCGCCGCCCTTTTTGCGCCCGATCTGCGTACAGGCGCGCCGGCGCACGAGGTCGAAGTTGTCTTTGCGCTTCAGGTACTCGCTCACTGCGTCCGTGATATCGAGCTGATCGCGTTCTGACCGCACGAGGAGTCTAGAAACCTCGCTACCTACGACGCCAAGCGTTGCCACGCGCTCGCCCGGCTCGGGGATAGCGATCTCCTTTGAGTATGTGAGCTGCAGGAGCGTCTTGCCGGACATCAGGCGAAACACGACCCGCGCGCACGCAATCGGGACACGGCCGAGCGCCATCTCCTGCAAGAGCGGCCAGCGGAAAGCGTCCCGGTCAGTCTTCGGATGCACCGGTATGTGCATCCAGCCACCGCCCTCGTACTCCTGAGCGTGGACATGGATCGCGGCGATGAATTTTCCCTCGGGCGTTTCGATCAGGCGGACGCACGGATCGTTTTTGCCCTTGGTTGCGACCGCGAGCGAATCTTTCTGCCGGTACTGCGGAAGCGGCGCGCCGGCCATGATCTTGCGGCCATCGCGCGTCCAGTCTTTTCTGACTTCGGTTTCGCATGCGGTATACGCAGCTGCCGACAGCATCCCGCGCTCAGTAGCACGCACGTGGCGCACGAGGGTCGGTTTATCGGCGCTCTGTGGAACACCCCATTTCAACGCGTCGGCGAGACACGCCTGTATATGTTTGTTCTTGTACGCTGCGCAATCACTTGCGCGCTCGCGCAGCAGCTTCCATTGCTCGGTGTCAGGCATGAGCCTGATGGTGAGTACGCGCACAGTCCTCAAGGAGCGACCGCCCGATGCGGCATCCGGCCGGTGGAAACGGCCTCGACGTTGCGAGGTTCGCTCGCAAGTTGCATTTGGGGTGCGTTCCGCTGGGCGGTCGCTTCGTGAGGATTTTGACGTATTCGGCGAGGATTTCATAGCACCATCCACAAATTTATGACTTGTCGGCCGCTCTCTGCACGACGATATTCAGACACCCGCTGCCGTCGAACAGACCGTCCTCGAGGGCGACGCGCAGCACGTCCGCGAATTTTGCGAGCAGTTCCTCCGACTCGATTCGCGGGACCCGCAGATGCCCGCCCGCTCGCGCCTGAGCGCGGTGCGGCGGGGAGAGTTTCGTGATGGTCAGATCAAGCAGCATGGCGATTACCTCAACACTCGTTCGCAGTACCACTCGACGCGCTCCGTGGTATTCCCAAGCGTCTGCATCCCAGACGGCGGCAGCGCGTGCTGGCAGGCCCGCTGAGTCGAATACGCACGATGCAGCCGCTCGCTGCTGAAGTACCAGCCTGGGTAGCGGTAGGCGATGCGCACCGAGACCCACAACGGCACGGCAGCCTGCTGTGCTCGATGCTGTATGATCCACTTGACGCCCGCGATCAGCAGCACGGTCGCTACGCAGGCGGCGATGAGAAACACGGGACGGTCCTCAGGATGAGCGCTCACGATCTCTCCGGCCATAACTTCACCGCCACGCCGTAAAGCTCACGGACCTGTTTGTACTTGTTCGCCGCATCCTGGGTGAGTCGCCCCTTCGCATCGATGACCTCTACCGCGGCGCGGCCGACGCCTGAAGTCAGGACCGCCACGAAGTCGATCCGCGCGATCACGCCACCGGGAAGATCGAACCTAACTTGGCGCACGAACCACGCGACCTCGCCAACCAACTTGCGCTGCGTCAGCCACTCGAAGCAGCGCGCCTCGAGCTTGCTGTCGAACTTTTGACCCATGCGCTGCGTCGGGGTGTTGCCAAACTTGCGGCGCTTCGGCGCGGCTTGATCCGCGCGCAGCTGCGCGGAGACCTGAGAGCGATACTCGGGCCCGAGCTCAAAAAGCTGCGCCAGTGTGAAGCGAGGTGACATCTGCGCTTTACCCTCAGCGCTCAGCGCCAGGTGGCGTGCGACCGATCTGCGAAATGATGCGGGCGGTCTCAGAATTCGCAGCCGCACCGGCTCGGCTCGTCGGGTCGAACATGTCGGCCTGACCGCCGTCAGTGATCTCCCACAGCGCCGCACAGAGCTTCCCGAGAAGATCGGCGCAGTCCTCGACCTCATCCCCTCGCGCCGCCCAGGTCAGCGTGCCCTCGACGAGCGCCCCGAGCGGGATCAGCGTCAAGCGCACGTCGGAGAGTTCCGCCTGTAGCAGTGAGAGCGTCGGTTGCCCCTGCGGACCGCTAATCGTGCCGGAGACGCGCATCGCGCGGCCAAATACCATGATGCCATACCGACGGCGCGGCGCGCCCGCTTCGTCGAACAGTGCGCTCTGACACCAGCCGATAGGCTCACCGAGCAGTTCGTCGATGGTGTCGCGATCGATCCGCAGATCGCGGACTTTGAGTTTCGCCGTGGTCGTCGGTGCACCACTTTCGTCGGTGTCCGCCTTGGCGGTGAACGTCTTGGCGACCTCGCAAACGGTTTCGAGTTTGATCACGATTTGTCCTCCTCGAGTGGCTGACCTAACACCGCGCGCACGGCGCGGCTTTGCATGACGGCGCGAAACTCGCATGCGCAGATGCGACACATCCGTGCATCCTGCGGCTCGAGGTAGCGCGTGAGGTCGCAGACCGGGCAAACCCAGGAAAAGCGCAGTTTTCGCTGGCGCGGGCGCACGCCATCGTTGGCAATGAATGCATCAATGCGGGCCGCACGCGCCGCTGCGGTACGGACGTGGCTCCCGGTGCTCATGCCGCCACCCTCCGTAACTTCTCTCCGTGCCTCGCGACGGCGCTAGCCGCAGCCTGCCCCGCGCCAAGCACCAGTTTTGGCCCCTCAGGAATGGCCCTAGAACCGCGTATAATCGCCCCAGAGCGGCGATTGATGCGTACCCTAGGCATCCCTACCGCCTCGGCGAGATATCGGAGTAGGTGCCAATACGCGCAGCCACGCAGCGAATCTAGGGCCGACCGAGGGGCGCATATCGGCAAAATCCGCCCCCCACGACCCCGCCGCGCCTCGGACCGGTTCAGCGAGCCACCGACCGCGTTCATCACCGCCCCGCCCTCGCTGCCACGTGTTGGATGTTGGATGTTGCTTCGAGAGGTTGGCCGTACACGCGCTCGAAGTGCTGGCGCACCGTCACGACCTCGCCGTTGTGGCGCCCCATCGGCTGACTCGCGACGCCCCAGTCGAGAATCATTCGGCGCAACCGCTCGATGCGCTCGGCAGCCGTGGTGTCGGCCGCCCAGACCAGCGCAACGGCCTCCCGCGGAGCACGGCGCGCCAAGTGCGCGATGCGCTGCGCGAACCAGAACTCCTGCGCCACGGGGTTCACGAGCGAGCCCTCGCGGGGGGAGGATTTGGCGGGGCCCATCGGCGCAGGTGACGGGGAGTTGTGAATTTTCACCAAGGGGCGCTCTCCGGGTCGTGTGAGCACGTTGGGTGGGGCTGACAATTCACGCGCCCCCCTGATCTGCCGGCCAGTAGGTTCCATGTGAAACACCCTGCGCGGTGGGGATGAACACCTGCGGATCGTCCCCGCGGTGCGCCAGCAGTTGGCGCGAGTCCCGGTGGTAGATCAGGGGAAACTGGCCGATCCAGTTCACGTCCCCGCGCTGCTTCCAGACCGTGAGCACTGAGTCGCGTTCGGAAGTTTTCGTCTCGTCGAACTCGCGTTGCAGGGTCACGACGAGGTCCGCCTGCGCGACGATGTCCTGAGCGCCACGGATGTCGTACATGTCCATCGCGGCGCGGGAGTTGGCCGTTTTGCGCGGGTGCGCGACCAGGTGGATGTGCACGTCGGCCATGCGAGCGAGACGGCCCAACATGTTGCCCATCTCGCGTTGCCCGTCGTAGTCGTCGATGCGAAGGTTCAGGCGCATCAGCGAGTCGATCACGACGTGCGTGATGTTGCGCCGCTCGACAGCGAAGCGGATGACGCCCATCAGGGCCGTTGGGTCGATCATCTCCGTCGAGTCGAAAACATACAGCCGGCCGTCCCACAGGTCGAGGCAGTCCTCGCGCAGTTGTTTTGCCGGGTTGCGCGTGCCGGTGGCCATGCAGATAAACTCGCGCCAGACCTCCTCCGGTTGCTCTTCGAGCGAGACAAACAACACGTTGTGACCGCCCGCGATGGCGTGCAGCATCAGCTGGCGCAGGAATGTTGTTTTGCCGCTGAAGGAGGGTCCGGACCAGACTGTCACTTTTCCTGGCATGAAGCGCACGTACTCGCTCGCACTCGGCCAGGGGAGTGTCAGGCCGTCCTTGAGCGGCCTGCGGAACTGCTCGACGAGCGCCCTTGCGCTCTGGTGCGTCGAGCCCATGATTCGCGTCTCGCCCTCTTTGCGGCCGAGTTCGAGGAACCAGTCGTGGTCGTCTTTCGCGATGCGGAAGGTCTGCTGCTCAGGATTCACGGCAACACCTCCCGCGGCGCGTTGCGGTAGTAGATCGCTAGCAGCTTCGGGCTGGCTACCCAGAGCCGCGCCATGGATTCGGCGATGCGCTCGGTCTTGGTCGCGATCACGTACACCTCGAGGCCGGTGACTGCGGGCTCGTCGTCCGGGAACGGTGGCGCCGCGCAAAACACGCCGCTCTCGACCAGGTGCCTGCGCTGGTGGAAGTCGTCGCAGACCCAGACGCCATCGGCGGGTCGCTGGCCGCGCCGGCGCAGCTCGGCGAGCGCGGGCCAGTCACAGCCTGACGAGCGGGAGGTGCGAGGTCGCACTGGGGGCCTCCTTCGGGCGCTGGGTCGTGTTGGCGGCCTTCGGGGCAAACAGCCCCTGCCAGCCGTTGGCGATCGACTGCTCGACCACGGCGGCCTGGTCCGAGCCGAATGCGGCCAGAGATTTCTGGGCGGCCGGGATCGATGCCGGCTTCAAGGGCTTGCGGATCTGCTTGCGGTACTCGAGCCAGCGCTCCCAGGCTTCGGGATCGAGGCCATCGGGTGGGGGGTTGCGCGCAGCGCGCGCACTCTTACTTTGGTCTTGGTCTTGGTCTTGGTCTGGTAACGCAGTCGGCGTTACACGCTGTAACGCTCCTGCGTTACGCGCTCGATATCGTCTGACACGCTCCTGCGTTACAGCTTTCTTCTTCGCCGCTGTGCCGTTATGTTCATGAAATCCTGGAAGTTTTACGCTTCCATCAAGAGGCACGAGCCACTCCGCTGGCAGCATTTCGCAGAACCCTGGGAGCCCGACGATCTCATCCAGCTCGTCGGTGCCGAGGGGCAAAATGTCGCCCGTTTTGATGTGCGTATCGGCCAATGACCAGATGCGTACAAGTGCGCCACACACCAGCGTTACAGCTGGTAACGCTCGAGCGTTACACTGTTCGTATGTCTGTAACGCTGCTGCGTTACAGGAATTTTGGCTATCAAAGAGCACCCATCGGCGCCCGAGCGCCCGGGCGATCCGCACCACTCTGGGGTCCGTCAAAAGGTCTTTCTCGAACTTGATCCAACCGCTCATCGACGACCGCCCCCTTTCGAGGCCCGTACGAGCCCCTTAGCGCCCTCCATCCGCTCGATCTGCTCGGCAGACCGCTGCTTGACCAGTCCCCGCAGGCTCTCCATCGCCGCGATGCGATCAGCTCGAGTCGTGGCCGTCACGATGCCCCGGAAGGCCGCATCGATCCGGCGCTCGAGGAGCTCGGCCAGCTTACGCTCCCGCACGATGTCGGCGGTCCTCACCGCAGCACCAGCCACAGCCAGAGCGCGGTGCCAAGCACGAGCCAAAAGGCCCCACACGCCACGGCAACCCACCCAGCGGCCGTGAAGCGATATCGGTGATGCGGAAGCTTCGGTGTGCGCGGCGGCGCACAGATGCTGACTGGCTCAGTCAAAGCTGCACCTTGAGTCTTTCGCTGCGGGGCCTACTTCTTCGGCGCT
>JBMFWZ010000150.1:0-7178 GCA_049964755.1 Steroidobacteraceae bacterium | reverse complement strand
CGGATGACGCGACTTAGACGGCGTTATATCCAGAGTGTAACCGACATAGACTCTCGGGTTGGATGCCGAACGAGGCGCCCGCTTGATCGCCTCGCCGCTCACCCGACCCGTGGTGCAAATCCCCTTAAGTCGCCGCTGGCAACCCAGTCCCTCGATCCGGGCGGCTCGGTGGCCTGCCGAGGCCTTCCACAAAGCGCAAATGATTGGCAGTTCGAGAAAAGGCCAGCGGTATCGACGGAGAGCGAACCGGCCCGAATCGGCCCGATGTCACATCGTGTGCGTGGGCTTATCGCCCTGCAGCGCCCCGGCCAGGTAGGTTTCGATCTTCTTCTGCGTCTGGCCGTGATCCTGCTCGCTGAACTGCACGCCGATGCCCGCCGTGCGCTTACCCTGCGCGCCTTTGGGCGTCACCCAGATCACCCGTCCGGCCACCGGCAGCTTCTCATCCTCGCCCATGAGATTGAGCAGCATGAATACCTCGTCCCCGAGGCGGTAGTTGCTGTTGGTCGGAATGAACAGCCCGCCGTTCTTCACGAACGGCATGTAAGCCAGGTACAGGGCACTCTTGTCCTTGATGGTCAGCGTCAGCAGACTGGGCTTGTTGCCACCGGCTTTCACCTTCGGAACCTCAGCTTCGCTCTGGATACCACCCGGCGCAGCGCTCAGGCGGCCCGGTGCGGCGTGAGACTGCGCAACACAGCCTCGAGCGCCACACCCTTATTGATCGGCACGTCCAATGATGACCTGAGCTCCCGCACCGCGTCCAGGAGTTCAAACGCCCCCTTTATAGTGAGCGGGCGTGCCGGCCGGTGCGCGCTGGCGCGCATTTCCGTCGGCGCAGCGCCACCGGTGAGCCCGGTACGGATCCGATTCGTGAGCCATGTCTCAAAACACGCCAGCCGCAGCGCCAACTCCCCGCGCGCCCAGCGCTCGGCACTCTCACCGGCATCGCCGTGTCCGCCGGCGATCTGCTCGAGTTCGCGGTGCGTCTCGGCCGCCACGGCGATCACCGCGGCCGGATCGACCGTCGCGGCCTCGAGGGGCGCATCGCCGAGCACCTCGAGCACCCGCGCCCATTCGGCCGCGCCGCGTTCAGCCACGAGCCACTGCACCGCCACGTCGCGCGAGGGCGTCGGCACCCGCAGCCGCTGACAGCGGCTCGCGATCGTGATCGGTAGGCGCAACGGCACGCTCACCACCAGCACCAGCAGCGTCCTCGGCGAGGGCTCCTCGAGCGTCTTCAGCAGCGCATTGGCGGCAAAGCGGTTCATGCTGTCGGCCGGCGAGAGCACCCCGACCTTGTAGCCCCCCTGGTGCGAGGTGAGCGCCAGATCGGCGGTGAGTTCGCGCACCTGCTCGATGCGGATCTGCGCCGAGTCCCCGAGCGGCACGACGCTGATGAGGTCTGGATGCTGCCGATCCTGCACGTGGCGACAGGCCGTGCACTGACCGCACGGTGCGCTCGCCGGTGTGCGGCACAGCACGAGTTGCGCCGCCCAATACGCGAGCAGCGCCCCGCCGGCGCCCGGGGACTCGTGAATCAGCAGCGCGTGCGGCATCCGTCCGGCAGTGAAGGCCGCACGCAGCTGCTGCCTCTGCGGTTCGAGCCACGGCGGCATCATGGGCGGCCGCCCTCGGGGAGCCAGCGCGCCAGCGCGGCGCGCACCTGGGCCTGCACTGCCGGCACGGTCCCCGTGGCGTCAATCCGCTGGATGCGCTCGGGCTCGCGCTGCGCGAGCGCCAGATACCCGGCACGCACCCGCTCGAAGAACACCTCGGTCTCAGCCTCGATGCGATCGGCCTGCCCGCGCCGCGCGCGCGCGCGCCAGGCCCACGGCCACCGGCAAATCGAGCAGCAGCGTGCAATCCGGCACGAGCCCGGCGTGCACGCGCGCGGCGATCGTCTCGATCCAGGCCCCATCGACGCCGCGTCCGGCGCCCTGATAGGCACGCGTGGCGTCCGTGAATCGGTCGCTCACCACCCATTCCCCGGCCGCGAGCGCCGGGCGAATCAGGTTGTCCAGATGAATCGCGCGCGCAGCGAACATCAACAGCGTCTCCGCTTCGGCCGAGAGATGCTCGCGACCGTGCTCGAGCACGAGCCGCCGCACTTGCTCGGCGAGCTCGGTGCCGCCCGGCTCGCGCGTCACTCGCACCGTGCGGCCCGACTCGCGCAGCCACTCACCGAGCCACTGCACGACGGTCGATTTGCCCGCTCCCTCGATCCCCTCCAGAGTGATGAACACGCCGCGGCTCATCGCTTCGGTTGCGCAGGCGGACGTGCAGCCTGCCGATCGAGGTAGAGCTGATGGATGTACTTGCGCAACTGCACGTCGTGCTCGGCGAGCGTGCGCGAGAACTGGTGACCGCCCTTGCCGGTGGCAACGAAGTACAGATCGCGACTGTGATCCGGATGCACCGCGGCGTGCAGCGAGGCGAGGCCCGGCAGACAAATCGGCGTCGGCGGCAGCCCGGCGTGCAGATAGGTGTTGTAGGGCGAGCGCACCGCCAGATCCGCCGCGTGCAGCGCACCGTGATAGCGCGAACCGAGGGCATAGATGACGGTCGGATCGGACTGCAGGCGCATGCCCCGGCGCAAGCGATTGACGAACACCGAGGCGATGCGCGCGCGCTCATCGGCCACGCCGGTCTCCTTCTCGATCATCGAGGCGAGGATCAGCGCCTGGTAGGCATCGTGCAGCGGCAGGCCGCGGCGGCGCCTCTGCCACACCCGGGCGAGCTCGGCAGCCATCTTGTCGTAGGCCATGCGCAGCACGGTCAGGTCGGTCGTGCCGGGGGAGAAGCTGTAGGTGTCGGGAAAAAAGCGGCCCTCGGGCTGCTCCGTGGGATGCCCGAGCGCGGCCATGACGGCCGCATCGCTCGCGCCGCGCAGCGTCGGCACGATGTCGCGGTCGGCATCAAGCTCGGCACGGAACTGCGCGAACGTCGCGCCCTCGACGATGGTGAGCTTATCGAGCACCACCCGCCCCTCCTGGAACATGCGCACGATCTGCGCCGGACTCGAGTAGGCCGGAATGTCGTAGACGCCGATCTCCATGCGCGGCGCACGCCCCGTGAGGCGCAAATACAGCTCGAGGGCGCGCGGGTGAGTGAGCGCACCGAGGCGGGCGAGCCGCGCGAATACCAGGTGCAGCGTATCGCCAGCCTGCACGCGCACCCGCACCGTGTGCGCCGCCGGACCGGGCTCGCCGTAATAGTGCCGCAGCCAGAGCACCCCGCCGCCGGCCCCGAGCACCGCCAGCCCGAGCACGATGGCCACGATCCGCGCAGCGCGCCGCTTTGCGCCGGCCTCACTCATCCGCCGGCGCCTCGAGCAGCGGCTGCAGCAGCCGCTGCAACCGTTCGGTGACCGGGCCGCGCTCCAGTGCGCGCCCCGGCAGTGCGCTCACCGGCCAGAGCCCGACGCGCGCGTTGGTGAGCATGACCTCGCTCGCGCCCTGCAGATCCTCCAGCCCGAGCGCGCACGCCTCGACCGCCAGCCCCGCCCGCGCCGCTTCGCGCATCACCACCTGGCGCATCACGCCCGCCACGCCGCAGGTGCGAATCTCCGGCGTGCGCACGCGCCAGCGGCCGGATGCGCCATCGATGAGAAATACGTTGGTCATGGTGCCGCCAATGAGCTGTCCCGCAGAGCTGAGCATCAGTGCCTCGTCGGCCTCGGCACCGTCGGCCTCGTTCGCCGCCAGGATCTGCTCCAGACGGTTGCAGTGCTTCAGGCCCGCGAGTGCCGGATTCTCGCCGAGCCGCACCGAGGCGATCCGCACCCGCGCACCGGCGCGCGGCTCGGCCTCCTCGGGCCACGGATAGCGGATGATGACACAAGTGCCGCGCTCCGCGCCGCGCCGGTAGCCACGCGCGCTGCCGGCACCGCGTGTCAGCAGCACCTTGACGATCGAGCGCGATCCCTCGGCCGCGGATCGTTCGAGCTCGGCACGTAATCCGGGCGGCAGGGGCACCGCGAGCCGCCGACAACCGAGCGCGAGGCGCTGCAGATGCAGCGCGAGGAAACGCGCGCGGCCGTTAAGACAGGCGATCGTCTCGAACACCCCCTCGCCATAATGCAGACCCCGATCGAGCGCAGCGACGGTCTCGCTCGCACGTCCGTCCACCCACACCGTCGGGGCGTTCATGGCGAGCCCGCCGCGGCGCTGAGCGCGGCGAGCACGCCGCGGGCCTTGGCACGGGTCTCGGCCAGTTCACGCTCGGGATCAGAGTCCGCCACGATACCGGCCCCGGCACGCAGCTCGAGCTGCGCACCGTTGCTCCACAGGGTGCGGATCAGGATGTTGAAATCGGCATCCCCGTCGCGACCGAGCCAGCCGAGCGCGCCGGTGAACGGCCCGCGGCCCTCACCCTCGAGCTCGGCGATGATCTGCATGCAGCGGATCTTCGGACAGCCCGTGATGGTGCCGCCGGGAAACACCGCACGCAGCACATCGATGGGCGTGCGTCCCGGTGCGAGCGTGCCGGTGACGCTCGAGACCAGATGATGCACGTGTCGATAGGACTCGACGGCCATGAACTCCTCCACGCGCACCGATCCGGCGCGACACACGCGGCCGAGATCGTTGCGCTCGAGGTCGACCAGCATCACGTGCTCGGCACGCTCCTTCGGGTGCGAGCGCAGCGCCTGGATCTCGTGCGCGTGTGCAGCCGACTCCCCGCTGCGCACGCCCGTGCCGGCAATCGGCCGCGTCTCGATGCGGCCGTTGACGAGGCGCACCAGTCGCTCCGGCGAGGAGCTGAGAATCCCCGCATCGCCCCACTGCGCCCAGGCCGCGAACGGCGCGGGGTTCGCCGCGCGCAACCGCTCGTAGAGGTCCGCCAGACTCGCCCCGGGGCGCAGCCGCGCACGCCAGCGGCGCGAGAGGTTCGCTTGATAGATCTCCCCGGCGCCGATGTCGCGCTGTACGCGCCGTACGCGCTCGAGAAACCACTGCGCGGGCTCCTCTTCGATCGCCTCGACCGGCTCGATTGCGCGCTCGGGCCCTGCCGTCTCTTGCAGGCGCGCCGCGGCGCGCTCGGCATCGGCCACGAGTCGCTCCAGGTGCGCCTCGGCACCGGGCTCGGCCAGTGCCCGCAGGCGGCCCGTCTCGTGGTCGTAGACCAGCGCACAGGGGCAGCGCAGTGCGAAGGCGCCGACTGGAAACGTGGACGGGGGCAACGTCAGCCGCGGCTCGATCTGCGCGGCCAGTTCATAGCCCAAGTAGACGGCCCAGCCGCCCGCCCACTCGCCGCAAAAGGGCGCGGCCGTCGGGGGCGTCCCGGTGCTCTCGGTCTGCCACCAGCGCTCCAGCGCCTCGAGAAACTGCGCCCCGGCGAGCACGCCCGCAGGCACGCGCCCCTCGGCCTTAAGCCGCCCGTGCTCATCGAGCCACAGCGCCCCCTGCGGGTGGGCGAGCAGCACGCTGTGCCGTCCGAGCGGCCCGGGGGCAATGCTCTCGAGCAGCAGAGGGTAGTGGCGCGGATCGTGCGCCGGGAGTGCTCTGAGCACCCGCGGCTGCAGATCGAGGTCGCGTACCGGCACTGGAGCGCCGGGGCAGATCAGCCGGTGAAGCGCTTGAAGATCACCGATCCGTTCGTGCCGCCGAACCCGAAGGAGTTCGACAGCGCGTAGTCGATCGGCATCTGCCGGGCCGTGTTGGGCACGTAATCCAGATCGCAGTCCGGATCGGGCGTCTCGTAATTGATGGTCGGCGGTGCCACCTGATCGCGCAGCGCGAGGATCGAGAAGATCGCCTCGATCACGCCCGCGGCACCCAACAGATGGCCGGTCATCGACTTCGTGGAGCTCACCGCCAGACGCCGCGCATGCTCACCGAAGGCGCGTTTGATCGCGAGCGTCTCGGCCTTGTCCCCGGCCAAGGTCGAGGTGGCGTGCGCATTGACATACTGCACATCCTCGGCGTTGATCGCCGCATCCCGCAGCGCGTTCACCATGGCGAGCCGTGCGCCCTCGCCGTCCTCCGGGGGCAGTGTGATGTGGTAGGCATCCCCGCTCATGCCAAACCCGACGAGCTCGGCGTAGATCTTCGCGCCACGTGCGCGCGCATGCTCGAGCTCCTCGAGGATCACCGCGCCGCCGCCGTCGCCGAGCACGAATCCGTCGCGATCACGGTCCCACGGACGGCTGGCACGTTGCGGCTCGTCGTTGCGCCGCGAGAGCGCCTTGGCCTGCGCGAAGCTCGCCAGTCCGCACACCGTCGTCGCCATCTCCCCACCGCCGGCGATCAGCAAGTCGGCATCCCCGTACTGCAGCGTACGCATCGCCAGACCGATCGCATGCGTCGAGGTGGTACAGGCCGTGACCACCCCGAGGTTCGGGCCTCTCAGTCCGAAGCGGATCGACAGGTGCCCGGAGATCATGTTGATGATGCTGGCGGGCACGAAGAACGGGGAGATCTTGCGTGGGTTGCCGGTCTTGACGTATTCGGCGAACTCCCGCTCGATCGTGCCGAGGCCGCCGATGCCGGCCCCACACACCGCCCCACAGCGCGTCACGTCGAGCGTGCTGAAATCAATCCCGGCATCCTCGACCGCCTGCGCCCCGGCGGCCACGCCGTAGTGCATGAAATCATCCATGCGCCGCACTTCCTTCGGATCGAAGTAGTGCTCCAAATCGAGGTCGCGCACCTCCCCGGCGAAACGTACCGGGAAGGCCGACACATCGAAACGCTGTACCGGCCCGATGCCGCTCTGACCGGCCAGGATCGCCTTCCAGGCCTTCTCCACGGTGCTGCCCACCGGCGAGATGATGCCCAGTCCCGTGACCACGACTCGACGTTTACTCACACTCTACCCGTCTGGTGACCCGTCTTTGCTGAACTCAACGCACTACAACGCCGGAGCGCCCGCCGTCGGGGGCGGGCCGCGATCCGGCGTGGCCGTCTCAGGCCTTGCTGCGTCGCTCGTTGATGTAATCGATCGCCTGCTGCACGGTGGTGATCTTCTCGGCATCTTCGTCGGGAATCTCGATCTCGAACTCTTCCTCGAGCGCCATGACGAGCTCGACCGTATCGAGCGAGTCCGCACCGAGGTCATCGACGAAAGAGGCGTCGTTGGTCACCTGCTCCTGCTTGACCCCCAGCTGCTCGGCCACAATGGCTTTGACCTGCTGCTCAACTGTGCTCATTAGAAATGGGTCCTTATGCTTAAGT
>JBMFWZ010000149.1:0-7235 GCA_049964755.1 Steroidobacteraceae bacterium | reverse complement strand
CTTCGTCTGCCGCCGAGGTATCGAAGTCCAGTATGCGATTCTCCAGGTCTTCGTGCAGCACTCGCGCGAACGATTGCTCCATGGTTTTCCTGTGTCCACCGTGCGGCAGCAACGCGATGCCGAGACGCGCCTCAAATACGGCGATACTGGTTGTCCACACCGACTCCGCCGGCTGTCGGTCAAGCCAGCCTACGACCTGTTCCTCGGGTTCGGTTCGCATGAGCGCCGAGAGCACGTTGGTATCCAGGATGATCAATCGTGGAATTCTGCCGGGTTGGGCCTCTGCCCGCGGACCTCGGGAAGGTCGGACTCAAGACCATGGCCGCGGAACCGACCCGCGATACGCGATCCCAACCCGCCGGACGGACGACCATCATTCTTTGTTGGCGGGGACGAGGAACCGCGTGATTCTGGGGGTGAGAGGCGCTTTTCCGAGGCGTCGCCAGGGACCGGCGGTGACACCGGCGCCTACGGACGCACGACCGCGGCCAGACGCAGCCGCAGTGGAATCAAGGAGTTGTTTGGCGAGCTGAAGAAAGAGACCTGCAGAACAAGCAATCAGCGTGCCAGAAAATCGCGAAAACGCATCGATCGCCAGAAAGACGCGGATTTCGATCCCCATCAACATTCTTGGCCGCAGCACGCAGGATGTCACGAACCTCCGCTTCCATGCTCCGTCCATGCCGGTCCGCTCGGCGCTGCAGGCGTGCCTTAACGTCATCGTCCAATTGACGCACTATGATCTGAGCCATTCGGCACCTTCATAAATGATATCACGATATCATTATCGGATCCGAGTTTCACGATTTGGCGTAGCCGAGAGATCGTAGGCGCCGGAAACAGCGATTGCAGACGCGCGCTTCTTGGGTGCGAAGGGGCTGAGTCTCCGCTTCGTCAGGCCGCTCACGTCGCCCATCCTTCGCATGCCCGCCCCCGCAATTCCTGGGTGATCACGTGCTAACCACTTAGAATGCCGGGTCGCCCGATCTTGCGCAGAACAGTCATGGGCACGGCGGTCTCGTGCACAATTTTCTGCCTGCGGCCCATGCCGCGCCCGCCATGACGGGCCTGCTCCGAAACTCCCTCGGCCGGCCGGCGTCACACGAGTGCGCCGCGATCATGCCTTGACCCCTTCAATCCGACGCCAATCAGCACATCTTAGTAGGCTATCGGGACTTCTTGCCGTGAGGGCAAGGGAAACGCACCTGACACTTTGTTTTTGGGGGCCAGGGTCGGAATCCAAGGTCAACCTAAGCACTTCACGACAAAGGCTGATTGACCGCCCTCCCCGCAGGATACCCCGACCTGCTACCCCTGCCCTTCGCGCCTCAGGCTGTTCAAGGCGACGCCCGCCCGTGCGTCAACACGAGCGAGCGCCTACTACAACCAGTCTGGATCAGAGGCCGATCATAGGTACGTCAACTCGCCGTGGCAATTCTACTCGGGGAAATCGCTCCCGCCCGTCCAACGTGTCCTCTCCTGTCCGACGACTTCCCGCCCGACCGAAGGCGCCGGACCTTCACGCCATCATGGCCCACCTCGCCGATGCCATCGCGTTCGTGCGCGTCAGCCAAAGGTCCCTCAGCAACCTGGACGTCGCCTACGAGAAAGAATCGTTCTTGCGGAAAGGGCTCGCCAGCTTGGATGCCGTCTATACGGAAATCGACATGGCTTCCATCGCGCTCTCGGAGCCGGTACGGCGCTGAGCGCGGCCGATCAGCGACTACGCGACTCGCTGTGCGCGAGCGGCGAGGACCGATCTTCCGGATGACCGGATGCGCTCATACATTGCGTCTGGGGCCAAATCGATCTCGCCGGGCCAGGTCAGTGCGCCGTGCTGCAGAAACACTCGCGAGAACATCTTCTCGTCGCACAGTGGGTCAAAGCCGTCTCCGAGCGGTCCTTGGGAGAGTCGAGGACGGAGGTCCGCAATGCCGGTCGTGCCGTCGGCAAAGGAAACCTCGATCTTGTATTCCGGCAGGACCTTGAATCGAACGATGGACCAGTTGGCCATTGCAATTACTCCAACGGTTGAATGGGAACGGTCGGCGCAGGGACCTGGCACCGATCCCAGTTCTTCATCAGCGCATCCCTGTGAAGCGACGCCCATTCGACCACCATGGCATGCGCACGCCGGGGAAGTGACCCGTGAATGACATCCAGCGTTGCGATGTTGTACTGCGCCTCATGCTCACCATAAATGGCGTGGAAGTGCGGCGGCGGATGGTCATCCCAGTACATGCGAATCAGGATCCCGAAGAACTCACTGAGCGTTGGCATGCGCCATTTTAAGGGTCCGCCTCCTCGGATTCCAGAGCGGAAATGGGGCTGTGATTTATTTCAGCGAGCCGGTATGGCAAAGCCGAAATTCCGCCAATAAACTGCTGGTGCGCCAGGGTGACCCGAAATGGATGGGCGCCCAAGAGCCCCCCCCGGGGCGTCAGTGATCAGCCACGCCGGGAGTTTCGGCCGAATTTTTGGGCGCCCCCCCTTTTTGCATTCGCACGCCGACAATCTACATTCGGCGCTCCCGTACGCACGCGGTAGTCGTGAGGCAACGGGCCTTGCCGGGCTGCAAGCACACTCACCTGAACAGCAATGGATGAACCGTGATCGGTGGCGAACTAAAGAAGCGCGGAAGCTGCTCGGTGGCATCTCGCGGAATTCGATTTACGAGCTTCTACGCTCGGGCAATCTTCCGAGCGTGGTCCTGGGCTGCCTGTGGTTCATCGCCGCGACGGCGATTGCGGAGCTCATCGAAAAATCGACGAGGATAAGCCCATCCAGGGACTGCGCCCGATCGCGCATGTCGGCGCAGAAGACCTTTCCCTTCTGTTTGTCGCCCGCCGTTGGCAGCAGATCCTGTCGAGCCAGGCAGACTGGGAACACCAGGCACGATCATAGGGTTGATTCACCACAGCGACCGTGGAGTGCAATACCTGTCGATTCGGTACCGCGAGCGGCTCAAGGACGCCGGCGTGCAAGCGTCTGTGGGCACCACGGGAGACTCCTACGACAACGCTATGGCCGGAACCATTTTTGGTCTGTTCAAGACGGAGGTGATCCACGCTCGTGGCCCCTGGCGCTCTCTGGACGCGGTGGAATATGCCACGCTCGAATGCGTCGAATGATTCAACCATCGCCGGCTGATTGAGCCCATCGGTCACGTGCCACCCGCGGATTTCGAGGCGGAGTACTATCGTCAGCGATCCGGTCTGGCCATGGCGGCCTGACCCAAACCCGGAGCTCTCCGGAATATCCGGGGCGATTCATAGGGTCGGAATCGAACCGGCGTAGACGGCTTTGCAGGCCGTTCGGGTCAGAGGAAATCAATGGCTTGCGTACCTTTTGCCACACCTTGACACCCCAAGGGCTGGAGCTGTCACCGGCAGGTCTCGAAGCCTGCTCGGCAGAATGGATGGATCGCCCGCAAACGTTCTATTTCGACAGCACGACGTGCATCGCGTGAGGCGAGGTCACGTGCTCGGTGCACTTGAAGCCGAACGCCGTCAGGTCGATGCCTGCGAGCAACGCTTCGCCCTGCCCGAGCAAAGTGGGCGATAACGCCAAGTGCATCTCGTTTACCAGCCCCGCCTGCAAGTACTGCCGAACAGTGTCCGCACCGCCGCCGATGCGCACATCGCGATTGCCAGCGGCCTGCTTCGCCGCGTCTAACGCGGCATGGATGCCATCGGTGACGAAGTGGAATGTCGTGCCGCCCTGCATCACGACGGGTTCGCGTGTGTGGTGCGTAAGTACGAACACGGGCACGTGAAACGGCGGCTCATCGCCCCACCAGCCCTTCCAGGAGTTATCAGGCCATGGCCCGCGGACGGGGCCGAACATCTTGCGCCCGATGATCCACGCACCGACATTAGCAAAGCCTCGCGCCGCGAAGTCGTCATCGATGCCTGTCTCGCCTCCGCCATCGCCATGCGTCTGCTGGAACGTCCGGGTCCGGAAGAACCACTCCATCAACGACGTGCCGCCGACGCCCAGCGGGTCCTCGAGGCTCTGCCGTGGACCGGCGCTGAAGCCGTCGAGGGACATTCCGAAACTGGCCACCTTGACCCTGGACATTAGGCGTCTCTCTATCAATGTGGCGCCTGACGATGCGTCGTGAAGAGGGCATCGCCGGCCCAGCCGCCGACGCTATCGTAGCATCAGGTCGCCCGAGAGCTTTCCTCCGTAACCGACCGCTCCCGTAATCGGGGCGCAAGGGCGCGGAACTTATAATATGCTATATTATCGAATATTCGAGTTCAGCAAGTGTAATCACTGCTATGAAAGAGATTCCAGAAACAAGAGCCTCCCTTCGATCGCTCGGCGAACGCCTGCGTCGCGCACGTCTCGCGCGCAACGACACCATGGCGATTTTCGCTGAGCGTCTCGGCGTATCCGAACAGACGGTGCGGGCGATGGAGCGCGGACAGCCCACTGTTCAGGTGGGTATCTGGCTCGATGCCCTGTGGGTGCTTGACGACCTGCAGACCGTGGAGAAACTCCTCGAGTCTCGCGAGAGCTTGATCGAGCTGGCACGTCGCGAGGAGACTTCCACGCCACGCCAACGGGCATCGAGGCGTCGCGGATGAAACGTCTGTACGTCTGGGTGCGGACCATGGACGGCAGCCTCTCACTCGCCGGAGAACTCGCAACGACCGATCCTGTAAGCGGCGGTCGATTCGAGTCGGAGTTCGAGTACGCGGCCCAATGGGTTCGTGATCCTGCGGCCTTCCCTCTCGATCCGGTTTCCCTACCTCTGCGACCCCTGGGACAACGATTTCGGGCCGAACAGCTCTACCCACCGCTCGCTGTGATCGACGATGCGCTACCGGACGATTGGGGACGACGTCTTCTTGCCAAGGCCCTCACCTTGGAGGGCCGCTCCACGTCCCCGCCTGATATGCTGCTGGCACTGCGCGCGGAAGGAACTGGCGCGCTGTTGTTCACGGGGACGCCTCAGGCGCCCGTACTCTCGAGCACCCTCGACACGCGATCGCTCACTACGCTGCTCACTGCGGCCGCCCAGTTTGAGACCGGAGTCCTTCCCGCAGATCCCATGTTCCGCGAACTGCTCGAGGGCAGCAGTCGCGCCGGCGGAGCACGGCCCAAAGCGCTTGTCCATGATGCGCATGGCGAGTGGATCGCCAAGTTCCCGAGCCGCATTCGCGACGGCCACCACGACGTCGTCGGCCTCGAGGCGACCTGTCTCAGGCTCGCAAGGCTTTCTGGACTGACCGTACCGGACTCGCAACTGCAAAGGGTGGGTCGAAGGCGCGTGCTGCTCGTCCGGCGCTTCGACGTCACGCCGCACGGCGGGCGGTTGCATATGGTGAGCATGCGCACGTTGTGTCGTGAGCGTCCGGGTCTCTACGTGACAAGCTATACGGACATCGCCCTTTTGTTGAGCAAACACTCCGTGTCCCCGGCAGAGGATGTCGCCGCGCTCTTTCGCCACATGGTGTTCAATGCCGCCATCGGAAATGTCGATGACCATCTGAAGAACTTCTGGATGTTGAGAACGCCCGCCGGCTATCGTCTTGCGCCGGCATTCGATCTCGTGCCCGATACCAGTGGCCGCGGAGACCATACCCTCGCATTCCAGCACAGCTTCTCGCCACCTACACGACGGATTCTGCTGGATCTCGCTCAGGACTGGCACGTCACACAGGCCGGGGAAACCATTGACCAAGCGGTGGAAGCTGTTTCCGCGTTCCGCAAGACTGCAATCGACCTAGGTGTCCGGCCAGGGGCGGCTCTGAATGCGATCTGCGCCGACGTAACGCGACGAGTCTCAGCTCTGACTCAAGTAGACGCAGCTACTCCGGCTCCTGGAAAAATTCGTGGAGGCTAGGGTCGGAATCGAACCGGCGTAGACGGCTTTGCAGGCCGCTCGGCTATCATATAATCATGCACTTGCGTGCATTTTGCCACACTTTGACACCCGCCCCAATCATCTGCGCTGAATGAAGCGCGACCGGCGGAAACTCTGTTGATCGGCGCTCCCGCGCCCCTGAGCGCCTGTAATCCCACAGGCGCAGTGGTTCCGCGAGGGGTGGCCAAGGGCGGGCTCTCGGCATGAGAAGCGCCAGAGGGCATCTCCCGCGAGACGTCACGGGCCGGCGCGGCAGCGGAGTGAAAGCCCGGCGCGGAAATTACAGTCGGGTAATGGGCGATCAGCCAAGCGCGCCAGCGCGGGGCGTACTCGAGGAGCTGCTGACGGTATGCCGCAACGTAGCGCGGCGTCGCGCTGTGATAACGCGCCACCCGTGTCCAGAATCCCCCTCGGTCCTCGACGAGCTGATCATGGATCCGCCAGGCCGCGAGGAACCAGGGATAGCAGGTCTTGCCCTCCACCGCACGCGGTGTGATGCCAAATCGCCGGAGATCGCGGAGGTAAGCGGTATTGAACTGCAGCGGTCCCACGTCATAGGTCCCGTTCGCGTCGTGAGACCAGGTATCGGAGCCCCCCCGCTCGACCGAATAGACCGAGAGCAGCGCATCCGCCGGCACGTCGTAGCGAACGCTGGCGGCGAGTGCGCACCAGATGAGCGCCGTGGGCATCATCCTACTTTCTCCTGTTCTTGCGTGGCTTCGGCGACTTCGCGTCCTTAAAGCGTTTCCATTCGACCGCCCGGGCGGATCGGGCGGCCCGCCAGCGAGCATCGGCCGCACGCTTTGCAAGAGCCGAGCGTTCTTCCGGGGTCAGTGACCGCGCTCTTGTTCTCCCGCCCTCCTTGCCATACTGCGCGAACACCTTGTGGATCGCCTCCTCAAGTTCTGAGGGCGGAGCGTGATCTGCTCCACGTTTTGGGCGCTTACGCTTCATGGGTACAGTCTAAATCCATGCGTACCCTGTAAGCAATGACAAAAACACCCATGCAATTGATCCTCATAATTTCACTATATAATTCATCGTGTTATACAGTTCCTCGCTATTCCTACCCGGTACGCATTGTTATCGGATTCGTTGATCTCCTCTTCGATGCGCGCGAAAATAGCACCGTCGATTCCACAAGGAATGCCGATATGAACGTCAGCAAGATCAGGTTTTTGCGTGTCCTCCTCGCCGCGCTCGCGACAGTCTCCTTGGCCGCCTGTGGTGGCGCTGGTGGTAGCGGGTCCTCGGGATCCACGACGGGCGGAGGAAGCTCGACGGGCAGCGGGGGAAGCGCCCAACTCGCAAGCTGCACCACGACTAACTACAACGACGCAGTCGATCAGGGCGTCGCGCC
>JBMFWZ010000148.1:0-7281 GCA_049964755.1 Steroidobacteraceae bacterium | reverse complement strand
CCGTCGTCGCCGTCAAGTCACTCACCGGGCGCGGTGCACTCATGCCATGCGGGGTGATGAGCACCTGCTGTGCCACGCCGAGGATCAACGCGCCCGCCGGCGCTGGAAAGCGCTCGAGCTGCGGCCTGACCCGCGCGGCTCTGCCCGCCGGAGGCGCGAATGGAGCCGAGGGCACCGGCAGGCGGGCCTGCTGGTCGCTCATGACCGCGACCCGCCCCTGCAGCACGGTGACCGCCGCATAGTGCGGGCGCAGATCGACGTTGAACTCGGTGCCGATGGCGCGAACCACGCCGCCGTCGGCGTGCACATCGAACGGGCGTGCCGGATCGTGGCTGACCTGAAAGAGTGCCTCGCCGCGCAGCAGATGCAGCACGCGACGGTGCCGGCGCAAATCCACCTCGACGGACGAGGCGGAATTCAGCGTAACCCGCGAACCGTCAGCGAGCAGGATGGATCGCTGCTCACCGGCTCGCGTGCGGTAAATCTGCGCCCCGCCCGGCATCCACAGCCAAGCACCGAGTGCGGCGGCCAGAGCCGCCGCGGCGGTGGCCACCGCCACCCATCGCGCTCGGACCCGCCGCGGCGCGCCGTCCACCGCCTCGGTGTGGATCTGCACCGGCGAGGCTGCCGGCTGCACGAGGGCCACGGGCTGAATCGACGCCCGGGCCGCTTCGATCAGCGCCTCAACCGGGGTATCCGGCCAGCGGACCGTCCCGGCGCGCAGCGTGTCCACCAGCCGCTCGACTTCCAGGTACGCCTCGATCCGCTCCGGGGAGCGCGCCACCCAGGTGAGGAACTCGCGACGCTGGGCGCTCGTCGCACCCTCACCGTGCAGCAGCACCCACCAGTGCGCCGCCTCCTCGCTCCACCGCCGGCTGTCGTCCGTTGAACGCATCGGGTCACTCATCGAGCACGGCACGCAGCTGCTCGTAGCCGCGCGCCAAGTAGCGCCGCACTTGGCGCAACGTCAGTTCCAGCTCCTGCGCGATCTGCTTGTACGAATGTTCATCGCGCAGGCGCAGCAGCACCACGGCCCGCATCATCGGGGACATCCGCGCCAGCTGCTCGTTCAACCGCTGCTCGGACAACCTCGCATCCAGGGTCAGCTCGGGCAGGCACTCATCGACGACGGCATCGCCCTCATCGGCACCGAGTGTCTCGGTCGGCAGATATTCGCGCCGCCATTCGGCCACCACGTGGCCAGCGACGCGCATGAGATAGGCCTGGGGATTTCGCACCTGCAGCAGGTCTGGGGCCCGTAGCAGCCGCAGGTAGATCTCCTGGGCGAGATCCTCGACCTCGACCGACGAGCGGACGCGGCGCCCCAGAAACAGCAGAAGACTGCGGTTCCAGCGCTGTCGCCATCCGACCAATACGGTCCCATTCGTCATGTTCGCGCACGATCTCCGCGCAATCGCGGGCCTCCACAGTCAATAGAGCGCTGAGTGCGGCGCGTAGCCCCCCGCCCGACGCAAAAAAAAATCACGCGCGGTGACGCTACCGGATTTCCCCCCACCGGACAATGCACCCCGGCGGGCTCGCGCCGAGAGCGGGTGTCAGCGCGCCGGGAAGCCGGTACACTGGGGAAAAATCAATCCGGGTCAGGGGGATTCATGCTCCGCGCGTTCAAAGCCATCGGATTCTGCGCTCTGCTGTCCTGCACCGGCATCGGGTTCGCCGCCGTTGCCGGCAACACCGCCCCTCCCGCCGCAGTCGCTCTGCACCGGCTGATTCGCACCGAATGGCAGCGCGAGATGCGCGAGCATCCGCTGGAGGCCTCCGGCGATGGCTTCCACCAGTACGACGGCAAGTGGGCCGACATGAGCCTCGCAGCACTCGCGCGGGAACACCACGAAGATCTCCAGGCACTCACGCGCCTGGCAGCCATTCCGCGCAGCGAGCTCGATCCCGAGGACCGCATCAGCTACGACCTGTTCAAGCACCGCTACGAGATCCGGGTCCAGGGCTACGACCTGAAGACGTACCTGATGCCCATCAACGAGCTGTGGGGCATCCAGACGCTGCGCACCCTGACGCAGACCCTTCGCTTCCGCACCGGCGCCGACTACCGAAATTACCTCGAACGTCTGCGCACGTTCATGCCGTACATGGATCAGACGATCACGCTGCTGAAGCAAGGCGTCAAAGCAGGAATGACCGAACCTCGGGTGGTGATGCAGGGTGTACCGGACCAGATCGCCGCCAACATCGTCACCGATCCAACGGCAAGCCCCTTCTACGCGCCGTTTCGCAAGATGCCCTCGGTCATTGCGGCCGCCGAGCAGACTCGACTGCGCGCCGAGGCGCGCACCGCGATCGCCCAGATCGTCACACCGGCATATCGCAAGCTGCAGCGGTACTTTGATCAGGACTACCTGCCGCAGTGCCGCACGAGCATCGCCGCCGAAGCGCTGCCCAATGGCAAGGCGTACTACGCCTACATGGTGCGCAAGTACACCACGACTGATTTGACGCCGCGCGAGATCCACCAGATTGGCCTGAAGCGCGTCGCTGAGATCCACGCGCAGATGCAGCACGTCTTCGACCAAATCGGCTTCAAGGGCAGCTACCCGCAGTTCGTGCATTACCTGCGCACCAGTCCGCGCTTCTATTACAAGCATCCGGCCCACCTGCTCGAGGCCTACCGGGCTGCGGCCATGCGCGTCAATCCGCTGCTAGTGAAGTACTTCCCGGTGTGGATACTGCCGCGCGTTCCCTACGGCGTGCGCGCCATCCCGGCGTCGCTCGCACCGGACACCTACCCTGCGTATTCGGTGCCGCCGAGCGGTGATGGCAGTGTTGCAGGCTACATCGCCGTGAATCTATACAAGCCGCAGAGCCGACCGAAATACGACATCCAGGTGCTGGTCTGCCACGAGGGCCGGCCGGGGCACCAGCTGCAAATCCCGATCGCCATGGAACTGAAAGGACTGCCGGAGTTCCGCCGTTTCGACTACTACAGCTCCTATGGCGAGGGGTGGGCGCTGTACACCGAGTCGCTGTGCGATCAAATGGGGCTGTACAACAATCCGTACTCCAAATTCGGCTATCTCGACTGGCAGATGTGGCGCGCGGTGCGCCTAGTGGTCGACACCGGCATTCACTCCGAGGGCTGGTCACGTGCGCGGGCGGTGCGCTACTTCGAGCAGAACACTGCACTCAGCACCCAGAACATCAACACCGAAGTCAACCGCTACATCGCCTGGCCGGGCCAGGCGCTCTCCTACATGGTCGGCCAGATGGACATCCTGCATCTGCGCAAGAAGGCCGAACAGACGCTCGGCACGAAATTCAACATCAAGGACTTCCATGCCGCGATCCTCGAGCACGGCGCGATGCCGCTCACAGAACTGAACCACGTGATCGACCGTTGGATCCGCAACCGCCAAGCCGGCAAGCCCATTCATCGACCCGCCGGCCGCTGATCACGCCCGCCCGCCCCCGGGGGGCGGGCGGGCGTGAATTCTTCCTGATGCACGTCGCGGCGATCGCCAACACGGTCCGTTTTGTGGCACTCCCACATTACGTCTGAACGGACGTCCGTGGCAGCGTCTGTGCGCACTTGCCACTCACCTAAGCGACGCGCAAAATCCATACTATTAGATCAACTCTAATCGATAGGATCCACCGAGGGGCGACTGATCGCCCTCCCGATCTGACATTGAGGATTGCTTCATGACGTTAAAGCGATTCGCCGGCGCGCTCAGCGCCGCGCTGTCCCTGATTGCGCTTGCGCAGACCGCCCAGGCCCAGGTCGCCATCGGCCCGGTACAGGCTTTGATCCGCTACCCCAGCCTGCACGGCAACACCGTGGTTTTCGAAGCCGGCGGAGCGGTCTGGAAAGTGCCCGTGCAGGGCGGGGAGGCTGTGCGGCTCACCGCCGACTCCGGCTATGACTCCCATCCGGTGATCTCACCGAACGGCCGCTGGGTGGCGTTCACGGGCTGGTACCGCGGCAACACCGACGCCTACGTCGTCTCGATCGACGGCGGACCGGTCCGGCAGCTCACCTGGCGCTCGGTCAATCAGCCGAGGAACGGCCGAGTCACCACATTGCCCGACAACGTGGTCATCGGCTGGACCCCCGACAGCCACGATGTAGTCTTCCTGTCGCGGCGCGAGAGCTTCAATCCGCAGATCGAGCGCGCCTTCGAAGTGCCGGTCACAGGCGGGCTGCCGACCGCGTTACCGATGCCCTGGACCGGACCGCTCTCCTTCAATGCCGCTGGCACCTCGGTGGCATACAACAAGCTTGCACGTGTCTTGCGCACCTTCCACCGCAAGCACTATTTTGGCGGCCAGGCTGACGACATCTACACCTACGACCTGCAGACCGGCGCCAGTACTCGTCTGACGCATTGGAAGGGCGAAGACGCCTACCCGATGTGGGTGGGTCATACTCTGTACTTTGCCTCGGATCGCGGCCCCGGTGGCGTGCTGAACCTTTGGGCGAAGAACCTGAAGACCGACGCGCTGCGCCAAATTACCCATTTTCCGACCTATGATGTCGATTGGCCGAGTGCGGGCAACAGCGGCATCGCGGTATCCGACGGCGGCCGGCTCTACGTGTATTCGTTCGCAACGCATAAACTTGCGCAGGTCCCCGTCACCGTTCCGCTCAACGGCCGACATACTCTCCCGTATGAATTCTCGGCGGCCAAGATGATCCGGGCTGCCGACGTTGCGCCAGACGGCAAGCTCGCCGTTTTCAGCGCACGCGGAGCGCTGTTCACGGTGCCAGTGAAGTACGGTCACACCACGGACCTCAGCACGCGCGTGGCGAGCAATGACAAAGATCCCGCCTGGTCTCCGAACGGCAGATGGATCGCCTATATCCGCGATGACGGCCAGAACAGCGAGCTCATGGTCCGCGCCGCCGACGGGCACGGCGTTGCGCGAGTCCTCGCTCCCAACGGCACGCTGAGCTATTCGGGGCCTCTGCAGTGGAGTCCGAACAGCCACTGGGTCGCCTACAGCACCTCACGCCAACAGTTGTGGCTGGTGAACGTCAAGACCGGCGCGCGCAAGGCGGTGAGCACCGATCGGCAGATGATTATTGGGGCGTTCGCGGACGTGGCCTTCTCGCCCGACAGCCGTTGGGTAGCCTTCTCCAAGCACCTGCCCAATCATCTGCGCGCGCTTTTCATCTACGACGTCAAGAGCGGCGTACTGCATCAGATCAGCCGCGGCAACTTCAGCGACAGCCGTCCGGCGTTCTCGCACGACGGCAAGTACCTGTACTTCGTGTCCGCGCGCCTGGTGAACCCGGTCCTGTCCAGCTACGACTTCAGCGCTTCCGGCGTCGTGCCGGACGGCCTGTACGTCACGACCTTGCAGGCCAAGACGCCCTCGCCGTTTGCGCCGCGCTCTCAGCAACCGACCGCCGGCCATCACCCCGCGCATGGCCCGCACAAGAAACGGCCCGCCAAGCACAAGGGCAAAAAGAAGGCCGGCGTCAAGACCCAGAAAGCCGCGCACCGGGTCAAGATCGATTTTGCCGGCCTGATCGAGCGCGCCGTCCAAATACCGGTACCGGCGGCCAACATCATTCAGGTGGCTGAATTCCACGGCACCGTTTATTACGCCACCGAACCGGTGCCCGTGCTCGGCGGAGCCCTCCCGGGCGAAGCGCCCGAGCTGCGCGCGTTCAACCTCGCCAAGCGCAAGGGCCTCACCCTGGCGCAAGGCATCGGCGGTGGTTTTGCGCTGTCGGCCGACGGTTCCACCCTGCTCTACCAGATCGGCAACCAGTGGGATCTACGCCCCGCGACCTTCAGCAAGCAGGCGCCGACCAAGACGCTCAATACCGCGAATATGCAGATGCAGGTCGATCCGCACGCGGAATGGGCCGAGATATTCGGCGAGGCCTGGCGCAACGTCCGGGACTACTTCGCCGACCCGAAGCTGATCGCAACCCAGTGGGCCGCCATCGGTCGGCACTACCGCGCCCTGCTGCCGCTGGTCCAGGATCGCGAAGATCTGAACTACGTGATGGCGAACATGATCGGCTCGCTCGGTGAGAGTCACATGTACATCTTCGGCGGCGACATGGGCTGGAGGAGCCCGCCGCAGCCGACCGCCGACCTCGGCGCCGAGTTCGCCCTGAATGCTCAGGCGGGGCGGTATTATCTCAAACGCATCTTCCGTGGCGACAACACCGTTCCGGGCTATTACGCGCCCCTGGCGCAACCCGGCCTGCGGGTCAAGCGCGGCGATTACGTGCTCGCGATCAACGGCAGGCCGCTTCGCGCCCCGACGAATCCCTACGCTCTGCTGCAGGGCACACTCGGCCAGACGATGAGCCTGACGCTCGCCTCCAAACCGGATGGAAAGCCGTGGACCATCCTAGTCAAGCCAGTGGTCAACAGCGGCAAGCTGCACCTGCTGCACTGGATCAATCACAACCGTCGGGAAGTCAGCAAGCTCTCCGACGGCAAGATTGGCTATGTGTACCTCAACGACATGGAGGCGACCGGGCTGCACGAGTTCGTCCGCCAGTACTACAGTCAGATCAACAAGCCGGGGATGATCATCGACGACCGCTGGAATCTCGGCGGATTCATCGACACCATCCTGTTCAATCAGCTGACGCAGAAGATGGTTGCCGCCTGGACAAACCGGCACGGGGCGCATTACCAGAGCCCGGAGAACGCCTACATCGGTCACCTGGCTGCGCTCATCAACCACGGCTCGGCCTCCGACGGAGACATCTTCGCCTATCGCTTCCAGAAGTATCACCTGGGACCGACGATCGGATCGCGTACCTGGGGTGGCGTGCGCGGCTACGACAACCAGTTCACGCTTCTCGATGGCGGTCAGCAGGTGGTCTCTGAGATCGCCATGTACGGCACCGACTCGCAGTGGACGGTGGAGAACATCGGGGTGGTGCCTTCCATCCCCGTTCACGTGAACCCCGGACTGCTGGCGCGCCACGGCGAGGACACGCAGTTGCAGACGGCCGTTCACGTGCTGCTGAAGGAGATCGAGCGAGCACCGGTGGTCGTGCCACCGCGTCCGCACTGGCTACCGGCGTTCCCGACGCAGCCGACCTATCCGGCCTGCCCCTCCAGCACCGGAACCTGCCAGTAGACAGCCGCCACCAGGCCCTGCCGGGCGACCGAACGTCGCCCGGCAGGGCGTTTTCAATGGTGCCTCCGAGTGGCCCCGGCGGATCGTGCCAACATCATCGATCGGTTGATCGTCAGACCCGGGCAACGACGAATCACGCAAAGTGACCGCCTAAGTACAATTGACCGTAAGTTCGGTAACGTATTTGGTGAC
>JBMFWZ010000147.1:0-7421 GCA_049964755.1 Steroidobacteraceae bacterium | reverse complement strand
TGGTAAAGCCTTTTCTATCACAACAGAGGCTCTTGCTCCCTCCTTTTTTACGCCCTTTCATGCATTTTCCGGGCTAGTGTGTCTGCGAGCAGCAGCGCGCGAAATCCGGAGCAATCGACGAACAAGTCTGCTTCGACCCGCACCCCAGACTGAAGTGTCAGTGCCTCGAGATCCCCGCTCTCGGGATCGCGGTTCACCTGGACGACACGGTCTTCGATGCGATGAACACCGCGGCGCGTCGCCCATTCCCGTAGGAGTGCGCAATAGCGTGTCGAGTCGAGATGATACGCATAAGAATACGTCGACCGGATAGCCTGCGGCTCAGCTGTGGGCAGCGCGAAGCGGTTGCTCCCGGCGAGCGAAGCTGCGAAGCTGTATTCCTCGAGCGGGAGCGCGCTCCCTGCGGCGGCCGCGCGGTACCAATGATGCTGGAATTCAATTCCGTTCCACGACTCGCCGAACACCCCGAACGGATGCAGGTAGGCCTTACCGGGACGGTCCCAGTCCGAGAAGTAGATGCCGAGCTTGAAGGTCGCCCCCGTGGCGCGCATCAGATCGGCCTCCTCGAGACCGAGCTGATCGTTGAACTGCTTCAGACAGGGGAGCGTCGCCTCACCAACCCCAACCGTGCCGATGTCCGTGGACTCGATCAGGGTGAGCGCATAGTCTACGTGTGATAGGCCATTGCGCAGCGCGGCGGCACACATCCACCCGGCTGTTCCGCCACCGACAATGGCGATGCGGAACGGCCGGGTGGAATTTGCAGCCCCACGAGGCGAATGCAGGTCCGTCACCTCAAAACTTGGCACGCAATGTGAGCTGATAACGCCTCCCGGAGCGCGACCACGCGGAGTCCATGTAGACCGGACGCGCTCCGGGCGTTGCTGGTGAGTCCCCGAAGATCTCCTGCTGATACACCAAAGTGGTGTCGAGAATGTTCGAGACGTCGAAAGACACGACCACATGCTTGCCGATCGCATAGTTCAGGGAACTGTCCAGGAATCCGGCAGATTTCTGGAACACTGGCAGACCGATACAGCAGTCGAGATTGTCAGTCAGGTAGCGCGAGCGCCACGTGTAAGTCAGCCGGGCACTCACCGGGCCGCGTTCGTAAAGTCCGGTAAGATCGAAGGAGTTTTTGGAGACTCCGGCGAGACGATGCGAGTCGATGACTACGCCGGTGACCGCCGGTACGCCAGCACCCACGGCACCGACTCCGCCCCCGGAGGTGGCTGGGATCAGATTGGTATTGTGGATCCCGGAGGTCTTCACGAACGTGTAATTTGCCTGCACCCCAAGACCATTCAGCCAGCTCGGCAGGAAGTGGAAGAAGGTTTCGAAGTCGACTTCCACGCCCTTGAGGATACCGCCGTTCCTCTGGTTCACCGGCCCCATGATCTCCGTACTCTCCGTAGCGCCGTTATTAGTGAAGGTGCGCGTGAACTTCGCGAAGTTCAGCGTGTCATACAGCTGCTTGTAGAAGAAGTCGGCCGTCAGCGCACTGGCAGGTCCGAAATACCGCTCATACGAGAGATCGAACTGGTTGGCTGTCTCCGGTTGCAGTTCCGTGTTTCCGGCGTTCGCGGTGAACACGAAATTGTAGCCGGTGACGTTTGCGGCTGTGTGCGCTGCGGTCTGCGACTTGTAGATAACGTAGGGCGAATCAGGCGAGGTATCAATGATGGGTGAGTTGATCTGCACGAAGTTGCGCAAATAGCCGATATCTGGCCTGGACATGGCGCGCGAGTATGCGAAGCGGATGAAATCCTCCCGATCGAGTCCCAAACGAATATTGAAACTCGGCAACCAGTTCGTGTAGATCTTGCTGTCCGTATTGGCGGCGCCGCCGCCGTTGGAGAACGCAAGGAGAGCCGGGGTTAGGTAGCAACTTGGATTGACGACCGCCCCGCCGCTGAGCGGCGTGCCGCAGGGCGGGAGCAACTGCAGACTGTTTGCGGTAGGGAACTCGACGCTGCCCGCGCCGTTCTCTTCAGTTCGCACGATGCGTACGCCCACGTTGCCCACCACGTTCAGGTGGTCAAACAGGTAGGTTCTGTCGCCGCCGAAATTCAGCATGACATACGCGGCCTTCGTGCGCTCATTGATGTGCATCACTTCTGAGGGCAGGAAGCAGCCATCTATGGTTGCACCTGGGCGCGCACAGATGGGCACGTAGCCTGGGCTGATCGGGGAGTTCGTCGTCGCGCCGCTCAATGCCGAGACGATCCGCGGATAATTCGTGACGGTGGCGTTATTTAAGAAAACGAGATTTCCGTTCGGGTAGACGCTGCCGTTGTAGAAGGAGTTGAAGTTCGTCGTACCCCAGATGCCGGCGCCGTATCCTTGAAATTCTGGGTGGCCGGCGTTGCACGACGGGTAGGGCGCGGGGGCCGTGTTGTCCGCATTGAAACCCGGCCCGTTACAGGACCAGTTCGCCGCAATTGGGGTCCAGTTGAAGGTCGAGTAGCGTACCGTCTGGTGACGATTAGCGAAACGAAAACCGGCCTGCACTGAATCGAGCCAGTGACCCGAATCGATGTCGTACTTGAAATCGGCCCGGTATGCGCTTTCTCCGCCGCCGTCATTCTCCATGTGTCCCTGAATGAACGGGATCCAGTAATTGTGCGGATTCGACAGCCCGCCGGGTGCATAATTGACATTCGAGCCGGGTAGGAATTGAACCTCTGGCGTGCCTGCAGAATTTACGCTGTACTGGTAATTGGCCATTGAACCGGTGGCGACGAGGATGTCGTTGTTATTGACATAGGAGCTGATGTATTGCGCATCGAAATCGCTGTGCAGACGGTGCGTCATCCGCCATTTCAGGTGGGCGGAGATATCCCGCGTGCCCTCGCTGTGATCGAAGTAACGGGACTCATTCTGAAAGTACATGCCATCGCGCAGCGTCGAGCAGGTGAAGCCCGGCCCGCAATCGTTGACGAACGGCACGCCGGGGACCGCGGAGCCGGTGTTGATTGCGTCCTGAATGTTCGGGGAATAACTACCGGCCCAGCTGCCGTGCGGCTGAGTGATCAAACCAGACTGCAGCATGCCGTTGGGACCGAATACCAAGGAAGAACTGCCAGCGAGGATGCTCGTTGAGCGCGGATCGAACGCGGGGGTACCGAAGTACGTGCCGTCGAGGATCGCGTGGCTGGCGTTCTCGATCCACGGGTTGTGGTACACCGAATCGGTGTACTGTAGTGTCGCGAGCACCGTGCGTGCGTTGTTCTCGTACTGGGCTGCGAGCGCCGTACCGGTGCGGTGACGGTTGTACTTGACTTCCGAGTAGCGAATACCGTCCGGAGCGAACGCCCAGCCAGTGCCGCCAAACGGATTGGCGGTGCACGGGATGGAACCATTGGGGTTGACAATTGCGAGGCTCGGGGTCCCGTATCCGGCTGAACAGTAGGTGTCGATCTTGTCCATGATGACGCTGTCGACGCGCGTCTGAACATGCGATCGGGCGTAATCAGCGAGCAGGCCGAAACGGCCGAAGCGCGTTTTCCAGGTGTCGCTCGCCAGCACAGACCAGACCGGGGTGACTTTGTTGTCGGGCGTCGTGTAGTCACCCTGAACAGAACCCTCGAGCAGCGGTCCGGATTGATCGAAGGGTACTCGGGTGACCAGATTGACCGTTCCGGCGATCCCACCCTCGATCATCGCCGCGGTCTGGTTCTTGTACACCTCGATGCGGCTCAAAAGTTCCGGTGAGATGTCATTGAAATTCAATCCGCGCCCAGAATCCGCTGAAAACGTGTCACGACCGTTGAATTCGGTACGAACTTCCGGAAGACCACGAATCAGTACATTGGTCGCCTCGCCGGAAGGGTGGGTGCTGTCGTCGTTTGACTGCAGGCGATTGGCGAGTACGCCCGGAATCAACTGCAGAGCACTTGAGGCGGAGGAGGCCGGGAAGGAGCCGATATCGGTTGCAGACAGCACGTTGACGAAGGTCGGGGCGTTCTTCTCGATCCGCAGCGCCTTGCGAATCGCCTCTTTGCGTCCCACAACAACGACTTCGGCCAGCGTGGCGTCGGTATGGGCGCTGTCGGTAGCCGTACCGGCAGAGTCGCCCGCTGGCGGTGGGTCCGAGGGGTCGCGGACCCCAGTGCGTCTCACCGATGTCCCGGAGTCTTTCCCCGGTGGGTCTTTGCGCAGCGCCAGAGAGGTGCGAATGGTTGCGGTGTGCCGCCCGCTGTACACCGCAGTTAATCCAGTACCAAGCAAGAGTTCATTGAGCGCCGTGCGGGCCTCGAGGTGTCCGTGGACCGGATGAGCCATCGCCCGGCTCACGACGTCGTACCGGTACAGCAGCTGCATTTTCGCCTGCTCGGCAAACGTCTTGAGTGCTTTGGGCAGCGGTTGCGCTGCGATATCAAATTGTGCCGGCGTGGCCAGCGCGGACGTAGGAATCGCCAGCGCGAGTCCTGATGCGCAGGCCAGTGCCCGTACGACCGCAAGACGAACAGCCCCTCTGTCTGACTTCATGAACCGCCCCCTCGATTGTTGCTGGCGCGATCTCGTGCGGATCGCGTTCTGCAGTTACGACAATCGAGCGCGCCAGATCCCCCAGTTGTATTTTTACGACATTTCTGGAGTTACGCGGCCGGGGGCGGTGCGCAGTGTCGTTTATTTCGGTCGCGCGAGCACTTCTACTCGGTTATGGCCAACGCGGCGGATGCGCATCCCGAAGCCATCGTGCAACATGCTCAGCAACGCCTGAGCGCCCGCGGGACTCGTGCGAAACGTCCCGCCGACGCGCAGCTGGCGCAACTGCGGATCACTGAACTGAATCTTCAGGCGCGTATAGCGCATCAGTTCATCGGCGACCTCACCGAGGGGTTGGTCCTGGAAGTACAGGCTCCCCGTTCGCCAGGCGAGCAGTCGACTGAGCTGCTGCGGCGGCAGGGTGTGCAGGATTTCGGCTCGACCGATGATGTTTACCTGTTCGCCGGCCGTGATCGATGCGGCCGAGTGGATCAAATCCGGGTCCGCCGGAGGTTTCGCCGAAGACAAGGCCGTCAGCACTTTGACGATCCCTTCCCGGACCGTGACCACGACCCGGGCTCCGCGCATATCCACGTTGAATTCCGTGCCGATGTCGCGCACCCAGGAACTGCCGGCGTGCACCCAGAACGGCCGCTTGGGATTGTGCACAACCCGAAAGAAGGCTTCGCCACGCTCGAGCACGACGATGCGCCGGCGTCCCGTGTACTCCACGTGCGCCAAACTGTTCGAGTTCAAGGTGAAACTCGATCCGTCGGGCAGCGAGACCGTGGTCTGCTCACCGACTGCGGCCTGGAACTCGGTTTGATCGGGATGGCGATATCGATACCAGCTGAATCCAAGCGCGAGAAGGGCAACGCAGGCGACCAACGCAACGATTCGCACGCGAGAGCGACCTTGCGGCGGAACGCCCGCCGCAATCATGGCCTGACCGAAATAGACCGCGCGGACGATGGGACCGGAGCGCTCTAGTTCCTGCCAAGTGCCGCCCAACGCCGAATATGCGCGGCCGTGGGACGGGTGCTGCTGCAACCAGGCGGCGAAGCGAGCGCGGTCGTCACTGGAGACATCATCAGCGTTCAGGCGCGCGAGCCAAAGGCTTGCCTCGCGTTCGACATCCTGCGGGCGAGGCAGACGATGGATGTTACTCACGTTCCGATCTCGCAGGTTCATAGCGGCGATGCAGATAGCTGTGCGTGTCTCGGATGCCGCGTGCAATGTGCTTCTCGACGGTTTTCACCGAAATTCCCAGGCGCTCCGCGATTTCCCGATAGCTGCACTGGTGAAAAACCCGCAGGGTGAATGCCGCGCGGCATTGCAGTGGCAGTCGGTCAATCGCTTCCTGTATCAGCCGATTACGTTCGTCGCGAAGCAGTTCTGTTTCAATCGAATCGCTCTGCGTCTTGACCCACGACAGTGTCGAATCCCCGAGCGCGACGCGCTCGACGGTGCGCTGGTGTCGATATTCGTTGGCCGCGAGATTGCGCGCTGTCGAGAAAAGAAAGGCCCGCAGCGTATGCACGGAGTCGGCTTGGCGGTAAGTGCGCAGAAACGCCTCCTGCACAATTTCCTTGGCGGTTTCGCTGGAACTGACAAAGCGGCGGATTTAACGCTGCAGAGCCTGTCTACTCTCGGCAAACAGGGTCGCAAACTTCTCGGCGCTGACGTCGGCTTCTTTCGGCATGCTCGTTTGTTCCGCGCCGGTACGGTACGCGGTTTGCGCATCGGCAGGCAACTGCTGCATGTAGTATGGGGGGAAATGGCGGTTCAGGTGTCGTAGTCTGATTGGCTTTGCCGGATGCGCGGGCGAGCTTCGCACGATACCGCAGGGCGGGGGCAGGGATTCAAGCCCGCGCGGTCCTCCTCAGGGCATCTGCCCGAATTGAGATGCTGGCGGCAGCCGCGCACCAGAGGGTCACTCGTCCTGGAAGGGCAGATGCTCGGCCCTCCGCGGCGGCTGGGCGAGTCAGAGGAGTGCCGAGCATCGCGGCGCTCGATTGCCCGGGCGCCCGTGCCGGGTGAGGGTAAGGCTACGAACATTCGCATCTATCGCACTCTGGTCGTGATCGCGGGTTTACTGACCGGCGGGATGAACGCGGCGCAGACTGCAGTGCGCTGGTAGGGGCTCCTGACGGTGGTGCCGCGGCCTGCGGACCACCCGACCACGGCCGCCAAGATTCAGCTTCGCAAGATGCTGCACTTCGATCCATGGGATTGTTTAACAGGACCGAGCTCGTGCTGCTCCGACCACAACATCACCGAGAGGCGATCATCAAGGACCGGTTGCCACCGGAGTCGGAGCACAGCGAGGCGGGAGGATCGCACCGACGGTGTGGCACACGGCGTTCCCGTCCGTGCGATTCTGGGTCCCTCGGACCGACACGTTTAGGGATCAGGCCAAGAGCCCGCCGGACAACTTCGTCAATATAGGGATAAAAAATTCCATGGAGAACGTCACCCGAATCAACGAGATTTCCATGATGCGCCGTATCTCCACAACGGTTCGGTGAAGACCTCTCCCAGGGCTGTGCGGGTGATGGCCGCGACCCCGCTATACCGCACGCCGACCGATGCGCACGTCCGCGCCATGGTCGCGGTGCTCACCCGCCTGACCGGGCCATCCCCGGTACAGACCATGGCGCACCTTCCGGCCGAGGCCTGGGGATCTTGTGAGCTGCTGAGCGGGCGGGAGATCCCCCCGCGTCTGCCTGAACGCGGCATCGAATGCCCGTATCAGGACACGGAGACCATCCAGAGAAATGATGTTCAAATAACTGCTTAAGATATTGAAGTTAAATGAGATTATTACTCGTGAAATACAGTGCGCCCGGTCTGCATCGCGTGCGAGGCCTGGCCGGTAATCGACCCTCACCGGCACGAATTCGCGATCGGTGTGGAGACCCGGACGCTCG
>JBMFWZ010000146.1:0-7459 GCA_049964755.1 Steroidobacteraceae bacterium | reverse complement strand
GGTAGCGATGGTGCGGATCAAAGTGGGGAGGGAACAGCAGCCAACCCTGCACCGCAAAGCCCTGGTTGTGCCAGTGCACCGAGACGGCCTGTCCCCACATCGGCTGCACGCCGGCATTCGCGTGCGTGATCGGGTGCGGCCCAGCGATTACCGCCGTCGGCTCGTGAGCCGCGTTGGTGTGCAACCCTACCGCGTCGATCTGGGGAGGTGAGTCGAAGGTACTGTCGATGAACACCAGATGTTGATTCGAGGCGGACACGGACACTGCCGAGGCGAATGTTCCATCACTGACGTTCGCCGGCACCGTGAAGAGCGTCTCTTGGGTCGCCGCCGACCGTCCGTGCAGCGTAAAGCTCGACAGCCGAGTCGAGCCGCCGGCGAAGGACGACACCAGCAACGACTCGTGGCCCGTCCACTGCAGCCACGAGGGGCTGATGTCGATGCCCGGCGTGACATCCACTGGTGCTCCACCGCTGGCGTCCACGAGGTAGACATCCCCTCCGGTGGCGCCCTGGTCGCTCATCAGGCCGCCGATCAAGGCAATTTTTGACCCGTCCGGCGACCAGCGCGGCAGTGCGATCTGCAGGCCGTGCAGCGATCCGCTCACCGTCGCCGGATCGAGCGTCACCTCGGGCGCCGAGCCCACCTGCTGCGTGTAGAGTTTCGCGGTCCACCAGTTGTCGCGCCCGGGCGGCGGCGCTGCGACGTAGGCGACGCGCTCGCCGGCCGGCGCCCAATCGTACTCATAGACGAAAAGGGATGCCGGGGTGATCTGCCGGACGGCGCCGCCGTCTGCCGGCAGCATCGCCAGACGCTGATGCTCCACCCCGTCGCGACCGATGACGCCAATCTGGGGCTTGGTGGGCGAGACGGCCGCGATCGGGTGCAGATCGCCCTGCACGTAGAGGAAACTCAACGCCCGGCCGTCCGGCGTCCACGCGAGCTCGTGCACGAATCCATCGAGGTGCGAGATTCTCCGCGCCGTGTGGCCGTGCGCGCGGACTTCATAAATGTCCAACTGATTGGCCCGCTTCGCCGGCTCATTGCAGTCGGAGAGAAAGGCGAGCGTGTGGCTGTCGGGCGACCACTGCAGACTGCCGTAGTGACAGGCCCTATCCCCGTCGGGGATGCGCACGGTGCGCACGTCCGATCCGTCCAGCGCGGCGAGCTGCAGAATCTGCGTGGTTACCTGCCCGCCTCGCTCGCTCACCGTCCACGCTACCGTCCGGCCGTTCGGGGCGAGCGCGACGGCGCCGAAGCGCTGCACGTCGCGCAACCGGCGCATGATCGTTGCGATCCGCGCCCGCGTCGCCGCCGCTGTCGCGGTGCCGGCTAATGCACGCACCGGCGTCAGCAGCGTCGCGGCGCACAACACCAGCATCATCGCCGCCGATACAATTTTCCGGCGATACCCCATGCTCACCTCTCCTCTGAAGTAGCCGAGCGTCAACACGACCTGATCATTCGAGGGTAGCACGCCACCCTTGGCGGGTCGACGCGCGGTCGAAGTGTTGGAAACACGAGAACGGGCGCCATCGCGCGTGCGCCGCGCGGCGCACTCAGAATGCACACACCGCCGCATGCATCAGCGGGGCGGATTTCACCCACAGCGTCGCCCCTTCGGGGCCGCAGAACGCGCGCAGTTCCTCACCGGCCGGCAGCCGCAGCCACGACTCGCGCGCGAACGGCTCCCCGTCCTGCGTGAAGCGGCCACCGACGACCAGGACTTCAAGGCCGAGCGGATTCGGCAGGTGCAGCGGTGCGTGCGCAGCCCAGGTATCGAGCCGAACTTGCTCGTAGGTGTCGTCGAAGAGCACCCGCGAGGTTTGCTGATTTTCCCCGGGCGACCGCGCCCGCCCTTCACCGGGCCGCAGCGTCACGAATGCGGCGTCGTCGCGGCGGAATTGCCACAATTTGACGAAGATGATGCAGCCGACAGCGCTGGCCGGTGCGTGCGCGCTCGCGGGCGGGTTGCGCACATAGGAGCCGGCCGGATAATCCCCGCGCTCGTCCTGGAACACCCCGTCGAGCACCAGGAACTCCTCCCCGCCCGGATGAACGTGCCGCGGGAAGTCACTGCCCGGGGCATAGCGAACGATGGACGTTGCGCGGGCCTGCTCGGTGCCGATGCGAAACAACATTCGCCGCTCGACGCCAGCGGTCGGGCTGGGTACCCAGGGAACTTCGGCGGCGTGCACCACCGCGCGGCGCGAGAGATCTTCGTTCAAAAGCATGCTGTACCCTTCGCAGACCCGCAGAGCACCGCCCGGATGCTGCGGTGCGGCCGCGGGCGGCGAGTACGACCGATGGCAGCGAATCGGGGCGCCATCCGATGCCGCCAGTATAGCGCGCACCCCCTCTGAGACACCGTACGTCCCGCGACGCGCCGAACGGAAGGGTACGCGCTGCTCAAACGACTGTACCGCCGCGCCCGGCGGCGCAATAATGCCAGCGCAGGGGGTTTGTGCTGCCGTTAAGAGATCTGAAGATCCGATCGAGGCTCGCCATGCATACCGCGTTTCGAACGATTCGTTCCCTCGGTGGGGTGTTCATCGGTGCTCTGGTACTGCTCGCAGTCCCGGTCCCGCACGCTGCGGCCGAGACCGCCTTTTCGGGGCCCGTGCCGCGCCCGGCCTGCCAGCCCGGGGATCGCACCGAAACCGGGGTCGACGGGCAGCTCACGACGGCCGAGCGGGCCAGCGGGGCGGCGAAGAAGCCCTACGCCTGCAATCTCAAGGTCATCGGCGAGTACGCCGGCCAGGGGGCCGGGCACCAGCTGATGTGGTACGGGCATTGCGCCTACGTCACCACCGAAGGCTATGAAGCCGGTCAGAAAGGTGTCCCGCCGTTGCTGGACCCGGGGATCCAAGTCCTGGACGTCGCCCATCAGCGCGACCCGCGCTACGTCACCCATCTGGATGATCCGGCTTCGCTTTACGACTGGGAGGACGGCTCGGTCAATCCGCGCCGCGCCCTGCTAGGCTCGGCGGAGAGCTGGATGGGCGCTGGCCCGCAGCCGGCCGTGTCGTTCTACAGCCTCAAGCAATGCACGCATCCGCAGCTGCTCGCGAGCGTGCAGATCCCGGATGCGAACCTGCAGGCGCACGCAGGAAATTTCGCCTATGACGGCCGGACCTACTGGATCACCTCGTACAACAAGCGCCGGCTGTACGCCATCGATGTCTCCGACCCGCGGCACCCGAGGGAGCTGATCGACTGGAGCTTTCCGCACGATCAGCCCGGGGGCGCCGGTGCCCATCAGATCTGTCACCGGATCTCGCTCAATCAGTTCGCGGTCGACGGTCATCCGCCGGACACGCTGCTGTTCTGCGGCGTGGTCGGACACCTGGTGCACGCGGGGGATTTCACCTCGGGCAACGGTCTGGTGATCTATGACGTGAGTCAGGTGCAGGAGCGCCGGCCCCATCCGCAGATCCGCGTGCTCGGCTCGCTGTACTGGAAGGATGGCGACATCGCCATCGAGCCGGATCTGGCCTTCATCAACGGGACGCCGTTCGTTGGCGTCGGCGATGAGTGCGGATCCGGCGGCTGCAACGATCCGCAGGGTGCGATTGCCGCCTGCCGAGCCGGGCTGGCGCCAAACGGCATGGAGCGGCTCATCGACATCAGCAACCTCGCCCACCCGAAGCTCGTCGCGCAACTGATGCTCGGCGTCGACGACCCGCACAACTGCGCGCTCACCGAACATGACATCACCGCCACGATGGGCGGTTATGGCTACAGCGTGCACGACTGCACGTTCGACAACCCGCTCGATGCGAAACTGCTCGCCTGCTCGAGCCACCAGGCGGGCGTGCGGGTCTTCGACATCCACGATCCCTACCGGCCGCGCGAGATCGCCTACTTCAAGGGACCGGCGCCAGCGAACCCCGATCAGATCGACCCCGGCTCGCTCTTGAACGCGTTTCAGGGCGTCAGTCCGCCGATCAATTTCGCCTGGTCGAAGGCGCACAGCCGCTTTGTCTGGCGGCATGGGCAGCTGTACCTGTGGGTGACCTCGAGTCACGGCGGTTTCTACACGCTGAAGTTCGAGAACCAGGCGGCGATTGCTCGCCTGAAGCCGATCCCGACACCCGGCAACGAGGATTACCAGGACTGAACCGTCGCCTGCCCCTTGCGTGCGGCGGGTGCGCGCCGCGCGTGACGGTGAGCGGCCTTTGCGCGATGATGCCCCGGGCCGTTCAACCCCGGAGGCGAGTCATGCGACGTTCCCTTGTCCTTGCGCTGCTGCTGGCGCTGGTCGGACCCCAAAGTGCCTGGGCCGCGCTGCCCGACGGGGCTCGCGCCCCGCTGTTCACGGCCACTGCCACCCTCGGCGGCAGGACCTACCCGTTCTCGCTCGCCCGGGCACTGAAGAAAGGTCCGGTGGTGCTGTACTTCTACCTGGCGGCCTTCACCCCCGGCTGTACGCTCGAGGCCCACCTGTTCGCCGAAGCGATGCCGAAATTCAAGGCACTCGGTGCGACGGTGATTGGCATCTCGCACGATTCGATCGCGAAACTGAAGCGCTTTTCCGTGAGTGCCTGCCGCAAGAAATTCCCGGTCGCGGCCGATACCACCGGTCGGATCATGAAGGCCTACGACGCGGTCCTGCCGTCGAACCCCATGCTCGCCAACCGGGTGTCCTACGTCATCACCCCGGGCGATCGGGTGTTCTATTCCTACACCAACCTCGATCCGCGGCGGCATGTGGCCAATACGCTGCGGGCGGTGCGCCGCTGGGACGCCGCACACCCACACCATCCGGCGCACTGACCCGCACGCGTCGCTCAGCGCACAGGCGCCTGCCCGCGTGAGGCACGCGCAGGCGCGATGAGGCGGTCGGCCGGCTCTCAATGTCCGGTGATCCCGCGACGGAGGGCGGTTGCAGGGGGCGGGGTCTGAGCGGCCCTGCGAGGCCGGGGTTGCGCCGATCGTCGCGGAACCTCATCGCATCCGCACGCAGACTCAACGCCTCGATGAGCACGTGCACCGCCGGTGGCATGCCGGCGAAGTGTGAATGACATCACAGTCACATCCATCGCCGTCCATCGGCCCTGCTGTGCCGCTGGTCGGCATCGCTCGTGTCGGGCCCGGCGCGCCGGTACAGTGCTCGCCATTAGGGGAGCGATGATCAGAACATCCGTGTATCCGCAGCCTCCAATTTGCGAGCTCCGCTCAGCGCCCAGCGCAGGTGCGTACCGCCAGCGTGGCGTCACGCTGTTCGAGCTCGTGATCGTGATGCTCATCATCGCCATCCTCACCGGCATCGGTGTGCCCACCTATCGATATGTGACCACCTCGAGCCGCATGAGCGCAGAACTCAATGCGCTGCTCGGAGACCTGCAGTACGCCCGCTCCGAGGCCGTGCGTCAGGGGCAGGCCGTCACGGTCTGCATCGCGGCTCAGACCACCAGTCCTTACGCCTGCGCCGCCGCCGGTGCACAGAACTGGGACCAGGGATGGCTCGTGTTCAGCGACGTCGGCGACACCAAGAATTACGACAGCAGCGCCGGCGATCAAATGCTGCGCGTCCAGAGCGCATTCTCAAGCGGCGACACGTTCGCCGACACCCTGGGCGTGAATGCGATCAGCTTCAATCGCGATGGCTTCGCGAATCTCGGCGTCCCGCAGATGACCGTCACGCTGAAAGATCAGTCCGATGACGCGCAGTACACGCGCTGCCTGTACGTCAGCCAGTCCGGCATGATGACCACCGCCATGCACTCCACCGACTCGTATTGCCAATGAGCCGCATCAGCACACCATCGGCAGCACGCGGCTTCAGTCTGGTCGAGGTTCTGGTCGCCTTGATCGTCGTGTCGGTGGGCCTACTCGGCATCGCAAAGATGCAGGCGTTGCTCATCGCCGATAGCGGCGTCTCGCGAGTGCGCGCATTGGTGGCGCTCGAGGCCTCGAGTCTCGCCGCCTCGATACACGCCAATCGAGACTACTGGGCGAGCGCCCCGCCCGGGCTCACCGTATCGGTGAACCCGGCGAATGCCCCGGCGGTGAGCGCCTCGGGCGATGCCACCCTCAGCAGCGGCATCAGCGCTGCGATCGCCAACACCCAGGCCTGCGAATCGACCGTCGTCACTTACTGCACCCCGGCGAACATGGCCGGCTATGACCTCGCGCAGTGGTCCCTCGCCATGCAGAACCTCCTGCCGAGCGCCACCAGTCAGATTCTGTGCCAGGAGGCCAACCTGCAGGTCTACTGCACGATCACCATCAACTGGACCGAAAACGTCGCGAACGCAACGCTCCAGGAGCAAGGCAGTGCGGCGTTGCAGAACCAGTCCTATCAGCTGGTCGTCTCACCATGAACCGCCGGATGCACACCCGAAACGCACCGGCGCGCCAGCACGGCTACACGCTCGTTGAGCTGCTGGTCGCCATCGTCATCGCTTTGTTCCTGATCGGCGGGGTGATCATCATCGAGCAGAGCGTGCATACCTCGTATGACGACCGCTCTGGGCTGCAGAAGCTCGATGACGAAGAACGATTCACCATGACGCTGCTCACCGAGGTGGTGCAGTCGGCCGGCTACTACCCCGACCCGTCTACGAACTCGATCGTTACCGCGTTCCCGGCGCAAAACGCCAACGCGCCGAACAATGCCGGCGATGCTCTCGCCTTCACCACCGGTCAAACTCTCTACGGGCTGCACTCGACGCAGAGCGCGAACGGCCAGACCTACAGCCTCGATACCCTCGCAGTGCGCTACATGACCGCCAGCGGCGATGGTATTCCGCTCTGCGACGGAACGTCGAACACCAGCGGCGGCAACGTCGACTATACGAACTACTTCTACATTCAGACCGCACCCGATCCGGATCCCAGCAAGCCGCCGGACAGCTTCCTCTACTGCGCGCTCGAAGCCGGCACCGCCTGGAGCGCCAACGGTGGGGTGCCGCTGGTGAAGAACGTCGAGTCCATGCAGATCGATTACGGCCTGCACGTGAGCACCGGCCAGATTGCCACACCGGGTGATTACGCGGTGAACGTCTACGTTCCGGCCGGCGACATGCAGCCTACGGACTGGAGCGAAGTGACCGCAGTGCGCATCACGGTGACCTTCGTGAATCCCCTGCAGAACGAGGCCGGTCAGCCCCAAACAGTTTCTTTCACCAAAGTCATCGACATCATGGGCCGCGCGGGAGGCAATTGAGCATGCGTCTTGCGCACCAAGCCCGACGGTCCCGCGGTATGGTCCTGATCACCACGCTGTTGCTGCTGCTCGTGGTCACCATTCTTGCGCTCGCCATGTTCCGCGGCATCGGGCTTGAAAATCGTATCGCCGGCAACACCCTCGACAAGCAGCGCGCCCTACAGGGCGCCAACAGTGCCCAGCAGTACGCCGAGCAGTGGCTGATCAACAACATCGAGAGCGTTGCGCCAATCGATTGCTCGAGCGATCCGGCGGCGACGGCCGCCCCGGTGATCTGCAACCAACCGC
>JBMFWZ010000145.1:0-7540 GCA_049964755.1 Steroidobacteraceae bacterium | reverse complement strand
GGGTTGTTGAGTTCTTTGGCGGGCGACGTTGCACGTTACCAAGTGACGCAATCCAGTTGCGTCGACGCGAGAGGCGTTCTCTGCGATTCCGATCTGCGGACCGGGTTGCAAGATGCGCGGAGGCAGTGTGGAGACTCGGCGGCCGCCCGCGGGTACGAACGCGCGTCGGTCGGTTGCTCAAGTGAGACGGGATCCCAGAGAGAAGTGCTTGGCTGATCCTCAGCGCCTGCCGGCCGACTCGCGCGCGCAAATCGGGGTTCCTGGCGCTGAGTCAAGTAATTTCGCGCCCGAACATCCCTAGGCGAACCCAGTCGGCGCGGGCCGGCTGCGCACGGGGACCGGTCCGCAGTCCGGCGAGCACTTTGAGCATTTGTGAACCCTAGACATGCGTCGTGAGGATTGCATGTCCGTCGCCGATACGTTAGCATGCTACGTATTATTCTTTCCTCGTCCTACGACGGGCACTGTCCAGACGCGAATGAACCACCGCTCGCCCGCCGTGTCACACAGGTGCGGCTGTTGCGTTTGATGAGCTAGGGATGCTTGCAAATTATCGTTGCGCGAGCTCGGCTCGCGTGCGCTGCGTCTCGCAGCGACATGCTGGGTCGCGCGTGCACAAAACCAGATCTGCGTTCCTGTTGGCCAGCTGCGCCTGTCTGCTGAGCCTTGCGGGCTGCTCCTTCGCGCCCCGGTATTCTTTGCCGGCCGTTCCGACGGAGTCCTACACGCGTGCTCCGACGCCGCGTGTCACCGTCAGCGCCACCGGAGCGGGCGGTCAGGCCCAGCGGTTCGAGTATGGCGCTTCACCGTCAGCCGAGTGGTGGCGCCAGTTCGATTCGCCCGAACTCGACAGGCTGATTCGTCAGGCGCTCGCGAACAATCCTCGGCTGGTTCAGGAGCAGGCGCGGCTGCGCGAGGCGCGGGCCGCGATGGCCGCCGCAGCGGGCATTTTCTACCCGCAGGTCAGCGGCGACCTCGGCGCCTCACGGCAAAGGACATCTTCGGCCAGCTCCGGCGGGTCCTTTCCCGGTCGGATTTACTCGCTGTACTCCGGCGGGCTCGCCGTGAGCTACTACCCGGACTTTTTCGGCGTCAATCGCCTGGTTTACAAGGGCGAGCGAGCACAGGTGGACTACCGGCGCTACGAGTTCGCCGCGGCTCGTTTGACGCTGATCGGGAACGTCGCCTCCGCTGCGATCAGTGCCGCCTTTGTGCGCGCGCAGATTGTGGCGATGCGCTCCATCATTGCCCATGAGAAGTCGCTGCTGAAGCTCACCGAAACGCAATATCGATTCGGTGCCGTACCCTACCTGAGCGTCCTCACGCAGCGCGGCCGCGTGGCTTCGAGCGAGGCAACCTTGCCGTCGCTCGAGCAGCAATTGGCGGTTTATCGGCACGAACTGGCGATCCTCGTGGGTGAGCTGCCCGCACAGTGGCGCAACCGTGCACCGAGCATGGCGGAGGTCCGGCTGCCGGTGCGGATTCCCGTGAGTCTGCCGTCTACTCTTGTGCAACAGCGCCCCGATATCCGCGCCGCGCAAGCTCAATTGCGTTATGCGGACGTCGAGATCGGTGTGGCGAAGGCCCAAATGTATCCGACCGTCACGCTGACCGCGCAGTTCGGCCAGGAAAGCACTGCGCCGGGGGCGCTTTTGCACGCTGCGAGCAACATCTGGAGTCTGGCGGGGGATCTGGCCATGCCGATCTTCGCCGGCGGCACCCTCGAGGCACAGAAGCGCGAAGCGGTTGCTGCCTACGATGTGACATTTGCGGCGTATCGCCAGACGGTACTGGGGGCTTTTCAGCAGGTCGCCAATGCCCTGCGGGCTCTTGAGCACGATGCTCAAATCCTGCGTGCCGAGCAGCAGGCGCTCGCCGCCAACCACGCCGCCTTACGCGTCGCCGAGACGAGTTATCGGGACGGCGCGATCGATTATCTCTCGCTGCTGACCGCCGAAGTGCAATACAGCGATGCGCGCTTGAGCGACATCCAGGCGCAGTCGCAACGGTACCTAGACACCGTCAGCCTATTTGTCGCTCTCGGTGGGAGCTGGACGGCGCGGCTGCCGGCTGCCAAGGCGCATCCGGCGGCTGCCTCCAGAGGAACATCCAGAATGGCTGAGGAGAATTGACCGATGGCGAACCCGGAGCGGCGCGTCATATTGCGCACAGTGCTCATCGTCGCGGTGGTGATTGCGCTGATCGGCGGCCTGAAGCTCTGGCGGGAGCACGCCGCGCGGGCAGCCCACGCGCACCAGGGTGCCTTCGAGGTGAGTGTTTCGGCAGCGCCGGTGGTCAAAGTGTCTTGGCGCTCGGAGATCCACACGGTGGCGAGCTTGGTGGCCACCGCTGGCGTCAATCTCACACCGCAGCTCTCCGGGCAGGTCACCGGCATTTACTTCCACTCCGGCGAGCACGTGCACAAGGGCCAGCGGCTCGTTCAGCTCGATGACTCGAACCAGCTGGCGGCGTTGGCTGAGGATCGCGCCAATGAGGCGCTTGCCCGCATCAACTACGAGCGAGCGCAGCACTTGTACGCGGCACGCGCCACGAGCCTAGCGGCGCTGGATACCGCGCGGGCGGACGAGCAAAGCGCCAAGGCGGCTGTCGACAACGTCCGTGCGACGCTCGCGAAGCTTGCCGTCAGTGCGCCGTTTTCGGGCTGGATGGGCGTGCGGCAAATCAGTCTCGGCGAATATCTCTCGCCCGGGACGGAAATCGCCGCACTCAACGTGTGGAATCCCCTTCGGGCCGAGTTCACCGTGCCGCAAAGCCAGAGCGGCCTGATCCATCCCGGCCAGCCGGTCGAACTCACGGTCGATGCCTTTCCGGGCCGGAGCTTTCAGGGACGGATCACAGCGATCAATTCACAGGTGAACCCCAATACTCGCAATGTAACCGTCGAGGCCATCGTGCAGAATCCGCACAGGCGGCTGCGTCCGGGCATGTTCGGGGAGGCGCGAATCCTGGTCGGTACCGTGCACCAACAACTCGCTGTACCAACCGTGGCGGTCACCTACAGCACCTTCGGCGACTACGTGTATGTCATCAAAGACCGCAAGGTAGGGACCCACGAGATGCAGGTGGCCGTTTCCACGCCGATAAGGACGGGGCACACCCGTGGCGAGCTCACCGAAGTCCGAGCCGGGTTGCATCTCGGGGAGCAAGTGGTCACTGCGGGCCAGATCAAGCTGCGCAATGGAGCGCCGGTCGTGATTCATCGGCGCAGCGCGCACTGAGCATAAGGACAGCGCGATGCGTTTTACGGATATCTTCATACGCCGGCCGGTGCTTGCTACCGCCTTGAGCTTGGTGATCCTGCTGCTCGGGCTGCGCGCCTGGAGCGAGATGGCGGTGCGTCAATATCCGAAGGTCACGAGCACGCTCGTGACTGTGACCACGGCCTATCCGGGCGCGAGCTCCTCCACGGTGCTCGGGTTCGTGACGGCACGCCTCGAACAGGCGATCGCCTCGGCTCCCGGGATCGATTACATGACGGCCACCAGCGCGCAGGGGACCTCGACGATCACGGTGTACATGCGGCTCAATTACAATCCGAATGCAGCGATCGCGCAGATCATGTCCAAAGTGCAGCAGGTGCAGAACCAGTTGCCCACCGGTACCCAGGCGCCAGTGATCAATGAGACCGTCGGCAATCAGACGGCGCTGATGTACCTTGCGTTCTACAGCAAGACGCTGAGTCAGCAGCAGGTGAACGATTACGTCTTGCGAGTCGTGCAGCCGGCGATCCAGGGGGTCAAAGGCGTCGGTCAGGCGCAGATCGTGCCGGCCGGGACCGGTCCGAGCGGCGACAGCTTTGCGCTGCGCGTGTGGCTGAATCCGAACCGCATGACCGCCTTGGGAGTGACACCCGCGGAAGTATCCGCGGCGCTTGCCTCCAATAACTACATCAGCGCAGTAGGCCGCACCCGCTCGACCAATATCGCGCGACCGATCCGCGCTGACACGATTCTGCACAATGCCGGCGAGTTCCGTAATCTCGTCGTGGCGCATTCCGGCAATACGTTGGTGCGCCTGGGTGAAGTGGCCAAAGTCGCGCTCGGCGGCCAGAACTACAATCAGGCCGTCTATTACAACGGAAGGCCGGCCGTCTTCATCGGCGTGTTCGCCACTCCGAATGCCAACAGTCTGTCGGTGGCCAAGGGCGTGCACGCCGCGTTTGCGCGATTGCGGCGCTCGCTTCCTCCAGGGATCGCGGCGGCGATCCCGTACGACGGGAGCGTGTTCATCCAAAAATCGATCCATGAGGTCATGACGACCATTGCGATCACGCTCGTTGTGGTCGTGGTGGTGATTTTTCTGTTTCTCGGCTCACTGCGCTCGCTGCTCATTCCCGCCGTTGCCATCCCGCTGTCGATTGTGGGTGGCGGCATCTTCATGCTTGCCGCCGGCTATACGATCAATCTGATCACGCTGCTCGCCGTCGTGCTTGCCATCGGATTGGTCGTGGACGATGCAATCATCATCGTTGAGAATATCCATCGGCACATGGAGGAGGGGATGAGCGGATTTGATGCCGCGATTCTCGGGGCACGCGAACTCGGCAGCCCGATCATCGTGATGTCGACCACTCTGGCGGCCGTATTCGCCCCCATCGCCCTGACTGGCGGATTGACGGGAAGCCTGTTTTCGGAGTTTGCCTTCACGCTCGTGTTCACGGTTGCGGTCTCAGCCGTCGTTGCACTGACGCTCTCGCCGATGCTTTCGTCGAAAGTGCTGCGGCCGTCGACGTCGCACGGTTTTGCGCATGCACTCGATGCTGGGTATGAGCGTCTGCGCCGCGCGTACGATCGTTCGCTTGCGGCGGTGCTCCAGTACCGCTCTGCTGCGCTCGTGGTTTCCGCAGCGGTTCTCGTATCGATCCCGGTGCTGTTTTTGGGCACACCGAGCGAATTGGCACCCACGGAAGATCAGGGTCTCATCCTTGTCTCGGCGACCGGCCCCGCGACGGCGACATTGCACTATCTGGATCATTATTCACGCCAGATCGCGCATATTTTCAGGAGCTTTCCGGAGACGAAGCAGGTCTTTCAGATCAACGGCATATCCCTCAGTGGCGCGGCGGATAACGCCCTGATCGGGGGGATGAAGCTCAAGCCTTGGAGCCAGCGCTCCAAGACACAGATGGCGCTGATGCCTGAAGTGCAGCAAAAGCTCAATCGTCTGACGGGCGTGCAGGCCGCGGCCTTCCCGAAACCGACGCTGCCGGGTTCTGCAGGCGGATTCCCGGTCCAGTTCGTCATCACCTCGAGCGGCCACTTTCGCCAGATCGACCAGGTGGCCAACGCGCTCATCGGCAAGGCGATGCGCAGCGGACGGTTCGCGTTCCTCACCAAGGACCTGCGCTATGATTCTCCCGGAGTGGTGCTGCACGTCAACCGCGATCTGGCCGGGGATCTCGGCATCAACATGGCAAATATTGCCGACAATCTGGAGCCGCTGCTCGGCGGGAACTACGTCAATCGATTCGATATCTCTGGCCACAGCTACAAGGTGATCCCGCAGGTGTCGGACCGGTTCCGGGCCAATCCCTCGATGCTGCGCGACTACTACATCCGCGGCGCTGCGGGTCCCCTGATCCCGCTCTCGACGCTGATCAAGGTGCATACCGAAGTTCAGCCGGAGTACCTGCCGCAGTTCCAGCAGCTTAACTCCGCGACGATACAGGGTGTCATGGCCCCCGGTGTGACTCTGGGGCAGGCGCTTTCGTATTTGAAGACGGAAGCGAATAAGATCCTGCCGGCCGGCTTCGGCATCAGCTATGCCAGCGAATCACGCCAATACATCCAGCAGGGCCACGCGATCATCATTACTTTCGTGCTGTCCGTGTTGCTGGTCTATCTGTTGCTGGCGGCGCAGTTCGAGAGCTTCCGAGATCCCCTGATCGTCCTGGTTACGCTGCCTATGGCGATCACAGGGTCGCTCGTCTTCCTTTACCTCGGCGCCGCCACAATCAACATCTATACCGAGGTCGGACTGATCACCCTCATCGGTTTGATCACCAAGCAGGGCATCCTGATTGTGCAGTTCGCCAACGTCATCCAGGAAACCGAGGGTCTCGACCGCCGTGCTGCGGTGGAAAAGGCCTCGAGCATCCGTCTGCGCCCGATTCTCATGACCACCGGGGCAATGGTGCTTGGTGCTCTGCCGCTGGTGTTCGCAACCGGTCCCGGTGCGGTGAGCCGTTTCGATATGGGCTTGGTGATCGCGGCGGGTCTGGCGATCGGTGCGCTGTTCTCGCTCTATGTGGTGCCCGTGATCTACACGTATCTGGCACGTGATCGGCGCGGCAGCGCCCCTGTGGTTGCGCGGCCGTGAGGTGCGCGCGAGCCGGTAACCGGATCGGGCGCTCTTGGGCGGCGTATTGCTCCGCCTTGCAGAGCGACAAGCATTGCGGGAGATGCTCGATCGTACGCGTGGGGGACGCATCGCCTGCTCTCGTGAGAATGTCGGAGAATATGGAACGAGGCGGATGCTGGGTGTGTGTCGTCATGGGCCCACAGGCCATCAACGGTGCTTAACCGCAGCGATAGCGCCGGGTTCGGCACGCTGCTCGGGGAAACCAGCCGCGCCTGGCGTTATCGGCTCGATCAGCGACTGAAGCCGCTCGGGCTGAGCCAGGCGAAATGGATCACGCTGCTGAAGCTTTCGCGGTCCGAGGGCTGCATGACACAGAAGGAACTGGCCGAGCGTCTTTGCATCGAAGGTCCAACGCTGGTCAGGCTCCTGGATCGAATGGCGGCCGACGGCTGGATCGAGCGGCGCGGATTGGACACCGACCGACGCAGCAAGACGGTACACCTGCGCCGTAAATCGTGCGTATTGCTCCAGCAGATCAACGCGGTGGCCGCGCGTTTGAGCGGCGAATTGCTGGAAGGCGTACCGCCTGCCGAGCTGCGTTCGTGCATGGAGGTTTTGGTGCGCATCAAGGAAAGAGCGATAGCTCTGGACACGTTGACCGAGTCGAAAAAACCGATGCCGCGCGGGCAGAAAGCGGGCGCCGCTCGACGTGGTGGCGACAAACGCGTGAAAAAGAGGCGGCGGTAGGAGGGAGAGGCCGGGAATCGAACCGCCAGGGGCGAGCTCAAGGGGAGGCACACGATTTTCATACTGCCTCAGCCGGCACAACAGGAAAGCTGTTTCACATCCTTAGTGAAGGTCTGCGCACAGAGTTTCAGACCCTCCACCATCGTGAGGTACGGGAACAGCTGATCGGCGAGTTCCTGGGCGGTCATTCGTGCGTGAATCGCGAGCGCCGCCGCCTGGATCAGCTCGCCCGCCTCCGCAGCGACGGCCTGTACGCCGATCAGCCGACCGCTGCCGGCCTCGACGACGAGCTTGATGAACCCGCGGGTGTCGAAGTTGGCGAGTGCGCGCGGTACGTTCTCGAGCGGTAGCAGGCGGCTGTCGGTTTCGAGCCCTTCGTGGTGCGCCTCGGCCTCGCTGTAGCCGACGGTTGCGACCTGCGGGTCGGTGAAGATCACCGCCGGCATCGCCGTGAGGTCGAGTGTCGCCTCGC
>JBMFWZ010000144.1:0-7634 GCA_049964755.1 Steroidobacteraceae bacterium | reverse complement strand
GGCTGCTCCTTCAGGTGCCACCCGGTGCCTTCGCACTCGGCGCACTCCGAGACACAACGCTCGATGAGCCCCACGAGTACCGGGATGACCGTGCTGAGGTGCTCGAGTCGCGCATTCTCGCGCTTGAACCGTTCGAGCTCTTCGGCCGTGATCGGAAACCAGGTCGCTAGACTGCTGTCCTGGTGCCAGTCCGCCGGCAGTGTCTTCAGGTACTGCTCTACGGTGTGGATCCGCCCGGTCCCCAGACAGCTCGCGCAGGGGGTGTCCGGGTCACTCCAGCCCTTGGCCTCATCGTAGTGCTGCGGCTCGACGCCCTTGCCCTGGCAGTGCACGCAGATGATGCCGGACGCGTTCCCCTGGCGTTTGAGTAGCCGTTCGAGTCCGCTCGAGCTCATCGCGCCTCCGCACGGTCGGTAGCGCCGCCGATCGCCGCGAGCTCTGATCGCGCCCACCGCGTCATTCGTACGAGCGCTCTTCTTTTCCCCTGGCGCGCGTGCTCAACGAGTTCGCGACGCAGTGTCTCGAGCGCCCGTCTGTCGATCGGGTCGTAGCTCCAGAGCTGATCGGATAGCCGCGTCCACCAGGATGCGCGGCCGGGCCCGTGTTTCTTGAGAAACTCGTAGATCCACCACCCCACGGCGATCGCAGCGATGAACCGCGCCGGCCCCCAGTCGGCCGGAATGAGCGCGAAGGCCAGCGCCATGAAGATTACCGCGTAGACCATCGCCAGAGATGTCCGCGGGGCAGGCACCCCTGCGTGCAGACACTCGATCGTGTCCATGATTGCATTGAGATCTCGCAGTCTTCGGTCTATCTGTTTTTTGTCCATGATCTTGTCGTTTTGTTTTTAATCACTGCTTATATTTTATCCAAAGGCCGAATATCTGACCAGCCTGAGGTGCTTCCAATTTCCGACGAATCGTCGGATTTATCCGCTCGCCAGAGTCGCGGACGCGAGGTATGGTGAAATTGTCGATGGGCGCGGGGGTAAAAGGATTGGCAGCTCGAGCTGGGCGGGACGCGCGATGTTTTATACCGGCGGGCCATGAGACTTTCGCGAGCGCGATCGAGGCGGAGGTCGAGCCGGCAGGACGCTCGATTCCAAGGAGATCCATGGAACTCCACGGACATACAGGGCCAATTTCCGAGAGATCTTCGGATAAATCTTCTAGCGCCTCCATAAGTTTTGCCTATAGGATGAAAGGATCAAGACACAGTTTCGGAGTGAGCAGTGACCCCGATAGACTTCGCGTATCAGCATTTCGGCCGGCACATTGCCCCGGAAAGCCAGACAGCCTGGCTCTATAAGCACGGTTTGCTGCTGAAGGACGGTCCGAGCCGTAAAGCCGGGGCACGCAATGCCGGCATGGGCGGCACGATCATCTGGATCGGGGAGTCCGGCGCGCGGGTCTTTGGGCCCGATTACCGCGATCAGGGTTTCCCCGCGGTCGGCGACTCCAAAGCAGGGCGGGCGTTTGTCGAGGGGCTGTGCCTACAAGTTCCAGAGGAACCCTGGATGGCAGTGATCTTCGCGAAGTCAGCCGCCGACCCGTCAAGATTGGTTCTGAACGCGCGCGGCAGCGCGGTGACTGCCTACTACGACGTGAAACTCGGCGTGAGGGTCTTTTATCCGAAAGCGCTGCGGTCAGCGGCGTCTGGGCTCGAAGGGCTCAGCGTCTCGGAGGTGGCCGATACTCTACGCATCGTCTCGGCCAAACGCGCTGGGTCTCTTTATGCACGCGCGGTCGATCCTGCTGATCTTGCGCGGCTCGAGAAAATCCGTGCGAAATGCCCTGCCGCCGAGCGCGCTGCCGGTACGTACTTGCGCGCGGCCACGATGCGCCCCGCGGTGCTCTGCGCCTATATCAAGGAGATCCGCGATGTTGCTTGAGACGGTGCTTCCGCTCGAGCAGGCGCCAGAGACGCTCTACGCGCTGCACCAGCGCGTGTGGCGGATGCTCTGGAGCTCGAGCGATCAGGGGCGGGATTATCTCTACGCACTCGATCGTGCTCGCGGGGAGCTCTATGTGCGCACCACGAATGCCCGAGAGTCGATCAGCGGGTGGCGGGAGATGCCCCCGCTCGTCCAGGGCCGCAGATATGTCGCCGTCGGGGCCCTCGCGATCGATGCCACCCGCACCCGGGTACGAGGCCAGGAGACCCTCGGCTGGCGCCACCCAGTAGTGCTCGATCGACGCGTGCGTCCGATGTTCGAGCTGTTTATGCGTCTGGACAGTCTCTCGATCCGCCCTGCGCGCGCCGAGCCGTTCGGCAAGGACGGGCACCAGAGGATCTACTTCACCCCGCTGCACGTTCGCGCCGAGGGCACGGTGACCGACGCCGCGGCCGCAAATTCGGCGCTCGAGCGCGGTCTCGGGCGCGCCAGAGCCTTCGGGTTCGGCACGCTGCATTTCGCCCCCATTGACTGAGGTTTTCGATGAAAACCGCATTCGTGCTCACCGCCGAACTTGCCACGCCGCTCATCTTGAGCGTCGAGACATTCCTCACCCTCGATTCTCTGCTCGCCGGCGTCATCTTCGAGAGTACCGGCAGTATCGAGCGGGCCCTCGCGGATATCCCACTCGAGCGGACCTATACCGTGTGGCACGGTTCGGCCGTCTTCCTCGAGTCCTGCGCGATCCGCTCGATGGAGCCGTTCAAACGCGGGCTCGGGATGCGTGACATCGGAAACGGTGCGCTCGAGCGCCTGGCGCTGCGACGCATCGAGCGGGGCAGGCGGCGCGGGCAGCTCTCGACGATCGACACCGTCCGTGGCCCGCACCAGACCACTTTGTCCTCCTACCTCTCCTACCTCACTCCGCGCGTCTACTGGTTCGGCTGCGGTGATATCGATCGGGTGCAGGACCTTGTCAACGGCCTGCCCGCCATCGGCAAGAAGCGCCGGCAGGGCTATGGGCAGGTCGCGCATATCGAGATCGAACCGGTCGAGACCGACTCCTCACTCTCGATGGTCACCGCCGGTACGCGCCACGCCATGCGCCCACTCACACTCGAGTCGTGGGAGCGCCTGTATCGCGAGCAGCCGAGCGCCATCGGGTGCACACGGCCCTCTCTGCCGTATTTCACCGGCGAGGCGCACCTGTGCGCGATCCCGCCCGCGCGTGAGGTTTTCTGGAGAAAGTTCGACAAGCGGTTCGTGCTCTAGGTACTGATCGAAACATCACCGTTCATTTCCACACACAAACGCAACCTCGAGGTTAAAATGCGAAGACTCATCACCTTCAAGGGCACACTTACCGCCGAGCAGCCCATCTCCTACAGCGTCCCCGGCGTGTCCAAGAACGGCGAGCACGCTTTGCCGCGGCTCGGCGGGCGGGTGTACCTCACCGCGTCCGGCATCCGCGGCGCGCTGCGGCACGCCGCGGCCGGGCTCGTCATGGATCTCCTCGACGCTCAATCACGCCCAAAACTCACGCTCGACGACTACTTCCTGCTCTCGCTCGGCGGGATCAAGAACGCCAAGACCAAAGGCAAGGGTACCGGGGAGGCACAGGAGGGCGAGGCCGATGCCGAGGACGGGGAGAAACCGGCGAAGGACACCGATGCGGATGTCGTGCGGATCCTGCGCGCGACCAAACACGCACGATCCCACAATCCCCTGGTGGGCCTGTTCGGATCGATGCGGCACGGAGTGTCAGGAGCGCTCTACTGCACCCACGCGCTGGCCCCGGAGGACGCCAGCACATCCCCCGTACGGCACGTGCGCGCGAACGACTTTCAGCGCGATCCCACGCTGCTCGAGCGGCTCGATGCCAGCGCGCTCGATGCGCTCGTCGCCCGGCAGGCCGTGGCGGCTACGCGCTCCGAGGGCAATCAGCGGATCAAAGCGCTGCAGCGCGAGCAGAAGAGCGCGCGCAAAAACGGCACGCAGGACAGGATGCAGGAGCTCTCGGCCGAGATCCAGGAGGTGCGGGGCTCGCTGCCTTCGGAAGTGCAAGTCCAGCTGCCGCACATCATGTACGAGGCCATTGCGGCGGGGACCGTGTTCACGCACGAATTCGTCCTCTCAAATCCGTCGGATGCGGAAGTGGCGCTGTTTCTGCGCGTGCTCGACCGGTTCGCGACGAACCCGTTCATCGGCGGCCATCGCGCACACGGCTGCGGCCTGGTGAGCGGTCACTGGAGCGTGCGTATGCGCGCCGATGGCGAGCGGGATTTCGTCGAGGCCGGCGAGGTGTCCTTCAAGGGGGACTTCACGGGACTCGACCTCACCGGGCGGATCGCAGAGTTCTTCGAGAGCTGGGATGCGCTCGTTGCGCAAAAGGGCGCGCTGGATTTCACTGAATCAGGGATCGCAGCGGCGTGACGGAGGGCGATTTTTCGGGAGCTGGGATGCGTGTTTTGCACAATAGATCAGGATGTTGCGCGACATCTGATGTCGCATACCCCGATTTGTGCGGGGACGAGAGGGGTGCTCGGCAAGGGGGTGACGCGCTGCCGGATGTCGCATACCCCGATTTGTGCGGGGACGAGAGGGCGCGGAAAAAGGCAAGGACCGCGGCGGCGATGTCGCATACCCCGATTTGTGCGGGGACGAGAGGTAGTTCCGGGAAGCCGAGCCGGCGTGCGTGGGATGTCGCATACCCCGATTTGTGCGGGGACGAGAGGTGAGGACGCCCGGTCTTCCGACTACCGCAGGATGTCGCATACCCCGATTTGTGCGGGGACGAGAGGTTGTAGTTGGTCGGCAGTGTGAAGTACGGCGATGTCGCATACCCCGATTTGTGCGGGGACGAGAGGTACGCTTTCCACTCCCCGCTTTCCCCGCTCGATGTCGCATACCCCGATTTGTGCGGGGACGAGAGGTGCAGAGAATGTCGTGCCGAGCGCGCAGGAGATGTCGCATACCCCGATTTGTGCGGGGACGAGAGGAGAGGAGGAGACTGTCATGTCGAAGTTAATCGCATCTGAAGTTATCGCTGCCCACGGTCGGCCCGTCGGACTGAGGCGAAACGCAGTACAGGGCGAGTACGCCGATTACGTGCAGCGCGGGATCGCGGTCGCGCGCAAGGCCCGTCACGGCCAGCTGTTCGCCGAAGCCGAGACCGGTACCGGCAAGACCATCGGGTATCTAGTCGCAGCCGCACTCGACTGCGTGGCGCACCACTCCAGAGCTATTGTCGCCACGCACACGATCGCGCTGCAGCGGCAGATTCTGCGGTTCGACCCTAACGGCCGCGTTTCAGCCGAGTGTGACATGGCCCGGGCGCTCGCGATCGTCAAGTCTGCTACCGGCGTGCAGCTCACCGGTGGATTACGGCTCGGCCGGCGAAATTTCCTCGATACCGACCGGGCGCTCAAGGCCATCGGGCGGGTGGTCGGCAAACGCGGTTTGAAGCGCGATGCGCGCGAAGCGGCCGAGGCATTCCAGGAGTGGTCTCGCCTGAACCCAGGTGCGCAAATCCAGACCTTCCTCGAGGAGAACGATCTGCCGGCGCTACCAGGCGGGCTGCTGTTCGAGGACGTATGCGTCACCGGTTCTTCGCGCAAGAGCGAGGTGTCTTACCTTAAGTATCTCGAGCACGTCGCTGCATCAAAGCGCGCAGATATCCTGGTGACCAACCACCCGATGGTGATGGCGAACTCGGTGCGCGGCCGCAACCGGCTGCTGCACGCCGAGGACGACGATCGTGAGGTCGGGGTGCTGATCATCGATGAGTGCGACCGATTCGAGACCACGGCACGATCGTCGACGAGCGACCTGGTGCCGATCACACCACTCGCCGGCGCGCTGGCCGACTGGTCGAGCACTCATCACGGGAAGACAGTCAAGGCCGCACAGGATGCGGTCGAGCGCCTGCGGCAGAAAATGGCGGAACTGCGCACCGAAGATGACGATGCACGTGCGGAAGAAGTGCAGCTCTGGGACGAACTCAACCCAAGCGATCGTCGCGCCGTCTACAACTGTCTCGAGTCGGCCAGTGAGGCCCTCGATCCATTTCTCTGCATGAAGGAGAAGAGCGAGACACTCGATACGATCCAGGATTATGCAGAGGCGCTGCGCGCCGTCACCGAGCGAGTCGGCAGGACCAGCTCGGAAGGCGATGCCGTGGTCGCATTGCGGTGGTCTCCAACACGGCACTACCCATCCATCCGCACGTTTCGACTGCGGCCCGCACGGGCCCTGAAACGGATGTGGGACCTGTGGACAGGTCCAGACGCCGAAGAGCGCGAGGAGGACCCGTTTCGCGCCAAGGCGCTGGTGCTGACTTCCGCCACCATCGGAGTACCAACGGACAGCGGGCGGGCGAGCTTTGCGGAGATGAGCTCCGTCTACGGCGTATACGGAAAGAGCAATGCCTGTAACGCCATGAATGTCTCCGGGGAAGGAGTGTTCGCACCGAAGAAATTCGGCGCGGTGGACTTCGTGTTCGCGCATCCCGGCGCGCCGGCTGTCTACCTCAACGACGTCGATGCGTGCGATGATTCCGATGAGACCCGCTTCGAGTTCAATCCGAAGTGGGTGCAGTACACGGCCCACGCAATCCGAGCTGCACATGCGCGCGGCGGGCGCACCCTGGTGCTCACGAATTCGTACCGGGCCGCTGAGGCCATCTGCGCTTGCCTGCGCAAGGGGAAGGATGCCCTCGAACCGATCGAGAAGACCGCGAACACAAATCAGGAGCTGTGCGTCAGAGCCTTCGTCGCCGATCCAAATGGCGCGCTCGTCTCTCCCAGCGCGTGGGAAGGGTTCGATATCAGCCAGCGCATCGGTCCGGATGGTAAGAAGCTCGGCACGGGCGCCATCAAACACGTGGTGATCACGCAGCTCCCATTCTCGGCCCCGGACGGCCCATTCGGCAGAGCGGTAGAGCGCGATCTGCGCCGGCGAGGATACAGCGAGTCGCAAGCTCGCGGCGTGCAGTTCACGCAGTTCTTGGCCGAAGCAGTGCGAAAGTTCAAACAGGGGTTCGGCCGCGGTATCCGTGGCCCACAGGACAGCTTCACGCTCTGGCTCACGGATCCGCGCATCCCGCGCTCCGAACTCGCTGATACGCTGCCGAACCCCCACAAGATAGCACAGCGCGTCGAGCCGAAATTTCGCTTCGCGATCCCGAAGCGCTTTCGCAGCTCGGTGAGAGGGGATTCGCCCTGGGACTGCGGCAGCGTGCTGATGCTCGACGGAACGGTACTCGATGCGGATGCGATCGCTGGAGAGGCTGATGCTGCGTAGGCAAGGGGCCCAACGTCGGGGAGGCCGGCGCTTCGTGCGCAACGACACCGAGAACGGCAAGAGTGCCTACCTGATGCAGCGCAAGGCCGCCGGCGCCTGGATGACGATCGGCTCGATCGTGTTTGAGGACGAGGATTGGGTGCTGCGCTACAGCGTCTCTGGTCGCATCGAGCGCTACGAAACGCTCGCCGAGGCCAAGGATGCGGCGCTGAAGATCTGATTGAACCCCCGGGGCCTCGTGACCCCGGGGCTTTTTCGTATGCCCGGTGACATGTGCCGCACATGCGAGTAAGCTATTGAACATGGCGAAGATGATCCAGCTGCGCAACGTTCCCGATGCGCTGCATCGGCAATTGAAGGCCCGTGCGGCAATGGCAGGATTATCGCTATCGGATTTCCTGATCCGAGAGGCGCGCAAGATCGCCGAGCAGCCAACGCC
>JBMFWZ010000143.1:0-7668 GCA_049964755.1 Steroidobacteraceae bacterium | reverse complement strand
GCAGCCCTGCCTCGGACGAGCGCACCCTGCACTTTGGCATCCGCGAGATCAGCTACGAGCTGTCGCTATTCGGCCGCCACGGCCGCCTGCGCCGCGTCCTGCTCGATCCTACCGTGGGGCATCTGCACAGCACCGGCCCCTTGATCGATGTGCGCCACCGCGCGATCAATCGCACGCCGAACGGGTGGGCCGCCTCGCTGACGCGCGCCGGCGAGCACTCCCCAGCGGTACGCCCCGTGGGCGACACTTCCCTCGCGCCGTACCTGGTCATCCGCGTCAATGGCGTGCGAATCGCGGCGCGCGGGGGCAGCTGGGGCACCGACGATGCCATGAAGCGCATCTCGCAGCGGCGCCTCGCGCCGTATTTCCGCCTCACCCGCCAGGCGGGCCTGAACATCATCCGCAATTGGCTCGGCCAGGACACCGAACCGTCCTTCTACCGCCTGGCGGACCGTTACGGTCTGCTGGTGCTGAACGACTTCTGGGAGTCGACACAGAACTTCCAGCTGCAGGCGGAAAACCCGCAGCTGTTCCTCGCCAACGCCCGCGACGTGATCGAGCGCTATCGCAACCACCCCTCCATCGCGGTCTGGTTCGGACGCAACGAGGGCGTTCCACAGCCGATCCTCAATGACGGCCTGGCGCGGCTGGTCCACACGCTTGATGGCACCCGCCTGTACCTGCCGAGTTCGAACCGCGTGAACCTGCAGGGCAGCGGGCCGTATGACTATCGGCCGCCGCGTCAGTACTTCACGCGCCTGGCGCGGGGCTTCTCGGTGGAAGTCGGCACACCGTCCCTCGCCTCGCTGCGCTCCCTTGAGGCGATGATGCCGAAGGCGGATCTCTGGCCGCTGAGCGACACGTACGCCTATCACGATTGGAATTTCGGCGGCAACGGTGATGTGCGCGTGTTCATGCGCGCCATGGACCGCCAGCTCGGCACACCGCGCTCGCTCGAGGGTTTCGAGCGGCGCGCGCAGCTGATGGACTACGTGAGCTATCGGGCGATCTTCGAGGGCTTCAACGCCGGCCTGTGGCACACCAACAGCGGCCGATTGTTGTGGATGACCCAGCCGGCCTGGCCGAGCAACATCTGGCAGATCTACACCTCGGATTATGCCACCGCAGGGGCCTACTACGGCGTGAAGGAGGCCTGCGAGCCCCTACATGTGCAGATGAACCTGCCGGATTTTTCACTCGCCGTGGTCAACACGACCCGACGCGCGCAGCCGGGCCTGATGGTGCGGGTGCGCATCGTGTCGCTCGACGGCCATGTGCTGCAGCGGCTGCAGGTGGCGGTGAATGCGACGGCCAACGCCGTGACCACGCTGCGTCGGCTGCCGCTGGGCCATTGGCTGCGCCGGCACCGGCTGGTCTTTGTCCAGCTGCGCCTCGTCAATGGCGCCGGGCGGGTGCTCAGCCGCAACGTGTATTGGCAGGCTCGCCACGCGGGGAATCTCAAGGCCCTGGACCGGCTGCACGCACAACCGATCGCCGTGAGCGCGCAACGCGCAGCAGCGAGCGCCTCGAGCGGCGAGCGCCGGCTCACCGTCACGCTCACCAATCGCGGCACGGAACCGGCCGTGGCGCTTCAGGTCACGGCCCTCGATGCGCACGGTCATCGTGTGCTGCCCACCTACTACAGCGCGAACTTTGTGACCCTGCTCCCCGGGGCACACCGACGAATTCGCATTCGCTGCCCGCGGGCGGGCGCGCGCTGCGCGCGCGTGCAGTTGCAGGGATGGAATGCCATCGGCACGAGTGTGCCGATCGGAGGCGCGCGTTGAGCACACGGTCCGCCTACGGGGCGCACCGCGTGCGCCCCTTCAATCTGACGAGCATTGCCCATGACCGCTGAGTTGCACGTTCCACCGCCCGCGAGCGCAGCCCCCCAGAGTGCCCCGCGCGGCGCCTTCGCCTCCATCACCACGCTGTTTTTCGCCTGGGGCTTCATCACGGTGACGGTCGACCCGTTGATCGCGGCGATGAAGTCGATCTTCCAGCTCTCCTATGCGGAGGTGATGCTCACCCAATTCGCCTTCTTCATGGCCTACGGACTGATGTCGCTGCCCGCCGCGGCGCTGCTGCGGCGCTTGGGCTACCCGCGCGCGATCCTCACCGCGCTCGGCATCATGATCGCAGGGTGCTTGTGGGTCCCGCTCGGGGCGCACATCGGCACATTCGCCGAGGTCCTGGTCGCGCTGTTCATCATTGCCAGCGGCATCACCATCTTGCAGGTCGCCGCCAATCCGCTCGCCGCTGCACTCGGCCCACCGCAGCGCTCGCACTTGCGACTGACGCTCTCCCAGGCCTTCAATTCGCTCGGAACCGCGCTCGCGCCGTATCTGGCCTCCTCGCTCTTGCTGGCCGGAGGGATCTTCGCTGTGCACCACGGCGCGGTGACCGCAGCGGAGCGCGCCACCTCGCTGCACCACATCGACGTCGCCTTTCTCTGCGTCGCCGGTCTGATCGCGCTCCTTGCTCTGTTCATCGCCGCGGTGCGCGGCAAACTCGCCCTGCCGATTCAGCCGGCGCGCCCTGCGGCATCGGAACCGCATGCGAGCGCTGAGAGCACCGGCGCGGTGCGTGAGGCGTTGCGCTCACGCTGGGCGCTGCTCGGTGCGGCGGCGATCTTCCTCTACGTCGGGGCCGAGGTGTCGATCGGCAGCGCCATGGCCATCTTTCTGCACCGCCCGGACGTCTTCGGCATTGCGCTCGAGCAAGCCGGAAAATGGGTCAGTCTCTATTGGGGCGGCGCGATGATGGGCCGATTCATCGGCAGCGCGCTGCTGCGGCGCGCGCGCGCCGCGGTGCTGCTGGCGATCGCCGCGGCCATCGCGGCGCTGCTGTGCGTGGCGATCAGCCAGGCCCCCGGTGCGCTCGCCGGCTGGGCGGCGCTCTCGGTGGGACTGTTCAATTCCATCATGTTCCCGGTGATTTTCACCCTGACGCTGGAGCGCTCGAGCGCCTCGAATGCCGCGACCTCGGGCCTGCTGTGCATGGCCATCGTCGGCGGTGCGGTGTTGCCGGTGATCGTCGGTCAGGTGGCCGACGCGGCGGGCTTACGTACCGCCTACTTCGTGCCGATGCTGGCGTATGTGTGCATCTGCGCCTTCGCCATCGGTGCGGCACGCCCGATGCGCCCCCTCACCGTGAGCGGGCGCTGAGTCCCATCACCCCTGCGGCGCACCGCCGGATGCGCCGGCGCGCTCGTGCGCCGGCGCGGATTGCACCGCCGCCGGTTGACCGGCCGCGAAATAGCTGTCGTGCGAGCGCGCCGCTTGCACCTCGCGCTCGATGTTCTGGCGCACCGAGCGCATCACGGTCCGTGCCTGCGCGAAGGCGGCCGCATCGATGAGCGGATCGCCGCTCTGGGGTCTCAATCCCAGACCGACGAAGATGTAGAACCACGACAAATCCGTGAACAACTCATTCGGCCGCGTGCGGATCCGTCCCGTGCCTTGATACAGCGCAATGCGCTCCTGAAGACTGTCGGGCAGCCGGATCGCACGCACCTCGGGCCAAAAGGGCCCATCGACGCGCCGGCTCGCCCAGTAGTGCAGGATGAGAAAATCGCGAATGTGCTCGAGTTCCTCGATCAGCTCGCGGTTGTAGGCCGCGATATTGGCCGCATCGAAACGTCGATCGGGGAAGTGATCGAGCAGATTGAACACACCATTGATCACCAGCTGGATGCTGGTGGACTCCAGCGGCTCGAGAAAGCCCGAGGCTAAGCCGAGCGCCACGCAATTGTGGCGCCACAGCGCCCGACGGTGCCCCGCGGTGAAGCGCAGCAGTCGCGGCGCCGACAGGGGCGTACCGATACTGCCCACCAGATCATCGATCGCCGCCGTGTCGCTCAAATGCGCGCTGCTATAGACATACCCGTTGCCAAAGCGCTCCTGCAGCGGGATGCGCCAGTGCCAACCCGCCGAGCGCGCACTCGAGAGCGTATAGGGCGGCCGGTGCGTGTCGATCGCCGTGGGCGCCGCCACCGCTCGGTCACAGGGCAACAGGTCGCCCCAACTGACATATCCGCAGTGCAGCACCTGCTCGATGAGCACGCCGTGAAACCCGCTGCAATCGATGTAAAGATCCGCCCCGAAGCGGCTGCCGTCTTGAAAGACGAGCTCCCCGATGGCGCCATCGGCCCGCCGCGTCGCGGTGGCGACCGTGCGCTCAAGCCGCTGAACGCCGAGCGTGTGCGCATAAGAACGCAAGAACCCTGAGACGGCCGCCGCATCGAAATGCAGTGCGTGGCGCAGACCGGCGGCTGCACCCACCGCCCGTGGCTGCGGGAGGCAAAACTTACCGGCCTCACCGAGCGCCGCGCACAGACTGTACTCGGTGATCCGCGGGGACTCGCCGGTCGCGACCGCGTGGTGCCAGTAGTGGTGGAACGGCCGGCGCCCGAGAGCCGCGCCAAACGTCCCGAATGGATGCCAATACGACTCCCCGGGGAGCGACCAGTCCCGGTAGCGGATGGCGAGTTTGTAGGTCGCGCCCGTGGCGCGTACGAACTGAAGTTCATCGATGCCGAGGAAGCGCAGCACATCGACGAACGGCGGTATGGTCGCCTCACCGACCCCGATCGTACCGATCTGCGCCGATTCGATCACGGTGATCGAGGTCCCCGCCGGGAGGGCTCGGGCCAGCATGCTGGCCGCGAGCCACCCGGCGGTACCCCCGCCGACGATGGCGATCGAACGGATCCGCCCCTCGTCGGTCACGTCAGCCTCAGTTGCGGAAATGGAAGCCGAAGAAGAACCGACGGCCCCAATTGTCGTACGTCAGCGGCTGATCCGGCCACTGCAGGTAGTCGTGGGTCGCCGCATCCGTCAGGTTGGTCGCCGAGAGCACAATGCCGAAGTGCTTGTTGAAGTCGTAACCGACCTGGGCATCGAGCTCCCCGTACGGGGCCTGCCAGACCTCGAGCGTCTGCGGCTGCCCGGATGCACCCTGGATACTGAACGTCGAACCCTCCACGTTGTCGCTGATCGCCTTGGTCCGGTAGGTGTACGCCAACCGCCCGGAGAAGCCAAAGCGCTGGTAATACAGCGTTGCCGCCAGTGAGTTCTCCGAGACACCGGGGAATGGCATGCTGTTGGTGTAGGTGAGCGGCGTGTTGAGGTTCATTTCCGACTTCGAGAGCGTGTAGTTCACGTCGAGGCCGAATCCTGTGAGCAGCCCACGGAACGGGTACTCGGCCGCGAGGATCACGCCGTAAATGTCGCCGCCGTCGCCATTGACCGGCTGACTGACATTGGCCGTCACCCCATTGACCGTGGTCGCCACGTTGGCCGTGTACGGGAAGCTGTCCACCTGCTTGTAGAATCCCTGCACCTCAGCCACTGCACCGGGCTCGAAGTAGTTGAAATACCCGAGCAGGAACTGGTCCGCCCGATACGGCTGAAGTGCAGGATTGCCACCGCTGCCGCCGGCGAAGATGAAGTTCGTGCCGGATCCGGACCGGGTGAAGTTGTACGCCTCGCCGATCCCGAGCTGCGCCAAGTTCACCGGGGCCGTGACTCGCGCCGCACTCAAGCGCAGCTGCTGGGTATGAGTCAGCTCGAGCGTGTAGTTGAACGTGGGCAGCACATCGGTGTAGGTCTGTACGTTCTGAATCGCGACGTTGTTGGAGTTCACGCCGTTCCACGACGCCGTTCCGTAGTACGCCGGCACCGGCGCCTGCTCCCCGCCATCGATCGTGATGCGGGTATTGACGACCCGAACCCCGAAATTGATGTGGTAGTGATCCTGAGGAGAGCCGATGTCGGCCATCAGGTAGGAGGCGATCTGCCGATAGTTGACGCCGTAGGAACTCAGCGTGTCCTCGAAGAACTGCTCGGTGTTGTTCGCCACCCCGGCGCCGTTCCAAATGGTATTGAGGAACGTCGACGGATGGGTCATGCCACTGGTGTACGGATTCTTCACCGTCATCGGACCGGACGCGAAGTTGTTCACCGTCTGCATCAGCCCAGGCGCGCTGAGCCCGGTCGAATACGGGATATTCGGCGTCGAATAACCCGGATCCTGGTAGTACAACCAGGTGCTGCAGGTGGCGCAGCCCGGCTGAATGCCGATGACGTTGCCGTTGATCAGATAGCGGCCGAAGATCTCACTCACGTCATTCGTACCGTAACGCGCCCCGGCAGAGATCGTCGTGGCACGGATGCCCGAGGGCTTCCAATGCAGATCGATCTTGACGGCCTTGAGCGTCTCGGAGCCGAGGTTCGCCCACGCCCAAGCCGACTTGAAGGTGGTCCAGGCCGGATTGGACAGAACGTTGGTCGGGTAGGAGATCGTCGGCAACCCGGAAGTGCCACCATTGGTGTAGGTGAAATTGTAGCCCGGGCTCGCGTAGGGATCCGTTCCGCACACCGCCCCGCCGTTATTGCACCCGGGCGCTCCGGGACTCGTCGGCACACCCGCAGAGGTCTCATACAGCCCGTGCTCGGTGTCCTCCTGGTCGGCCTGCATGTTCGAGCTCATCTTCGAGTAATACACCCCGAGATCGCCGCTCACCGGACCGCCATTGTTGAAGTCCGTCTGCCATTGGAAGTTGTTGGCATGATCGCTGGTGTTCTGATAAAGCGTCGCCGTCTCCGCGCCATTGGCGGTGAACGTTCCACTTTGCACCACACCGTTGGCACCGATCGAGTACGGATCGGCCGGGTCGATGCCGGTGATCGGGAACGCCGTGTTGCCCGCGCCGTTGAAGTACGCCTTGTTCGAGTAGTTGATCTGGGTATCGCGTTCACCGGAGTAGAACCAGCGCACCTGGGTGGTCAGATCATCCGTCACCCGCCAGGCAAAGCCGAGCGTCGCGCCTTCGTTGTTGCGAGTATCGGCGATGTTACTGAAGTACGCCAGTTCCGGCAGGATGTAATTCTGGCCGATCTGCGAGTAATCCGCGAGCGTCGTGCCGCCGCTCGCCGGCGGCGTCAGTGCGGAGTTCGTGGTCACCCAGGGCGTGCGGTTATAGGCTTCGAACTCCTTGTCGAAGGTCTTGTACTTGCTGTACGAGATGCTGGCGTAGACGGCGAAGCGGCTGTTGAACTTGTAGCCCGCGACCAGAGAGCCGTTCGGCGTAATACCGCTCGTGCCCTGCGAGGAGATGCCCTTGACGTTACCCCCGAACGTGAGCCCCATCGGCAGCGTGAGCGGATTCTGCGTGTGCAGATTGATCGTGCCACCGATCGCCCCGGACAGATCGGAGGCCGTCGGGTTCAGGGCCACATCGATGCCGCTCACCTCGGAACTCGGCACGCTCTCGAGCGAATTGTACTGGAAGTTCGCCCCCGCGCCGCCATTGGCCGCTTCGCCCGAGGTGTAGAACTCGCGCCCGGTGAGAAAGTCATCGCCGTTCAACTCGATGATGTTCTGGCTCAAGCCCTCGACCAGCACCTGCGTGCCGAAGCCGTTGGCGCGATTGATCTGGATGCCCGGCAGGCGCTGCAGCGACTCGGCGACGTCCTGATCGGGCATCTGGCCGAGGTCCTCCGGCGTCACCGCCTCGATCGGTTGGATCGCGGCCCGCTCCTCGTTCAGGGCGCTCTCCAGGGACTCGCGAAATCCCGAGACAATCACTTCCTTCAACTGCGTCGGTGCGCTCGAGGCACCCGCCGCGGCGCTCGAGGCCGTGCCGGCGCCACTGGCGGCGCCACT
>JBMFWZ010000142.1:0-7750 GCA_049964755.1 Steroidobacteraceae bacterium | reverse complement strand
CTGGAACGGAGGATCAAACTCTGGCGCGGCCTGCACGGGCCGGATCAGGAGGTCATGTTTCGCCAGACCCATCCCCCCGGCGAACAGGGCCTGTCGGATTTCACCGATCTCGCGGATCTCGGTGTCATCGTCGCCGGCGTGGTGCTCACCGGCGGCAGCGCCCGCATGGAAGGGGTGATCGAGCTCGCCGAGGAGGTGTTCCACGTGCCGGTGCGCCTAGGCCTCCCGCAGCAGGTGCAGGGGCTCACCGACGTGCTGCGCAATCCGGTGTTCTCCACCGGCGTCGGCCTGCTGCTCTATGCCCGCGACAACATTTTGCCCGTGCGGCGCGGCCGTTCAATCGGCAGCAACGCCAAGACCACGATCGATCGCATGCGAGCGTGGTTCAAGGGAAATTTCTGACCATGACGAATTTCAGTTCACTTAGCCATCATCGAGGAGCGCGCAATGTTTGAATTAATGGATGCCTACACCCAAAGCGCCGTGATCAAGGTCATCGGCGTCGGCGGCGGGGGCGGCAACGCCGTCGCCCACATGATCAACAGCGGGATCGAGGGCGTGGAGTTCATGTGCGTCAACACTGACTCACAGGCACTGAAGCACGCCAAGGTGAAGACCGCGCTGCAAATCGGCAGCAACATCACCAAGGGCCTCGGCGCGGGCGCCGATCCGGAAGTCGGCCGTCAGGCCGCCATGGAGGACCGTGACCGCATCGTTGAGCTCATCAAGGGCTGCGACATGCTGTTCATCACCGCCGGCATGGGCGGGGGCACCGGGACGGGCGGGGCGCCCGTGGTGGCCCAGGTCGCCAAGGAGCTCGGCATCCTCACCGTCGCGGTCGTCACCCGCCCGTTCGAGATGGAAGGCGGCAAGCGCTCCCACGTCGCCGACCACGGTATCTCTGAGCTCGGCAAGTACTGCGACTCGCTGATCACGATTCCGAACCAGAAACTGCTGACCGTGCTCGGCGCGCAGACCACCCTCCTCGATGCGTTCAAGGCCGCCAACCAGGTGCTGCAGGGCGCGGTGCAGGGCATCGCCGAGCTGATCACCCGTCCGGGCCTGATCAACGTCGACTTCGCCGATGTGCGCACGGTGATGTCCGAGACCGGCATGGCGATGATGGGCACCGGCACGGCGAGCGGTGAGGGTCGAGCTCGCGCGGCGGCCGAGGCGGCGGTCTCCTCGCCTTTGCTCGAGGACATCAATCTCGCCGGTGCGCACGGCATCCTGGTCAACGTCACCGCCGGCATGGACTTGTCGATCGGGGAGTTCCAGGAGGTCGGTCAGATCGTCAAGGAGTTTGCCTCCGAGGATGCGACCGTGGTGGTTGGCACCGTGATCGATCCGGAGCTCTCGAACCTGGTGCGCGTGACGGTCGTCGCCACGGGACTCGGCCGTCCGGCGGCCGCGACCGGCGCCCGCCCGGTCATCGGCGCGGTGCGCGAATCCGCAGCCCCGCGCGAGACGCGCGCCGAGCCGCCGATGCGCGTGGTGCGCCGCGGTGCGCCCTCGAGCAGCGATTACGCCAAGCTCGATCGGCCGACCGTGCAGCGTCAGCGCGCCGTGGGTGACGGACTGCGTCAGGACGTTCCGTCGGATGACTTGCTCGACATCCCGGCGTTCCTGCGCCGTCAGGCCGACTGAGCCGGTGTGGCTCCATCCTCTGGTGCTGATGGCCGCCGGGGGATGGAGCCGCGGCGCCGCGTGTGCTCCTGCACGCGGTGTCGTGGAGTAAAAGGAGCGGTTATGGTAGCGTAGCCGACCACGACCCACCCGGGACCGGCCCGAAGCCGGAGCGCGCCGGGCTCCCCTCACAGCACAGAACATCGCTCATGGTTGGACAACGGACCCTGAAGAATTCGATCCGCGCGACGGGCGTGGGTCTGCACACCGGGAAGAAGGTGCTCATGACCTTGCGGCCCGGACCGGCAGATTCCGGGATCGTCTTCCGCCGCACCGACCTGCCGGTTCCCGCCGAAGTGCGCGCTCATGCCGAGAACGTCGGGGACACCATGCTCGGTACGACGCTCTGCAAGGGAGCGGCGCGTGTCTCGACCGTCGAGCATCTGCTCTCGGCCTTTGCCGGTCTCGGCATCGACAACGCGGTGGTGGAGCTCTCGGCGCCCGAAGTGCCGATCATGGACGGCAGCGCCGGACCTTTCGTGTTCCTGCTGCAATCCGCCGGCATCGAGGAGTTGAGTGAGCCGAAGCGCTTCATCCGCATCACCAAGCGGCTGCGCGTCGAGGACGGGGACAAGTGGGCGGAATTCACCCCGTTCGATGGCTTCAAAGTCAACTTCGAAATCGAATTCAACCACCCGCTGTTCAAGCGGCGCGCGCAGCGCGCCTCGATGGACTTCTCGACCACTTCGTTTCTGAAGGAAGTGAGCCGGGCGCGCACCTTCGGCTTCCTGCGCGACCTCGAGTCGCTGCGTCAACACAACCTCGCGCTCGGCGGCAACCTCGACAACGCGATCGTGCTCGATGACTTCCGCGTGCTCAACGAGGACGGACTGCGTTACGAGGACGAGTTCGTCAAGCACAAGATCCTCGATGCGATCGGCGATCTGTACCTGCTCGGGCACGGCTTGATCGGGGAATTCAGCGGCTACAAGTCCGGCCACGGACTGAACAACAAACTGCTGCGTACGCTGCTAGCGGACCGCGCTGCGTGGGAAGAGGTCGCGTTCGAGTCGTATGCCGACGCGCCCATCTCCTACCTCGAAGCGGCCGCACTCGGCGGTTGAGGGCGCCTCAGCGCCGCGGCAACACTCGCACTGTCACCGTGCCCACTGGGCGGCGAGCGCGCTCGAGGGCGGGTTTCAACTCGGTCAGCGCGTAACGCAGCCGTGCGGCCCAGGCCGCCGAGTCGGCAAACACCGTGAGCGACCCGTCGCGCTCGACCGCGCCGGTCAGGTGCGCGCTCAACTCGCTCGGCAACTGTTCAACCAACCAACTCTGCCAGTAGTTCTGACGCGTCTTTTGGTCGCGGATTTGCGACAACACGGGCGTGGCGCGCGCGAGCAAATCCCCGAGCGCGCGCGGCGCGGCCGATTTTGTGATGCCGGTCGAGCCGGTTCGCTTGTGCAGGGGGGGGAATTTCGGCATAGTCGCCCGCGCTGGGTCACACATGAAGCCCAGCTGACGGGTGAATTGTACAAGTACGGCATGATTGCGGGGGTCCCGGCCAATGAGTGAAACGCCAGATCAGCAGCGCCCGGCGCGCTCGATGCTCGCGCGCGCACTGAGCGCACTCGCTCGCCGCAACCCGCTGCGTGCCCTGTCACTGCGCACCGGCCGGCCCGCCATGAGCGTGGTCGTGTTCACCCCCGACGGGCGCTCCAGATTACTGAACCTGAACCTGCGTCACCCGCTGATGCTCGCAGGCGCTGCTGTGGCGCTGTTCGTCGTGCTCGGTGGGGCATTTTCTTTTGGACTCGCCCTCGGTCGCGGCGGTAGCCACGATCTGGCGCTCGAGCAGGCCTCGCACTGGATGGATGTCCTCTCCGCGCAGCGTGAGCAGTTGGCCGATCTGAGGGTGCAGATGAATGCGCGGGCGCGTGCGCTCGCGATTCAGGTCGGGGATCTGCAGGCGCACATGATCCGCCTCGATGCGCTCGGGGAGCGCCTGACGAAGATGGCGGGCCTCACGGGCCAGGCCTTCGATTTCCGTCAGCCGCCGCCGATTGGAGGCCCGGAAACCTCGCTGTCCGGCGGTGGGGCGGCGATGCCGAGCCTCGCCACGATGATCGGCCACCTGCAGGGCGAGGTGACGCTGCGCGCCTCGCAGCTCGGGGCGCTGGAGAACCTGATCCTCTCGCGCAAGTTGCACCAGGCAATCCGCCCACGGGGCCGTCCGGTGCGGGTCGGCTGGGTGTCCTCGCCATTCGGGCCGCGGATCGATCCGTTCACCGGCAAGCCCGGCTTTCACGAAGGCATCGACTTCGCCGCTCCGCTGGGCACCCCGATCCACGCGGTGGCCGCCGGCGTGGTGAGCTTTGCCGGCGCCGAGGAGGGGTTCGGCAACATGGTGCAGATCAACGACGGCGAGGGCTACTCGACGCTGTACGCGCATGCCGAGAAATTGCTCGTGCACGTCGGCCAGACCGTCAAGCGCGGCGCGGTGATCGCCCTGGTGGGGGATACCGGCTGGTCCACCGGCCCGCACGTGCACTTCCAGGTCATGCGCCAAGGACATCCCATCAATCCCGCCAGCTTCGTCGGTGAGCATTCCCAGACGCTCGCCCAGGTGATCAAGGGCCGCTGAGCGGCTCTGTGCGGAACCCTTCGGCGCAGGTCTCTCCTGGGGCCGGGCTGTCCTTGATGAGAGGATCGCGGGCGTAGCGGTTCAGTTTTGAAGGTGCGGCTCGGCCCAGCCCAACAACCCGCCGTTTTCCAAGCGCCGCCGCGTCCCGCTCCAATGGCCTCAGCGGCGGATGGCGACCGGGCTGCTCCAAGCGCTGGGCCGCGGGCCAGGACAGTCCCCAAGGCACCCCGCACCGCGCCAGGTCGGTCAAAGACCTCCCCTGCGCCTCACGGGCTTGCTTCATGAGCAGCGCGGCTTGCACCGACGCCGCCGGTTCGATCCATTCCCCGCCTTTGACCTGGGTTGCTGCGGGAGCCGCCTCTCCATCCTCCATCCGCTGCTGCAGGCACCGCGTCAGCACTTCGGCTGCATTGAACCGTGCAGCGTCACGGTCCATCCGCCTTCCGCCTGGGGCGCCAGCACGGCCGCATAACGGAGGGTGGTGCTTTCACTCCGGCCTGTTTCTCGATGCGCACCAGCGGGTGACCCCTCGGACCTCAGCCGGCTTGCCACGTTCATCGCCGACCACGCCTCAGGTCAGCCAGAGTCCCAGTGGCCGTATGAGGGCAAGGAAGTCCCCGCCGCTGTGCAAATGCACACTCCAGCCCCCCCCCATAGGAGCCAGGGACCCGATTGCGTACAATGCCCGGTTCCGCACCGGCGCGTGTACCCGAGGCCCCGTGCGTCCACCGATAGCGAATCAGGATCGTTAAGTTGCTCAATACCCTCAAACGCATGTTCGGCAGCCGCAACGATCGGCTCCTGCGCGGCTATACCCGCGACGTCCGGGCCGCCAAGGGCTTCGAAGCGTCTCTGAAGTCCCTCGATGACGAGCAGCTGCGCGGCAAGACCGAGGAATTCCGGGCTCGTCTGCGCGAGGGGGCGAAGCTGGACGATCTGCTCCCGGAGGCCTTCGCGGTGGTGCGCGAAGCGGCCTCGCGCACGCTCAAGATGCGGCATTTCGACGTGCAGCTGATCGGCGGTATCGCCCTGCACCAGGGGCGCATCGCCGAGATGCGCACCGGCGAGGGCAAGACCCTGGTCGCGACGCTGCCGGCGTACCTCAATGCCCTCCCAGGGGAGGGTGTGCACGTGGTGACGGTCAACGAGTACCTCGCCCAGCGCGACGCGGACTGGATGGCCCCGGTGTACCGCTTCCTCGGCCTGACCGTCGGGGTGATCAAGAACTCACAGACCCCGGAGGAGAAGCGCGCCGCCTACGCCTGCGACATCACCTACGGCACGAACAACGAGCTCGGTTTCGACTACCTGCGCGACAACCTCGCCTTCAGTCTCGAGGAGCGCGTGCAGCGCACCCTCGCCTACGCCATCGTCGATGAAGTCGACTCGATCCTGATCGACGAGGCGCGCACGCCGCTCATCATCTCCGGTCCCGCCGAGGAGAGCACCGAGCTGTATCTGCGCATCAACAAGCTGGTGCCGCGCCTGACCCGCCAGGAGGTCGAGGACGGCCCGGGCGATTTCTCCGTCGAGGAGAAGAACAAGCAGGTGCACCTGACCGAGGAAGGACACGAGCACGTCGAGCAGCTGATGCTCGAGAGCGGGCTGCTGAAGGCAGGCGAGAGCCTCTACGATGCGACCAATATCCGCCTGATGCACCACCTGAACGCCGCGCTGCGTGCCCACGCGCTGTACAAGCGCGACGTGGAGTACATCGTGCGCGGCGGGGAGGTCATCATCGTCGATGAGTTCACCGGTCGCACCATGCCGGGGCGGCGCTGGTCCGATGGCCTGCACCAGGCGGTCGAGGCGAAGGAAGGCGTGCAGGTGCGCGAAGAGAACCAGACGGTCGCCTCGATCACGTTCCAGAACTACTTCCGCCTCTACAAGAAGCTCTCCGGCATGACCGGTACGGCGGATACCGAGGCGCCGGAGTTCCTGCAGATCTACGGGCTCGAGGTGGTGGTCATCCCCACCCACAAGCCCATGGTCCGCAAGGACCACGCGGACTTCGTCTACCTCACGCAGAGCGACAAGTTCAAAGCCATCATCGAGGACATCCGCGACTGCGTCGAGCGTAAGCAGCCGGTGCTGGTTGGCACGACCTCCATCGAGACCTCGGAATTCCTCGCCCAGCTGCTCGACCAACAGAGCATTCCCCACCAGGTGCTGAACGCCAAGCAGCACGAGCGCGAGGCGAGCGTGGTGGCCCAGGCCGGTCGCCCCGGTGCGGTGACCATTGCGACGAACATGGCCGGCCGTGGCACGGACATCGTGCTCGGCGGCAGCCTCGAGGCGGAGCTCTCGACGCTCGATGCGGCCGATGAGGCCGGCCGCGGACGTGTGCGCACCGAGTGGCAGACGCGCCACGAGGCGGCGCTCGCCGCCGGTGGCCTGCACATCATCGGCACCGAGCGGCACGAGTCCCGCCGCATCGACAACCAGTTGCGCGGCCGTTCCGGCCGTCAGGGCGACCCGGGCTCGAGCCGCTTCTATCTGTCGATGGAAGACAACCTGATGCGCATCTTCGGGGATCCGACGCGCACGCAGCGGCTCTTGAAGATGGCCGGCATGAAGGAGGGCGAGGTCATCGAGAGCGGGATGCTGAGTAAGCAGATCGAGAAAGCTCAGCGCAAGGTCGAGGCGCACAACTTCGACATCCGCAAGCAGCTGTTGCTGTTCGATGACGTCGCCAACGATCAGCGCAAGGTGGTCTATCAGCAGCGCACCGAGATCATGGCTACCGAGGATGTCTCGGCCGCCATTCACGGCATTCTCGAGGAGGCCGTCGGCACACTGATCGATCAGTTCCTGCCCAAGCATGCGATCGCCGCGGATTGGGATCTCGACGGGCTCACCGAGGCGGTGCGACGTGATTTCAATGTCACGGCCGATCCGAAAGGCTGGCTCGAGGCCGAGCCGGATCTGGAGGAGCCGGCGCTGCGCGAGCGGCTGGCGCGTGCGGTCGACGACGCCTACAACGCGAAGTCGACGCGGCTCGAGGCTTCGCTGATGCGCCATATCGAGAAGGACGTCATGCTGCGCACGCTCGACATGCACTGGCGTGACCATCTGGGCGCGATGGATTACCTGCGCCAGGGCATCCACCTGCGCGGCTACGCGCAGCAGGACTACCGCACCGAGTACAAGCGCGAAGCGTTCGCGATGTTCAGCGCCATGCTCGATCAGGTGAAGTTCGAGACCGTCTCGACCCTGATGCAGATCGAGGTGCGTACGCAGGAGGAGGTCGACCGCGAGGAAGAAGAGCGGCGCGCACGCCTGATGAGCGCGCTGCAGGCTCAGCATGCCGAGGCCGACGTGTTCGGCGGTGCAGAGCCCGTCGATGCGCTGTTCGACGGTGCGGCCGGATCACTGCCGAGCGGCGCGCTCTTGGACCCGGACGGCTCGCACAGCCCGTTCGTGCGCGGGGAGCGCAAAGTCGGGCGCAACGAACCGTGCCCGTGCGGCTCGGGCAAGAAG
>JBMFWZ010000141.1:0-7768 GCA_049964755.1 Steroidobacteraceae bacterium | reverse complement strand
GGTTTCAACTCCCAGGCGGCCATGGCGATGAGGCTCACCCCGACGATGAGATTGACCAGCCGGGGACTCAGGGCGTGTCCGAAGCGCTCGCCGATGAAGGTCGCGAGCGCTGTGCTCACCACCGTTCCGCAGATCATCGCGGCCAGGATCGGCCACGGGCGCCGGTGCCGCACGGCGAGCATCAGGAGCAGCAACTGCGTCCGATCGCCGATCTCGGCGATCGCCACCGTCGAGAGGCTGGCGAGAAACGCCTCCATCTAGCGCTCCGCGGCGCGCGCGCCGTGGAGCGGCACGCACGCCACCTCGGCGCGCGCCGGACGTCGCATCAGACGACGATCAGCTTAACGTCGATGTTGCCGCGGGTCGCGTTGGAGTACGGACAGACCTTGTGCGCCTCGCTCACCAAGCGCTCGGCGGTCTCGCGCGCCACGCCCGGCAGCGAGACCTTCAGTTCCACGTTGATCCCGAAGCCGGCCGGAATCGGCCCGATGCCCACCGACGAGTCGATCGAGGTGTCGGCCGGTACCGCAACCTTGTCGCGGCCGGCGACGAACTTGATCGCGCCGATGAAACAGGCCGCGTAGCCGGCGGCGAACATCTGCTCCGGGTTCGTGCCCTCGCCTCCCGGCCCGCCGAGTTCCTTCGGCACGGACAGCTTCACCCTCAGACGACCGTCGTCCGTTGCGGCGCTGCCGTCGCGCCCTCCGGTGGCTTTGGCATGTGCGGTGTACAGCGGGGTTATCGAGGTCATGTCACCCTCCATTGTCCGAGAATTAGGTGGCGCCGCCAGCGCGATGCAGCGGATGCTCATTATATTGTAGACTTCGGCGGACACGCGACCTTCAACCCGGCGCGGGATGTCAGAGATGCCGATGCGCACGCAGCGCGAACGAACGACCCGCCGCACGGGCACTGCGGGAGCCGGCGCCCGCGTGCTGCGCGCCGGCAGGCGCGCAGAGCACCGATGAACCTGCGCGAGCGCATCCGTGGACTCGGGCGCCGCTGGCTCATCACCTTCAGCCTCATCGCATTGGCGTTACTCGCCTACCTGTCGGCCGGGTACACCCTCGCGCCGCGCCTGATCCGGACCGAGGCGATGCACTGGGCGCAGCAGCACCCGGGGGTGACCCTCTCGCTGGGCGCGATCCGGGTCGACCCGGTACACCTGACCGTCTCGATCCGCGACATCCGTCTCGGGGAGCAGGGCCACGCGATGGCCTCGGTGCAGCGCCTGTTCATCGGCCTCAGACCCCTGGCGCTGCTCGCCGGAACGTATCACATCAGCGCACTGGAACTGGATGCGCCGCATCTCGATGTGCGCATCGGTGCCGACGGCAGGACCAACCTCGCGGCACTGACCTCGAGCGCACACCGCGCACCGAATGGCCGGCCGCCGCAGATCCGCATCGATGATTTGCGCATCGAGCAAGGGGCGCTGCGCTTCAGCGACCGCAGACGCTCCCCGACGGCGCGCGAGTCGCTCTCGCACATCACGTTCCGCCTGGTGAATTTCCGCTCCTCGGCGGGTCGCGGCGGGCAGTTCGCACTTAAGGCCAACAGCAGCGATGGCACCCATATCGCCTGGTGGGGTGCGGTGTCGATGGCGCCGCTCGCCGTGCGCGGCGGGGTGTCCGTCGAGGACGAGCCGCTGACGGGGCTGGCGTGTTTCGCACCAGCGCACCTGCCCGTGACAGTGCGCGCGGGCGTGCTGAGCCTGAACACGCGCTACGCGGTGGGTGAAGGCCCGCACGGTCTCGCGCTCGCGCTCTCGAGTCTCACCCTGGCCGTACACGCCCTCGCGCTCAACGGCGGTACGGTATTTGACGGCGCCCTGCGGGCCCGCTCGATCCACCTCTCCGGCGCAACCCTACGGCTCGCCGCCGGTGCTGCGCCCCAGGGAGGTCTGCGCGCACTGATGCTGCGGGGCATCCGGCTAGAGGGCAGCGGCGCCGCCCGTGGACAGCACGCGAGTCTCGGCGAACTGTCGCTGAAGCATGTGCGGCTTCACTGGCCTGCGCGCCGGATCGCAATCGCGACGCTGGCGCTGCACGGACTGACACTGCCCATCCAACGCGAACGTGACGGACGCTTGGCGCTGCTGCGCCTGTTGCCCGCGCACGCGGCTGCGTACGCGCCTGCGCTTGGCGCGCACTCCGCGCCCCGCAGCGCGCCGAGCGCGCCCGCACCGTGGAGCGTGCACCTCGCGCAGCTCGCCCTGAGCGACGCCACGCTGCCGGTGCGCGATCGGTCGGTCACGCCAACGGCGCGCTTCGAGGTCCGGTTGTTTGCCCTCACCGCCCGGCAGCTCGACACTGACCCGAAGAGCGCCGTGCCGTTCTCACTGCGCGCCGGAATCGCCCCGCGGGCGTATCTGGTGCTCGACGGACGCATCGTCCCCGGCCGGCGCGGCGCCGCACTGTGGGTGTCGCTGAGTCACCTGCCCTTAGCGCCGTTCGTGCCCTACCTGCCCCTGGCCCGCACGGCCGAAGTGCACTCCGGCTCCCTCGGCCTGCGCGGCTTCGCCGAACTCGACCACGGGCGCCTGATGCACCTGCGCGGCAGCGCCGAACTGAGCGACCTGCAACTGCTGGCACGCGCGAGCGGCATCGGTTTGTTCGGCTGGCGGGCGCTGAACGTGAACGGCATCGACTACCAGCCCGGGCGGCTCATCGTCGGCAACGCCCGGCTCGATGCGCCGGTGGGGCGCATCGTCATTCTGCCGAACCACACACTGAATCTTGCGGCACTGTTCCCACCGGCGAAACCCCTCGCGAAGCCGAACGCGCCCGCACACTCACCGCGCGCGAACGTTCCGAAACCGGCGGCGGCGCTTGCGGTGCTTCTGCGGCAACTGCAGATCGTCAACGGCTCGATCCGCTTCGCCGATGATTCGATTTCACCTCACTTCCATGCACCGATCAACGATCTGCACGGCAGCATCGAGAACGTGTCGAGCGCCCGCACCGCGATCGCCCGGGTCGCACTCGCCGGCCAGGTGATCAACCGCTACTCGCCGGTGAGCATCCGCGGAGCATTCAACCCCTACGGGCTCGGGCGCGACACCGACATCCGTGCCGGCTTTCGGAACATCCAACTGCCGATCTTCGACCCGTACTCGGACCGCTATGCCGGCTACGCGATCGCCCAGGGCATTCTCAGTGCGCGGTTTCGCTACCGCATCGACAACGGCCGGCTCACTGCCGATCACCGCATCGAGATCGATCAGCTGCAGTGGGGTGGGGCGAGTGCGAGTGGCAATCGGGTCGGCTGGCCGATCCGGCTCGCCACGGCACTGCTGAAGGACCGCAACGGGGTCATCCGCATCCACCTGCCGGTCACCGGCTCGCTGAACGATCCGGACTTTCACATCGCCTCGATCGTCTGGACGATGCTGCTGCATCTGCTCGAGAAGGCCGCGCTCGCCCCGTTCGATCTGATCGGTAAGCTGTTCGCCGGCGCCGCACAGGCGCAGTACATCGCCTTCCGGCCCGGCTCCGCGGCGCTGCCGCATGCGGCCGGACCGAGCCTCGCGGCGCTCTCGCGGGCGCTCGCGGCCCGCCCGGCGCTGAACGTCGATATCCCCGCCGGACCGGGCGGCCCCGCGGATGCCGTGGCCCTGAGGAACGAACGGATCGACGCCCTTGCGCTGACGCGCATCCACCGCGCCCCGCCCGGCGGCTTCGCCGCCCTGCCCGCGTCCGAGCAACGCAAGGTGCTCGAGGCTCTCTACCGCACCCGTCTGCACCGGCGGCCCGTCTATCCGGCGCCGCCCGTCGAATCTCCCGCGGCAAGCCCCCCCGCCAAAACCTCCGCCTCCGCCGAGCGACTCGCCCGCCTGCACCAGCAGATCCGCTGGTTGCGTGCGCAACTGCGCCCCACGGTGCACCTTGCGCGCGGGGCACTGGTGGCCCTCGGGCGCGCGCGCGCTCAGATCGTTCAGAATGCGCTGCTCGCCCACGGCACGCTCGACCCGAAGCGGGTATTTCTCACCACCGAGCAGTCCGGACAGCCCTGGCACGGTCGCATCCGTCTGCAGCTGCGCCTGCGGTAATGCCTTGGCTCCCCGCCCTGCGGCCCTGCGGCGTGCCGCGCCGGGCCAGTTCCGAGCCCTTCCAAGGTGTGTTCCATCGTGAAGCGGGCACCGAGTGACGCACGGGGCCGATCGGTACGGCCTCGCCGGCTCAGCGCCGGGTGGGGCGTCCTCGGTCAATCGCGGCCACGAGGTGATAGAACGCCTCGAGCAGCGGCACCTCAAGACCTGCGCGGCGAGCCTTGAGCACCGCATCCCCGAAGGTTTCCTCCACCTCGAGCGGCCGCCCGGCCAACAGATCCTGCAGCGCCGACATGCGATGCTCTGGGGATTGCGCGGCGAACTGCGCCCCGGCGGCGCGGACCGACTCGACCGCCTCCTGCTCGGAGCCGGTGAGTATCGCGTGCAGGGGCAGGATCGCCCCCTCGGGGAGCAGTTGCGCGCCACAGGCGCTCGCCAACCGCACCGCTTCGCGAGCCATGCGCACGAGCACCCAGGCACTGCCGGGGTCACTCAGGTACTGCCCGGTCGGCACGCGAGTGCTCACCGCGAGGCTCATCAGCGGCAGCCAGGCGACGAATTTGCTCCACTCCCAACTGAGGATGCGAGGCACGGCGCTCGCGCGCACCCCCGCCGCATCAATCCTCGCCGCGAGCGTCCGCGCCCGCTCGCTCTCGCGCCCATCGAGCTCCCCGAGCAACAGATTCACGTTGCGCGTGAAGAGAACCTCTCCGCCCTCGAGCACCTCGCCGCTAGTGTTGGCGAGCGCCCCAAGCACGCGCTCGGCACCGAACACCGCTGCGAGCAGCTCGTTCTTCAGCACACCGTTTTGCACCGAGAACGCACTGTCGACGCTCACGTGACGCAGGGACTCCAGCGCCGCGTGTGTTCCGGGGGTCTTGGTCGCCACGATCAGGCATTCGGCTGCCTCTAGGCGCGCCGGATCGGTCAGCACCGTAACCGGCACCGTCAACTCGCTGAGCCCAGTGATGCGCAGACCCTCGCGCTCGATGAGCTCGGCGCGCGCTCCGCGCGCGAGCACGATCACGCGGTGTCCAGCACGCGCCAGATGCGCCGCCAGAATCGATCCCAGAGCCCCGGGTCCGAGAATCGCAAACTGTGCACGCATCAGCGGGCCGCCCCGAATTGCGCGTCCACAACCGCCAGAGGCTGCGGGAGAAACTCATCGGTGTACGGTCCACCGAGCGACTGCTGCATCTGTGCATTGATCACCCGAGAATAGGGGACCGTCGACCCCCAGCGCATACCCCCGATCAATGCCATTGCGCGCACCGCATCGCTCCCGTACCACAGTAGGCATCATGGTACCGCGCGGCCCGTCCCACTGGGCCACTCCCCTGAGCCTCAGTGGCCGCTCCTGAAGCGAGTCACGCCGACCGGTCAGCACGCAGTCATGCTTGAGGCGATCCACAAATACCAGCGTGGGCGAGAAGCGCGCCTGGGGTCGCGCCTATTTCACACGTCGCCAAAACTGGCGGAGAGGGTGACCGCCACAAATGACGTAATTCACTGCGTTTCGCACTGCTGGCGCGCACTGCGTAATCTTCGGCGTCAGTGACGGGCTGTCCAGTCAACGGGACATACGAATCGATTCTGCCCCGGGCCCATTCGATTTTCCCCGCATCGCGCGAGGTGCCCATTTGCCCATGCGTTCGGTGTCGCTCCCGGCGTTCACCGCCCGGATCCGTGCGTTGAAATGTCAATAATTTTTGACATTCCTGCGCGCCTGGCGGATCATCATGCGCACCGTCAGAACACACCGATCCGTCGCCGGCCGGGATTTTAGGTTTCTATGATTCTGCAAGTCGACGCCCAAGCACTACGCATGCTGAAGGCGCTCGGCATGCGACTACGTGCCGAGCGACGGCGACGTGGTTTGACACAGTCCGAACTGGCCCACGCGGCCTCGGTATCGCGCCCGACGGTCATTGCTGCCGAAGCGGGCCGCGGAGTTTCTTCGCAAAGTCTGGCCGCAATGATGAGCGTGCTGGCGCTCGACTTGGCGCACCCGAGCGCTCCGGGGCGCCCACCCCTCAAGGACTTGATGAGAGCCGAGCGTGAACGGCAGTCCCGACGGCCTGTCCAGCTAGAACCTGCGTCCCCGTCGATTGCGCCGGATGAAGTGGAACCACACGGCAAGCGCATCACGAGCAGTGAGGTGGCACGGACGGTCGAGCAGCAGCCTCACCGGCGCCCGTTACTGAAGGAGCTCATGACAGCGGAGCGTTTACGCCGCGATCACCTCGACAGGAAAGTTCGGCGTGAGCGAGCTTGACGTTTACGTATCGGACGAGCACGTCGGCGTGCTTCGCGAGGACGTTGCGACGGGCTTGATCGATTTCGAATATCGGCCGGCAACTTCGTCACAACTCGCGGTATCGCTCGTGATGCCCCCCGGGGAACCGCCCGAGGCGTATCGCGGCTACAACGGGCTGCCGCCCCCGTTCGAGGTCTCACTTCCTGAGGGAGTGCTCCTCGAGGCGATCCGCAACCGCTTCGCAAAGCACATCGATGTCGGCAGCGATTTCTCGCTACTACGGTTGATTGGCAGGCATACCCTCGGCCGCGTGACCTTCGGCGGTCCGCTCGAACGGGACAAGGGGCTGGAGGAGGAGATTCTCGAAGCTGCGCACTCGGAAGGCGCAGCACGGCGCCTCACGACGATTTTGCGCAAGTCCCCGCAGCTGTTCGGCCTCGCCGGTGTGATGCCGAAGATGTCCGTGCATCCAAGCGACCGAGCGCGGCCCGGCACGGTTGTCGGGCATGGCTCCATCGTTAAATTCGACACCGCCAACTTCACCGGCGCCTGCCTGGTGGAGTACGCATGCCTCAAGGCATGTGCGGCCGCCAACCTCATCGTGCCATCCGTCGAACTGGCACCAGACCTCACCTCGATCATCGTCGAGCGCTTTGACATTGATGATACTGGCACTCGCATGGGGTTCGAGGACGCCTGTGCTCTCTCTGGCATTCGACGAACGGGCAAGTACAGTGGCTCTATCGAGCACCTGTTTCGAATGATCGGGAATTTTGTTGACCGCGCGCACCAAGACTCAGACCGCCGCGCGCTGCTCACCCTGATCCTATTAAACGACGTGCTGCGCAATGGCGATGCACACTTGAAGAATTTCGGTTTGCTCTACGGCAAGGACTTGGCGCAACCTCGTCTAGCTCCCGTCTATGACGTGCTTACCACACAGACATGGATCCACGGCGATACACCTGCCCTGCCCATCCTCGCATCCGATCCGCCCGCCGATCAGTGGCTCGACTCGCAGGGCCTCAGGCAGCTGCAAAAAATCGCCGGACTGGCGGATGTGGACCTGACCGGCCTGCGTGATCAGTATGCGCAGGTCGCTCTCAACAGCCTCTCCGAGACGCTCGAGTCCTGCCCATCGTGTCCAGAACGCAATGCGCTCGCTCGAGCACTGAGAATCATCGAGAAGGCTGCGAGCCGGCAGATGCGTGGGGGCAATCCTCGCGCCAAGGGACGCCATCGCTCGGGTGCGCGGCGCACCGACCGGGACCGCGACCCAGGACAATCCTGAGCGAGATATGGATTCGCGAATTCGCCCTACCCCGAGGATTCCGTGAACCAGAAAATCTGGCGGGAGGGTGGGGTTCTAATTAAGGCTCTTCGTGGAAAAGAAGACGCTGTGTGACTTCGAGCGTCTGCTGCCGAAACTTGCATGCGACGATGACGAAGTGTCGCAGCAC
>JBMFWZ010000140.1:0-7789 GCA_049964755.1 Steroidobacteraceae bacterium | reverse complement strand
CCATGACTTCGACTTCCTCGCCCGTGTGCACCACCTTGGCGGGATTGACGTTCTTGTTCGTCCAATCCATCTCCGAGACGTGCACCAGGCCCTCGACGCCGTCCTCGATCTCGACGAACGCGCCATAGTCGGCAATGTTGGTGACCTTGCCGAACACGCGGGTGTTGGCCGGGTAGCGCCGGGCGATGTTCTCCCACGGATCGGCCCCGAGTTGCTTCAGCCCGAGGCTGACGCGCGAGCGCTCGCGGTCGAACTTCAGGATCCGCACGTCGATTTCCTCACCGACCTTGACCACCTCGGAGGGGTGCTTGACGCGCTTCCACGCCATGTCGGTGATGTGCAGCAGGCCATCGATGCCGCCGAGGTCGACGAACGCACCGTAGTCGGTGAGGTTCTTGACCATGCCGTGTACGACCGCACCTTCCTGCAGGTTCTCCAGCAGCGCACTGCGCTCGGCGGAGAACTCCTGCTCAACGACAGCGCGGCGCGAGACCACCACGTTGTTGCGCTTCTGGTCGAGTTTGATGACCTTGAACTCGAGCGGCTTGCCCTCGAGATACGCCGTGTCGCGCACCGGGCGCACATCGACCAGCGAGCCGGGCAGGAACGCCCGAACGTTGTCGAGTTCCACCGTGAAGCCGCCCTTGACGCGGCCGGTGATCACACCGGTGACGATCTCCGACTTGTTGAATGACTCCTCGAGGCGCGTCCAGGTGCGGGCGCGCTTGGCCTTCTCGCGCGACAGGCGCGTCTCGCCGGTGCCGTCCTCGACCGAATCCAGCGCGACTTCGACTTCGTCGCCCACTTTGACTTCGATCTGGCCACTCTCGTCCTTGAACTGCTCGACGGGAATGACCGCTTCGGACTTCAGGCCGACGTTGACCACGACCACATCAGGGGTCACGTCAACGACCAGTCCGGTGAGGATCATCCCCGGGCGGATGCGCTGGTTGGCGAGGCTTTGCTCGAAGAGCTGTGCAAAACTTTCTGTCATACCTTCACTCGCACGGTCCTTCAGGACGGCGTGCTTATTCACTGGCGCCCCCGACATCCCTAGGGGCCAGGCAGATGTTAAACAGGGCCTGCGCCTCCCTGGCGCACGCCGACCGGAAACTCATCTCGTCAGGACCGCCCTACTACGCCCACAGCGACTGGCGCCGGCCCAACTCGATCACCCGCTCGACCACCGCCTCGATGCTCAGATTGGTCGAATCGATCCGCGCGGCGTCTGCCGCCGGGACGAGCGGGGCCACGGCCCGGCTCGAGTCCCGCGCGTCTCGCTCGGCGATCTCGCGCGAAAGGGCCGAGAGGCTAGCACCGGGGCCCTTTTCTTTCAACTGGTTATAGCGGCGATGAGCCCGCTCCTCGGCGCTCGCGGTGAGAAATATCTTCAGGGCCGCCTGCGGAAAGACCACCGTGCCCATGTCGCGGCCATCGGCAACGAGACCCGGCGCGATGGCGAACGAGCGCTGGCGCTGCAGGAGCGCGGCGCGCACGGCCGGCCAGGCGGCCACCCGGGATGCGCCCTGTCCCATCGTTTCGGTCCGGATCGCCGCGGTGACGTCGTGGCCCTCGAGGAGCACCCGCTCCCCCTCACGCTCGGTCCCGAAGCGCACCTGCATCGCGGCGGCGAGCCGCGCATGGCCGTCCACGTCATCCGAGGCCAGCTTATGTTCAATGCCTGCGAGCGCCACCAGGCGGTACAGCGCCCCGCTGTCGAGCAGGTGCCAGCCGACGCGCCGTGCCACGGCGCGACTCACCGTGCCCTTGCCCGAGCCGCTCGGACCATCGAGGGTGACGACCGGAGCACCTGCTTCGCTCACGCTCAGGTCGCCTCGAGGCTCAGCCCCGCGGCGCGCGCCAGGGCGACGAAGCCGGGGAACGAGGTGGCCACGTTCGCCACATCATGAACCTCGATCGGCTCGCGTGCCGCGAGCGCGGCGATCGCAAAGGCCATGGCGATCCGGTGATCGCCGTGGCTGTTGATCTGCCCGCCGGTAAAGCCCTGCCCACCGCGCAGCCACAGGCCGTCATCGAGCAGATGATTCTCGACCCCTAGGACGCTCAGCCCCTCGGCCATCGCCGCCAGGCGGTCGGTCTCCTTCACGCGCAGCTCCTCGGCCCCGCGCACCGTCGTCTCCCCCTTCGCCAGCGCTGCGGCGACGAAGAAGATGGGGAACTCGTCGATCGCAAGCGGCACCAGATCGCGCGGCACGTGAATGCCGCGCAGCGCACTCTTGTGCACCTCGATGTCCGCCGTCGGCTCGGCGCCCCCGTCGGGGTGCGGGTGCACTCGGATGTCCGCGCCCATGCTACGCAGCATCTCGAGCAGCCCGGTCCGGGTGGGATTGACCCCGACATTGCGCAGCAGCAGCCCCTCCTCGGCGCCGATCAGCCCGGCCACGATGAAAAACGCCGCCGAGGAGAAGTCCGCCGGTACCCGCACCGCCGTGGCGGTGAGCGCCTGGCCGCCCTCGAGCGACACGCTCGCCCCTTCGCGCTGCAGCGTCACCCCGAAAGCACGGAGCATCCGCTCGGTGTGATCGCGGGTCGGGGCCGGTTCGGTCACCCGGGTGCGCCCGCGCGCCCCGAGGCCCGCGAGCAGCACGGCGGATTTGACCTGCGCGCTCGCCACCGGCATGCGAAAGTCGATGCCCTGCAGTCCGGGCGTGCCGCGGATGTGCACCGGCGGGCGTCCCTCGCGCGTCTCGATGTGCGCACCCATCTGGCGCAGCGGCACCGCGACGCGCTCCATCGGCCGGCGCATCAGCGACTCATCGCCGATCAGCACCGAGTCGAACGGCTGGGGGGCGAGCAACCCCATGAACAGCCGCATCGCGGTGCCGGCATTGCCCATGTCGAGCAGCGCGCTCGAGCCGCGCAACGCCGCGACGCCCGCCCCGTGCACCCGCACGTGCTCCGGTGCGGGCCGCTCGATGCGCACCCCGAGGGCCTGCAGCACCCGCAGCGTCGAGAGACAGTCCTCCCCGGCGAGAAAGCCGGTGATCTCGCTCTGCCCGGTGGCGAGCCCGCCGAGCATCAGCGCGCGGTGCGAGATCGACTTATCCCCCGGTACCGTCAACTCCCCGCGTATGCGCCCGCCGGGACTGACGCGAAAGCGCGGCTTGATGTCAGCTGCTGTCATGATTTTCTCTTCTACAACACGGCGCGCGGGTACGAGCCGAGCAAACGGAACAGTGAGGCACGTCGCTTCAGCGAGGCGAGCGCACGCGCCACGTGCGGCTCCTCGGCGTGCCCGTCGATGTCGATGAAGAACACGTAGTCCCACTTGCGTCGGTGCGAGGGGCGCGACTCGATGCGCGTCATGCTCACCCGATGGCGCGCGAGCGGCTCGAGCAGCCGGTGCAGCGCACCGGGGGCATCGGTGTGCCCGACCGACACCAGCAGCGTGCTGCGGTCCTGCCCGCTGGGCGCGAGCAGCTTCCTGCCGAGCACCAGAAAGCGCGTGGTGTTGTCGGCGCGGTCCTCAATCTGACCGGCGAGCACCTTCAGACCGTACACCTCTGCGGCGGTCTGCCCGGCGATCGCCGCCGTGCCGCGCTCATCGCGCGCCCGCCGGGCCGCCTCGCCGTTGCTCGCCACGGGGATCTGTTCGACCTCCGGCAGATGCTCCTGCAGCCACAGCCGGCACTGCGCGAGGGACTGCGGGTGCGAACAGATGCGCACGATGCGCCCGAGCGCGTTCATGTTTCCCATCAGATGGTGATGGATGCGCAGCTCCACCTCCCCGCAGATCTTCAGCGGCGAGGAGAGAAAGCGATCGAGCGTGTGGTTGACCGTGCCCTCGGTGGAGTTCTCGATCGGCACGACACCGAAGTCGGCGGCCGCGGACTCGACCTCGTGGAAGACCTCATCGATCGAGCCGAGCGGCAGCGAGCGCACCGAGTGCCCGAAATGCGTGAGCACGGCGGTCTGACTGAAGGTCGCCTCGGGCCCGAGGTAGGCCACCTTCAGCGGCTCCTGCTGCGCCAGGCACGCGGACATGATCTCGCGAAACAGCCGCACCACTTCCTCATCGCGCAGCGGTCCGCGGTTGCGCTCCCGCACCGCGCGCAGCACCTGCGCCTCGCGCTCGGGCCGATAGAACTCAGCGCCCGCCTCGTTGCGGCTCTTGGTGAGGCCGACCCGCTGCGCCAGGCGCGCCCGCTCGTTCAACAGCCGCTGGATCTGCTGATCGACGCTATCGATGCGCTCGCGCACCGCGGCCAACGCGGGGGTGACGGGCGCGGCGCGGGGGCGATCGGGACTCTTGCGTGGCATGTCGGCGGGCGGCCTCAGATCAGGTGGGCGGAGAGCACGCCGTGGATGGCGCGCACCGCATCGAGCAGCGGTGCGGCGAGCGTACCGTCGAGGTCGAGCAAGGTGTATGCGTAATCGCCACGCGAGGCGTTCAGCAGCGCCGCGATATTCAGGCCCGCGCCGGCGAGGTGCGTGGAGACCTGGCCGACCACATTCGGCACGTTGCGATTGGCGATCGCCAGGCGTGCGCTGCCGGCGCGGCGCGCGAGGTGCGCTTCGGGGAAATTGACGCTGTTGCGCACGTTGCCGTTCTCGAGGAAATCGCGCAGCTCATCGGCGGCCATGACCGCGCAGTTGGCCTCAGCCTCCCCGGTGAGCGCCCCGAGGTGCGGCAGGGTAATCACGCGCGGATGGCCCTTCAGGAGCCTGCTCGGAAAATCCGACACGTACGCATGCAGCCAGCCGGCATCGAGCGCTGCGATCAGTGCGGCATCCTCGACGATGCCGGCGCGTGAGAAATTCAGCAGCACCGCGCCTTTGGGCAACAGCCGCAACCGGTACGCCCCGACCAGGCCACGGGTCTGCTCGTTCAGCGGCACGTGCAGCGTCACCAGGTTCGAGCGGGCGATGAGATCATCGAGCGAGAGCGCCTGCTCGACGCCGGAGGAGAGCTGCCAGGCGCGCTGCACGGTGATCTGTGGGTCGTAGCCGAGCACGCGCATTCCGAGCGCCTCGGCGGCATTGGCGACCTCGACGCCGACCGCCCCGAGTCCGACCACCCCGAGCGTGCGACCGCTCAGTTCGAACCCCGCGAATGCGCCTCGCCCCTCGCGCACCGCCTCGGCAATCGAGGCGTCCTCGCCGCCGAGGGCGCGTGCGAAGTCCCACGCCTGACAGATGTTGCGCGCCGCCAGGAACAGACTCGCCAGGACCAGCTCCTTCACCGCGTTGGCGTTCGCGCCCGGGGCATGGAACACCGGGATGCCGCGCTCGCTCAATGCCTCGACCGGAATGTGATCGACCGACGCGCCGGCGCAGGCCACCGCGCGCACCGAGGCAGACAGTGTCAGCTCGTGCATGTCCGCGGCGCGCACCAGCACCGCGTGCGGGTGGGCCAGACCGGCGGCGACTTCGTAGCGCTCGCGCGGCAGGCGCTCGAGACCCCGTGGGCTGATGTCATTGAGCGTGAGGATCCGGTAGCGCATCGCCGCTCAGCCGTGTCGCCGCTCGAACTCGCGCATGAAACCGACCAGCGCCTCGACCGCCTCGAGCGGCACGGCGTTGTAGAGGCTCGCGCGCAGCCCGCCGACGGAGCGATGGCCCTCGAGGTGCGTCAGGCCCTCGGCGGCGGCCTCGCGCAGGAACGTTGCTTCGAGCTGCGCGCGGGCGAGCATGAACGGCACGTTCATCCACGAGCGGCAGGTGCGCTCGACGGGATTGCGGTACAGCCCCGAGGCATCGATCGCGCCGTAGAGCAGGTCCGCCTTGGCGCGGTTGCGCGCAGCCATCACCGCCAGGCCGCCCTCGGCCTCGATCCATTCGAACACGAGACCGGCCACGTACCACGCGAAGGTCGGCGGGGTGTTCAGCATCGAGCCATGCGCCGCGAGGCGAGTGTAATCGAGCACCGAGGGCACGTCCGCGCGCGCGCGCCCGAGCAGCGCCTCGTGCACGATCACCAGACACAGGCCGGCCGGGCCGATGTTCTTCTGAGCCCCGGCGTAGATCAGACCGAAACGCCCGACCTCGATCGGCCGGGAGAGAATCGTCGAGGACATGTCGGCCACGAGCGGCACGCTGCCGGTGTCGGGCACGTAGGGGAACTCCACCCCGCCGATGGTCTCATTCGGGGTGTAGTGCACGTACGCGGCATCGGCACCGAAGCGCAGCGTCTGGCGATCCGGCACGGTGGTGTAGCGCGAGGCGGCCTCATCGGCAGCGACGCGCACCGCCACGCCGAGCCGGCCGGCCTCCTCGATCGCCTTGGCCGACCACATCCCGGTGTTCAGGTACTCGCCCCTCGCCCCCGGCGCGGTGAGGTTCAGCGGCACGGCCGCGAACTGCGCGGTGGCGCCGCCCTGCATGAACAGTACCCGGTAGTGACTCGGGATCGACAGCAGCGCGCGCAGGCGCGCCTCGGCGGCTTCGGCGAGCGCGGTGAAGGCCTTGCCGCGGTGGCTGACCTCCATCACGGACAGGCCGCTGCCGTTCCAATCGGTCAGTTCCGCCCGGACACGCTCGAGCACTGGGAGCGGCAGCGCTGCGGGCCCCGCGGAGAAATTGAACACGCGCACTGTGTCCTTCCGGCCCAAAAGCTCAAAAAAGGGGGCTTCAGATAGTAGCAACTGCCCGTGCGGCCTTCAGAACTTTTGGGCATGAGCGCAGCCGGGGCCGCACGCGCCCCCCGAACGGGCCCGCCGCGCGCTCCCGCTACGGCGCCTCGCCCCCAGCGTCCGAACCTGCCCCAGGCGCCTCGGCGCCCGCGAGCGTCTCGTCCGCCTCGCCCTCGAGTGCCTCGATGCGCTCGATACCGACCAGACGCTCGCCCTCATCGAGACGGATCAGGCGCACCCCCTGGGTGTTGCGTCCGAGCACGGAGATCTCATCGACCGGGGTGCGCACCAGAGTGCCGCTCGAGCTGATCAGCATGATCTCCTCGCCCGGCTCGACCCGCAGCGCCGCCACGGTCGCCCCGTTGCGCTCGGTGGTCTGCAGCGCAATCACACCCAGGCCGCCGCGGCCCTGCACCGGGAACTCCTCGATTGGCGTGCGCTTGCCGTAGCCGCTCGCCGAGGCGGTGAGCACCGCGCCCTCGCCCGCCACGATCAGCGCAATCAGCTCCTGGCCCTCGGCGAGCTTGATGCCGCGCACGCCGGCCGCCTCGCGGCCCATCGCGCGCACCTCGCTCTCGGGGAAGCGGATGGCCTTGCCGCCGCTTGAGACCAGAATCACCTCGCGCTGCCCGTCGGTGAGCGTCACCCCGACCAACCGATCATTCTCGTGCAGATCGAGCGCAATGATGCCGCTTGCGCGCGGGCGCGAGAACGCCGCGAGCGGCGTCTTCTTCACCGTGCCCTGGCTGGTGGCCATGAAGACGAAGTGCTGCTCGTCGAATTCCTTCACCGGCAGCAACGCGTTGATCTTCTCCCCGTCCTCCAGCGGCAGTAAGTTCACCATCGGCTTGCCGGCCGAGGTGCGCCCGGCGTGCGGCAGCTCATAAACCTTCAGCCAGTAGACCTTGCCGCGGTTCGAGAAGCACAGCACCGTATCATGCGTATGGGCCACGAATAAATTCTCCACGAAGTCCTCGTCCTTCACCGCCGTGGCCGCCTTGCCTCGGCCACCGCGGCGCTGAACCTGATATTCCGAGAGCGGTTGGCTCTTGGCGTAACCGCCGTGCGAGAGCGTCACCACCACGTCCTGCGGCTCGATCAGATCCTCGGTGGTGAGATTGAGCTGATCGCGGTTGATCTCCGTGCGGCGCGCATCCCCGTACGTGTCGCGGATCTCGATCAGCTCGGCGCGAATC
>JBMFWZ010000139.1:0-7804 GCA_049964755.1 Steroidobacteraceae bacterium | reverse complement strand
ATTGTAAGCCGCCTGTGCACCGTCTGCCCGCAGCCCGACCCGCACCACAAGGGGGATCTGCCGCAGTGGCGCACGGACCGGCTCCCCTCGACGCGGGATTAAATCCCGGCGTGACGGGCGGCCAGCGATCTCGCCCCAAAGCGTCGCGGACCTCAGCGAGCGGGACCGAAGCCCCCGCACCTCGCCGGCTCACCCTCACGACTGGCGGACCGGACACACGGACCGTTGGGGTCGCCTGCGCATGTGTCGTTCCTACCACACCCATGCCCAGTCGCAGCGCAGTGCGCAGCCAATGCGCCACAGTCATCCGCCCCGGCGCAACATTGCCTCCGGCTGCGCCGTCGTGGCGTCCTCTGCCTCTAAAGAATGCCCGTTGCAACATTACTGCAATAATTCCGCAACGATAATGTCATTCTAAACCCCTACTGTGCGAGCCCTCGGTGCGCGGTCGCACGCGCGCAACGCTAATAAAACGTCACGAGGAATCGCACCATGAGTCGTCTTCACTCCCGTCGCACCGCCAGCCATTCGAGCGTCGCTCTGGCCGTTGCCGCAGCCCTGTCGGCCGCTGCTGTATGCTCTGGTGCTTATGCAACGCCGGCGCCTGTCCTGGCGCCCGCGCCGGATCCGATGATTGCGACCAGCACCCTTCAAGAAATCATCGTCACTGGTAAACAGCTACAGCTGAAGAGCCTCAAGCAGCGTTCGATTTACGATTCTGCTTATGGTGATAAGGCACTGGACCGCCAGCAGCTGAAATCCGCTGGCGTGGTCGGTGGTGCCGCTCAGGCGCTCTCCTTCGCACCCGGCGTCAGCGTCTCCGGCTACGGACAGACCGGCGGCACGAAAGCCTCGATCAGCGTCAACGGTCTGAAGCAGGGCTGGGGAGGGTTCTCCGGCGGCACGATCGATGATGGCAGCATCGCGGTAAGCTTCGATGGCATTCCGATGGTTAACGCCGCCACGGGCCTGTGGGAAACCCCTGAAGTGCCGCAGACCGGCATTCTGCAGGGTGCCCGCGTCACGTATGGCCCGGGTGATCCTGAATACCGCTGGTACAACAACATCGGCGGCAGCGTAAATTTCGTCCCCGTGCAGCCCACCGCCAAAGCAGGCGGCAGCGTAGCCCTGACTGACGGTAGCTTCGCGACCGAGAACGCCGTGGTCATTCTGCAGACTGGGAAGATTGATGGCTGGGAAACCGTATTCGCCGGTGGCGGTGGTCACTCGAACAGCTTCCGCACGTCACCAGACGGCTTCACTTGGCCGACACGCAACTTTGCCGGCTTCTTCAAGACCCGCAAGGAGTTCAGCAAAGGCGACGTGAGCTTCGGCGCCTACATTGGCGACGGGCACGGGTGGCGTCCGACACCGATCCCGCTGACCCCAAACGCGCTGATCAGCACGAACGGGCAGGATGTGAACGGCAACCCGCTGCCAGGTCCGCTGTTCAGCCAGCAGACCACTGGTTTCTACAGCGCCGTCAGTTCGAACGTCTGGAAGAAGGACGACTACAACCGAACCTGGCTGGTGTACGCACGACAGAACTTTCAGCTTGACGAACACGTCACATTGCACAACCAGCTGTGGTATCGACAGGGCAACCGACTCCATATTCATTACAACAATTACGTGGCTGGCGCCGGCAATCTGTACGAGCACAACAATCCGTTCTCGCACATGTATGGCGACAAGATCTGGGCCGATGTCTATCTTCCCTACAACAAGATCGGTGTCGGTGGATTCTTCATCAACACAACGTACAATTCGCGCAACCAGTTCTACAGTCCGAATTCTTGCGTGACGCTGATGAGCCCCGTCTCGTACACCGTTTACGGACAGAACCCCACCACCCTCGCCACGGGCTCTACCATCTGCGGCTCCGCTGCAGTACCCAATGCCAATTATCGCAGCGATTATTGGCACGTGACTAACCTCGATGCATTCTTCCAGGATGCCATTACCCCGATTGCCTCGCTCACAATCACTCCGGGGATCCGTGCGGTGAGCTTCCAGACCGACTACAACCCGAACGGCGCAACGCAATACCCGGAAGCGCAGGCGCTCGACGCCTATTGCGCCACCGTCGGTGGCTCATGCGCCTTCTCCGGTCACGACCAGGGCAAACTTGGCTCGGTGAGCACGAGCTACGACAAGGTCGAACCTTCGGTGAGCGCCCGCTGGCAGCCGTTGAGGTGGTTCGCGATTTACGGCAACTGGGCGACGGCCTACCGACTGCCGCAGGTCGGCGGCGGTGGCGGCCTTTACCAGAGCACCCCTGTGGTCGGCAACATCCTCGAGCGCAGCGTTGAGTACCAGGCAGGCGCGAAGCTGTTCTGGCCGGAAATCGGCGCGTTCAGCAAGGTGCTGATCAATGCCAATTACTACCACGATCACTTCAGCAATCAGTTCATCGGTGTTTCGAGTGGTAATGGCAACTTCCTCGGGCTCGGCACCGGGGACTCGATGTACCATGGCGTGAACCTGTCCGCGGAGGCCAATTGGCAGGCCGTCAAGATGTTCGCAAATCTCAATGAAGAGAAGGCGAATTTCAATCACTACGAATTCCAGGGCACCAACTACAACGGTATGCCCGTACCCTATGTGCCGGACACGACGTTCAATATCGGGGCGTACTATCACTTCCACACCTGGCACGGCATCGTCCTGAAGCCGCGCGCGTGGTACCAGTATGTCGGTACCCAGCACATGTTCGACAACTACCTCGGCGCTCCGAGTACGCAGAAGATGCCCTCCTACGGAGTGCTGAATCTAGCCATCGCCGCCACGGTTCCCGGCTCCTGGTACGACAATGCCGTAAAGAAAGTGCAGTTCAAGGTCGAAGTACTGAATGTCACTGACAAGCAGTACAACATCTTCGAGGAACTGTCGGCCGGCGGCTTGTACAATACCGGCAGCTATGTCGAGTACCCGCTGGCTCTTCCGGGTGCCCCGCGCGCGGTCTACGGAACGATTGCCGTGAAGTTCTAAGGATCTCCCCGTCCCCCCGGGGAGGCTTTCCCCCACACCGCGCGCCCAGCGCGCGGTGTGGGGGCTTAAGCTCAGTCGAGCTTGAACTCGATGGTGTCCCAGCGCGTGGTGTCCTCGTGCCGGGCCTGTCGCCGGATGGCGTCGATCAGGGCCCGCTCGTCCCAGTCGATGAGTTCATCGGCGAGCTCGGAGAGCCCCTTCGGCACCGCTTGGCGCGAGCCGAACGGGCGCAGCAGGATGACCGGTTTCTGGCAGGCCTGGGCGTAGAGCAGCTGGAAGGTGACGAGGTCCTGATCCTGCTCGAACAGACTGGAGAGCCCAATGAGCACCTCGACGGGGCTGATCTGGGTGCGCAGCGCCTGCTTCAGCGCCTCCCGATCACCGCTCGGGCGATGTTCCGGATCGCTGAAGTTCTTGTAGAAGAAATTCCGCGAGCTCTCCAGGTACTCAAAGACCCGCAGATAATCGTCGGCGGGCGCCCACAGGTGGGTCACGAACAGGCGAATGGGATTGGCCTGCGACATGCGCTATGGTTCTCCGTGAACTGGGGCAGTGTCGCACAAGCGGCCGCCGCTGCGAAGTGCGGTGATCCGGTGGCTGCGGCCGGCGACGCATTTGCATAAAATGTCTCTTTTGCGCGCAGGTCGGACAGTCCCACGGTGCGTCTGGTCACTTACAACATTCGCTACGCCACCGGCACCGGTCCGGCGTTCCACCTGCCACTGCCGGGGGCAGGCTATCTGCGCAGCAATCCTCGGGTGCTCGACGGGATCACGGAGTTTCTGCGCGATGAGCGCGCCGATGTGGTCGGCCTGATCGAGGTCGACAGCGGCTCGGTGCGCACCGGCATGGTCAATCAGGCCGAGCACATCGCCGCCGAGCTCGGGCACTATTCGACGTTTCAGTGCAAATACGGCACCTCCTCGCTCAATACGCTCGTGCCCATCGTGCGCAAGCAGGGCAATGCGCTGCTCTCCGCGCCGCACGTGCACGGTGAGCGCTTCCACTACTTCGATACCGGCATCAAGCGACTGATCATCGAGCTCGAACTGCAGGACGTGTGCGTGTTCCTGGTGCACCTGTCGCTGAAGTTCCGCCATCGCCAGTACCAGCTGCGCTCCCTGCACGACCTGGTGATCCAGGCGCGCAAGCCCGTGGTCGTGGCCGGGGACTTCAACACATTTTGGGGCACGCACGAGATCTACCTGTTCATGCGCGCCGCGGGGCTGCGCAGCGCGAACTCCGCCGGCCTGCCGTCCTACCCGGCCCGCTCCCCGCGCGTCGAGCTGGATTTCATTCTGCTCAGCGAGGGTCTCGAGGTGCGCGATTTCCGCGTGCCGGACGTACGCTTCTCCGATCACCGACCGCTGGTGTGCGACTTCGAGGTGCGCCCGGGGCACGCAGCACCGCTCACACCGACCCCAGGGGGATGAACCGATGAGCACGGCGGACCAAGGACACTGGCGCATCGAGCGGGACTCCGATCAGATCCTCTGGCTGTGGGCCGATAAGGCTGATGCCTCGGCCAATGTGCTCTCCAGCGAGGTGCTGCGCGAGCTCGACGAACACCTCACGAGGATTCGGGCCGAGGCGCCCCGCGGCCTGGTGGTGCTCTCGGCGAAGAAGAGCGGGTTCATCGCCGGCGCAGACATCAAGGAATTCACCCGCATCCAAGGCGAGGACAGCGGCTACCGGCTGATCCATGCCGGTCAGGCGGTGCTCGATCGTCTGGCTGCCCTGCCCTTCCCGACGCTCGCCGCGCTGCACGGCTTCGCACTCGGCGGTGGCCTGGAACTCGCGCTCGCCTGCCGCTACCGCATCGCCGTCGGCGATGAGCACCTGACGCTCGGCTTGCCCGAGGTGCAGCTCGGCATCCATCCGGGGTTCGGTGGCACGGTGCGCAGCGTGCAGCTCATCGGTGTGAAGGCTGCGATGCGGCTGATGCTCACCGGCAAACCCGTCCGTGCCGAGGAGGCCTTGCGCCTCGGCCTGGTCGATCGGCTGGTCAGCGCCGAGGCGTTGCGCGACGAGGCGCGCCGCCTGATCCTGCACCCCCGGCCGCAGCGGCGCGCGCCGCTGCGCGAACGGATGCTCAGCTGGGCGCCGCTGCGGCCCTGGGTGGTGTCGTCCCTGACCGCTCAGGTCGCGAGCAAGGTGCGTCGCGAGCACTATCCGGCGCCCTACGCCATCATCGATTTGTGGAGCCGCTACGGCGCGCACGGTCCGGCCGCCTTCGAGGCCGAGGCACGCTCGATCGCACGGCTGTTCGTGAGCGAGACGGCACGCGGCCTGATCCGGGTGTTCCTGCTGCAGGACCGGCTCAAAGCGCTCGCCGGCAAGCGCTCCGCGCCGCTCGAGCAGGTGCATGTCATCGGTGCCGGGGTCATGGGCGGGGACATTGCGGCCTGGGTGGCGCTGCGCGGCTGTCGCGTCTCGCTGCACGACAGCGATGCCGCCCGCATCGAGCCGGCGCTCGGACGGGCGCGGGAGTTGTTCGAGAAGCGTCTGCGATCGGAAGATCAAGTCGCCGCCGCCGTGCAGCGCTTGAGCGCCGACCTCGAGGGCCGAACACTCGGGGAGGCGGACGTCGTGATCGAGGCGATCGTGGAGGACCTCGAGGCCAAGCGCACCCTGCTGCAGCGGATCGAGCCGCACCTGAAGCCCGAGGCGCTCCTGGCGACCAACACCTCGAGCATCGACATCGGGGCACTCGGGACAGGACTTCAGCGCCCCGAGCGGCTCGTCGGCCTGCATTTCTTCAACCCCGTGGCGCAAATGCCGCTGGTGGAGATCGTGTCTGGGCCGAAGAGCGGCGAGGCGATGCTGCGCACCGCGACCGCGTTCGCCCGCACGCTCGACAAACTGCCGCTGCCCTGCCGCAGCGCTCCAGGCTTCGTGGTCAACCGCATCCTCATGCCCTACCTGCAGGAGGCCATGTACGCGGCCGCCGAGGGGGTCCCTCTCGAGGTCATCGATGCGACGGCGGTGGCGTTCGGCATGCCCATCGGTCCGGTAGAACTCGCCGACGTCGTCGGGCTCGACGTGGCTGCCCACGTCGGTGCGATCGTGGCACAGGGTCTCGGACGGCCGGTGCCGGACCTCGCGCCGCTGCGGGAGCGGATCGCGGCCGGTCAGCTCGGGCGCAAGAGCGGTACCGGCTTCTACCCCTGGCGGGATGGCAAGGCGCTCAAGGCACCGGCCACTGGGGCGGCCCCGGAGGATCTGTGCGACCGGCTGATCCTGATCCTGCTCAATGAATGCGTCGCGTGCCTGCGAGAGCGCATCGCTGCCGATGCCGACTTGATCGACGCGGCGGTGGTCTTCGGCACCGGATTTGCGCCCTTCCGGGGCGGGCCCATCGCGTACGCGCGCGCCCGCGGGGTGAGTGCCGTCGTCGAGCGCCTCCAGGGGCTCGCGCAGCGTCACGGCGAGCGCTTCGAGCCGGACGCGGGCTGGGCGCTGCTCGCCAGCGGTGCCGGGGAGCCATAGCAGCCGCGCACGACGCCCCAATAGCCGGTAAAATCGTGAACGGTGACCGGTTCGCCGGCGCCGCCGAGGTATTATCATCCCCGTCGTTCGGCGGTTCACACCGCTGCCACGGGCGCCAATACTCTGTCCTTGGACACCGACATGCTCGATGAGCGCACTGTCAGCCCGAAGCTGCTGAGGCAGTTCGTGCCGCTGGATGGATTGAAGCGCGAGAATCTCGCGGCGCTGGCCCAGAAGGTGACCGTGCACCCCCTCGCCGCCGGCGAGGTGCTGTTCAAGCAAGGGGCCCTCGACCGGCGCATCCTCTGGCTGCTGTCCGGCCGACTCGAAATCCTCCAGCCGGGACAACCGCCGCGCAGCCTGAGCGCAGGCACGAGCGGGGCGGCCGATCCAATCTGCCCGGGCAGCCCTCGCCCGGCCACGGTGCGCGCACTCGATGCCGTGCAGTATTTGTCCATCGACAGCGAACTGCTCGACGTGGCGATCACCTGGGACCAGACCGGCATCTACGAGGTGACCGAACTGAAACACGAGGGCGAGGCCGGCGGGGATGATTGGATGACGACGCTGCTGACCACCAAGGCGTTCCACCGCATCCCACCGGCGAACCTTCAGGCGATCTTCCAGCGTCTGGAGCGCGTGCCCTACCGAGCCGGCGAGACGGTCATCCGCCAGGGCGCGGACGGGGATTATTTCTACGTGATCGTGAGCGGCAGTTGTCTGGTGACGCGCGAATCCCCGCTGAATCGCACGGGATTGAAGCTCGCGGAGCTGTCCACCGGGGACACCTTCGGCGAGGAGGCGCTGTTGACCGACGCGAAGCGCAATGCCACGGTGACCATGCTCACCGACGGGGTGTTGATGCGCCTCGGCCTCGCGGACTTCCACGAGTTGATGAGCGAACCGTTGCTGCAGCGGATCTCCTACGAGCGCGCCGCGGACATCGTGGCGCACGGCGGACAGTGGCTCGATGTGCGCATGCCGCGCGAGTACCAGACGCATGCGATTGCCGGCTCGCTCAACGTCCCGCTGTGCTTCATCCGCCCGAAGCTCAGTACGCTCGATCGCAAGGTAGCGTATGTGGTGTTGTGCGACACCGAACGGCGCAGCTGCGCCGCGGCGTTCATCCTCATGGAACTCGGCTTCGAGGCCTACGTGCTCGCTGGGGGTTTGAACGAGAACCCTCAGGCGCTGCGCCGCAGCGCGTGACGAGCTCGCACGCGCTGCGCGCATTGCGTCAGTGTCTGCAGATGGCTGCTCGCGCCTGATCGCGCCGAGCAGCCGCACCAGACCAAACCGACTCCTGGAGAGTCTGCACGCTGTC
>JBMFWZ010000138.1:0-7847 GCA_049964755.1 Steroidobacteraceae bacterium | reverse complement strand
CGATGCGCGCAAACGCCTCCCGATGCAGTTCGATGACCTCTTGTGCGTCTTGCGGCCGTGTGGGTCGCAGCACCTCTTCCTCTTCGAGCGCGCCGCCCGGCCGAGGCACCTCGGTGCCGATCACGTATGCCAGCGAGCCCGGGTTCGGTGCGGCTGCTTCGCACTCCGCCGCAAGCTGCGCGGCGCGCTCCGCACACAGCGACTGGGAGAGCGGTTGGGGATCCCCCGCACAGGCTTCCGAGCAGTCGAGGTGGATCTTGCGAAAGCCGGCCTGCACGTAGGCGCGAACCATATCGCGAGCTGCGCTCATGGCCGCCGCGGCGCCCTCGCGCCGCCACACCTGCGGCCCTAGGTGATCGCCCCCGAGCACAATCTGCCCGGGATCGACCTCGAGCCGTTGCGCCATTGCGTCAACGCGCTGACGGAAGTCCGCCGGGGTCATGCCCGTGTACCCCCCGAACTGATTGACTTGGTTGCTCGTCGCCTCGATGAGGAGCAAAGCCCGCTGCTCACGCGCGAGCAGCAAAGAGGCACTCAGCGCTTCGGGCTGTGTCGTGCACACGGACGGCACGACCTCGTGGCTTCCGGCCCGATTGCGCGCGATCAGATCAGAGAGTCTGCGAATCATGCGGTGTGTCCAACGGTGTTCACGACTGAATCAGAAGCATGGCTGCACCACGGGTGCCACTCGCATCGCCGAAGCGAGCGACGCTGAAGTGCACGTCCCGGCCCGCCATGCGTTGCTCGCAAAATGCCTCGGCCAGCATCGATGCAACACCCGGAATTCTCGACAGCCCGCCGCCGAGAACGACACAGTCCATGTCAATGGTGCATTGGGCCGTATAGATCAGTTCCGCCAGCAGCGTCGCCCACTCGCGCATCGCAACGCCCATGGCCTGATCGCCCGCGCGAGCCCGCTCGGCGATCTGTGCCGGCGAGCAGCCCGGCGCACCGTGACGGCTCGCCAGTCGCACCAGACCTGGACCGGAAACCAACGTCTCGTAACACCCGAGGCGTCCGCACCCGCACGCGAGCAGCGGTAGATTCCACTCCCGCACGAACCGTCCCGGAATACCCAGGTGACCGAGTTCCCCGGGCAAATCGTTGTGACCGAGCACGAGCCGCCCGCGGTGCACCACGCCCCCGCCAACCCCGGTGCCAATGATCAGACCGAGGACGGTTTCGGCATCCTCGCCGGCTCCGCCATTGGCCTCAGACAGCGCAAAGCACTTGCAGTCATTGGCAATCACTACGGTGCGCTCGAGTCGCTCGACCAGATCCTCACGCAATGGCCGGCCCGTCGCCGGCAGATTTGAGGTGAGCGAACGACCACTGTGATAATCGACCAGCCCGGGCAATCCGATCCCGAGGTCCACCGGCCCCTGAGCCTGGGATTCGAGCCATCGAACCTCCTCGGCGATGCACTCGAGCAATTGCTCGTAGCTCGAACAGGCGGTATCGACCCGACGCCGCTTGAGTGGTCGGAACTGCTCATCGAACAGACAGGTCTCGATCTTGCTGCCCCCGACATCCATGCCCCCGAACAGCCGGGCTTTCGGAGCCGGCGGCGGATACAGCCGTACTCCCTGAACGACTCGGGATAAATTGCCACCGGGAAAGGGGTTGTCCACGTTCAAGCCCAGCTTCTGCGACCAGGCCACCGCCAGCAGCTGCGCAGGCAGCACGTACAGCGGAATGTTCCAGCCGCGCCGCACTTCGGTGAACGCAAGATCCGCATCCGCCTGCACCGTGCCGACCGTCAGCACCTGCTCGGCGGCATATTGGCTGCGCAATTCATCGACGACATCGGCATCGTAGCGGCGCGCATCCTCGTCCGAGGACAGCAGCGCGATGACCTGGGTGCCCTCGTTCACCAGTGATTTCGGGCCATGCCGGAAGCCCAACGGGGACTCCCAGAATGAGGCAACCTGACCGGCAGTCAATTCGAGCACCTTCAGCGCACACTCATGCGCCGCCCCGCGCAACTCTCCCCCGCCGAGGAACGCCACTCGCTGTGGGGGCGCCAGATCACCCGCCAACGGTGCAACGGCTGCGATCAGACCCGTGGCGGCATCGGCAAGCGCTTCCAAGCGTGCTTCGAGAGCATCGATCGGAACATCATCGAATATGGCGAGCGCGTACAGCAGCATCGTGCTGTAGCTCGAGGTCATGGCGAAACCGACATCATGGGTCGCATCCGGCAGCACGATCGCACGCTGCCGAGCCCCCTCGGAGCGCGCCAGCGCTCCGTGAGCATTGCATGTGATATGCAAGCCCGCGGCATCCGCACGCTCGAGCAGCGCCAGGGTCGCGACGCTCTCAGGGCTATCCCCGCTGCGTCCAAAGGAGACCACGAGTCGACGCGTGCCGCGGCGCAGTAGACGCTGCGGATACGCCACGAGTTCCGTGGTCGGCACCGGGGCATAGCGTACTGCGGATTGGCGCTCGTTGAGATAGACGCTGAGGGACTCGCCGATGAAGGCCGAGGTCCCCGCACCGCAAAACCACACTTCCTCGAATCGCCCCGCGCGCACCCACTGACGAGCCTCTGCGGCCATGAGCGCGATCTCGCGGCTCACCGCTCGCCAGACGGCCGGCTGGTGCAGGATCTCCTTGTACGTCTGGGAATCACCCGAGGACGGCGCAATCGGCTCGCCCTGCCTGCCTTGGGACATGCTCTGATCCTCTCCCGTCCTATCTGCGCGCCTTGCGCCGCCCCGTGGCTCGGGTCGCGGTGCGCGGATCGATGCAATGCACGGCAACGCCAAGCTCTTCGATCTGCTCCACCGCGGCGGGATCCGCGTCGGTGTCCGTCACGATCATGTGCACTTTGCGGATGTCACAAATTCGATGCAGGCTCGGCGTGCCGAACTTCGAGGAATCCGCGAGCACCACGACTCGGTCGCTGGCGCGGATCATGGCCGCATTCTTCTGCGCCTCTTCCTCGTTGAACGTGCTCAAACCGAGCCGCAGATCGATTGCGTCTGCGCCGAGAAAGAACGTATCGAAATGCAACTCCGTGAGGAACCGCTCGAGAAATCGGCCGCCGATCACCATCGTGTCATAACGAACCGTGCCGGCCGGAACGATCACTTCATGCTGCTTGTAATGACGCAGCAGATTCACCACCTCGAGATCCGCGGTGAGAATCGAGAGCCCGCGGGCCTCGCCGAGCTGGGTCGAGAACATGCGCAGCGTCGAGCCTGAATCGATGATGATCGAGCGCTCCCGCTCAATCAGCCCGGCTGCATATCGGGCAATCGACCGCTTCTTGTTGACGTTGACCTGTTCCCGATCCGAGACGCTGGGTGCAATCAGATTGAGCCTGAAATCCGGCAGCTCGCGCGCCAGGGCCTTCGCGAGCTCGATACGAAACTCCGGAACGCCCTTGCAGCCGTAGTGTTTGCAGTAACGCACGATGCTCGGCTCACTGACGCCGGCCCCGGCGGCAATGGTGCGCAGCGGGGCGTGCATGAACGAATCCGGATCGGCCACCAGATAGCTGCCGATTCGGCCGAACGCCTTCGACAGATGACCGATGTCGGCGCGAATCCGCTCGAGCAAAGCGCCAGGCGCATCGCGATCCCCCAATTCCGCCTTCACGACGGATGTCGGCCCATTCGGATCTCGTCTTATTTGAGGACTCATGAAAGCGCTCCAATCCGTGCGCGACGCGTGCTGATGCGCTTCTGCGCAAACAGCGCGTAGCTCAAAATGACTGCATACATAGGCACGAGCGAAATATACGCCAGTTGGTTGCCGATGACGCGCGCGAGCAGACCGTACGCCGGCGGGACCACGGCGCCGCCGATGATGGCCATGATCATGATCGCCGCCCCGGTCTTGGTGTGTTCACTGAGCCCGGTGAGCGCAATCGGGAAGATCGCAGGCCACAGGACCGCGTTGGCGAACCCGAGAGACGCAACGAACAGGATACTGGGCATGCCGTGCGTGAGCGTGATTCCGACCGTGAGTACGATCCCCAGAGCGGCCGACCAGGCGAGCGCACGCTCCTGGCTCATCCGCTTCGGCACGAGCACGATGCCAAGGAGATATCCAACGACCATCGCTCCGAGCGTTAGGCTCGCGAAAAACCGTGCAGTCTGGATTGGGAAATGCAGCGCTTGTCCGTAAAGGACGATGGTGTCGCCGGCGATCACCTCCACGGCCATTTCGAAAAACAGGGCCCAGAAGCCAAACAGCAGCAGGGGGTGATGCGTCCAACGGAAGCCCTGACGACGCTCGCTCTGATCGAGCTCTGCGGGCGGCTCCTGCGGCTCTGGAAGACTGGATCGGCCGATCGCGACGGCCAGGATCAGCAGACCGACAGCCAGACCGAGGTACGGCGAGATGAGTCGATGCGCCAAGTGACTGAGCTGCGCGGCACTCGGTGCGGCGCGTCCGGCCTTCTGCAAATGACCGAATCCGGCGAACACCAGCGCACCGAGCAGCATCGGGCTGATGACCCCGGCCAGCTTGTTGCTGACCCCCATGATGGACACCCTGCGGGCAGCGCTCTCGTGGGGTCCGAGAATGATCACGTATGGATTGGCGGCCGTCTGCAGCAAGCACAAGCCGGTGCCCTGCACGAACAACCCGGTGAGGAAGATTCCATAGGATCGCAGCAACGCAGCGGGCACGAAGATCGCCGTGCCGACCGCCATGACGGCCAGGCCGAGCGCCATACCCCGCTTGTATCCGGTCATCGCCAGAACCCGAGCCGAGGGAATCGCCATGACGAAATAGGCGATGTAGAAGGCGAATGCGACCAGCAGCGCCTCGAAGGTGTCCAGTTGGCAGACCAGCTTCAGGAATGGGATCAGCACGCCGTTCAGCCAGGTCACGCAACCGAACAGCGCGAACAGCCCGGCCATGAGCGCGAGCGCCCGCCGATCGGTGCCTGCCGCGGAGGAGCTCATCATCCTCTCCCGGCCCGTCGCTCAGATTGCCCGCAAGGGGTGCATGCGAGGGAGCCGGCCGGACGCCGCTTCCCGACGACGCCCGGGCCGGACAGCACCCGTTGGCTGCCCGGGCCCGGACTCCCGTTAAACGACATCGCCCTCACCGCGCCGTCCGACGTGCCCGCATCGACGCCGGCACACTCCAGATCTGCGAAGCGCGGTTATGCCCACAGGCCCGCACGGTTAGAGGCCCGGCCGCTCCGCCAGTCAGACACTCATGCGTGCTCTGGTTGATGAGGTTGCCGAGCAGCGTGTAGCGCCACCGCTGCAGAGCGCTCGTCACGCAGGCGCTGAGCCGTGCGCGGCGGCCGACCTGAGCGAGGCACCGGTCGCCTGAACGAAGCGCGCCGCTCGGCAAAATCCGCCAGCTCTGTGCTGCCGACCCCGTGCACTCACCCACCACGCCGGGCGCTGCAAGACAGCGCGTATAGGCCACCGCCGTGCGGTCATTGTGCGCAACGTTCGGGCGAATGCGTGTGATCACACCCATGCGCGCAGGGGCGCCGCACGCTGCGTTCGGCCGAATGGTCCAGATCTGCGTATCATGCGCCCCGATGCGCGAGGCGAGATCTTGCGCTGCGGTTTGGCGCGAGCCCGTCCATAGATCGATGCTCTCCCATCGGCACGCACCGTCGGAGAAGCCCAACATGCGCGGCCGCAGCATCACATGCAGGGGGACCGCCCCGCGGTTGAGCACCGCAACGGCGTAACGACCCTCGCTCAGCGGCTTCATCAGCACGTCCTCGGTCGGGCTGCGACGCAGCAGAGTCGCCATTTGGCCGAGCGGATCCTGATCGACGGCCAGAACTGCCCTGTTGCCGAGGATGCGAATACTGGCCGCGGAGAGCTTATTGAGATTGGAGCTGAGGATCAGCGGCGCGGACATCATCGACCAGAGCGCCAGCTGGCTGCGGGTTTCCGCGAGCGTCATACCCCGATCGCCGCCGATGATGAAATCCGAGTCATTCCAGTTTCCGGGCTTCTGGAAGCGGCCGAGCTCAAGGTTGTACTCGTAATTCCACATGACGCTCGCCCAGCGCGAGCGGTTCGGCCGATGCGGGTCGAAGATCTCGATGTCCGTACCCTCACGCCAAAGCTGCCCGTACCCGCGCACCCAGCTGAGCACGTCATACCATTGCGGTTGCCCCTGAAAATAGGCCGGCGCGGACTCGGAAAACACAATCGGCCGACCGACCTGCTTCAGCGCCTGACTCTCGGCTCGATATGCAGACCGATACGCCGCCATCGCCGACTCGCCCTTGGGGGCGTAGACGTTGCAGCCGTCGAGTTTGAGGTAGTCGACTCCCCAGGACGCAAACAGGCGCGCATCTGCCAGGAAATGCGCCGCTCCGCCGCCATTCGGCACACCGCTGCCGGCAAAGCCACCGCAGGTCGCATAGCCGGCATCCTCATAAATCCCGAACTTCAATCCGAGCGCATGGATGCTGTTGGCGACCGCATGCATACCTTGCGGGAATTTGTGCAGATTGGCCTGCAGATTGCCATGGCTGTCGCGCTGCTTGCGCATCCAGCAATCGTCGATCGTGACGGTGTTGTAACCCCGCGCGGCAAGACCGGTCTTAACCAATGCTCGGGCATTGCCCAGAATCACACTCGAATCGATACGGCACTGATAGTGAGCCCAGTCGTTCCACCCCATCGGCGGGGTCGGCGCAAGTACCCCAGCGGCGCTCGCCGCCGGCGCGAATGCAATTCCGAGCCACAGCAGCGCCTGCAGCAGCAGCAACGCCGCTGCACTGCGTGCCCCGGACCGGAGTGATGGGCGAATCCGACTCGCCGGTGCCGGGCACCGGCGAGTCGCCCGAACCGAAACCTCAGGGAGAAGTGTCTTGTGCGCCATATGCGTTCTCTGGATGAATGACCAAGCCCATTGATTCAGCGCGCCCTCGTTCGCCGCCTCTGCGGTCGGCCTGCGGCGGGGACTATCCCGCCCAGATCCGCCAAGCTTTCCCCGCCAGGTCGCAGGCACTCAGGGCGCGGCGCTTCTCGCCATGGAGATGCCCGTCGTGCTCGCACATCGATTACCCCCGCTCCTCGGGATCGGCTTTCCGCGCTACCCCGCCCAATTGCCGGCGGTCGCGCCAGCAATTTGGAACTATATTTCACGTCATGGAATATTTTTCCAGATTGTACGCCACGACGTCAAGTCCGCTCCGCTGCAAACCGCCCTCGCACACATGAACTGGTTGGGCCATCCCCAAGGTCGTGATCTTCGATTTAAGGTGGCGGCACTGCGACTTGCCTCTTTGCTTCGACGTGCATCGCGAACGTCCGAATGTGATGAGGTCACCGGGACCTACCACGAACTTCCTGCCCCCGGAGCCAGTGTAAGGTCGCCACGGGAGCGCTCAGCGGTCCGATGATCTGAACGGAGCGCCACGTGGCCGCGTCGCGAACAGGAACCGACCCCGAGCGAGATATGTCGTTCGCGGCGCGGAAGCAGCGCCACAAACCCCATCGAATCAGCGTCAGCGCACTCGCGCCCGATGCATTCCCCGGGGACGACTCGCCGCACCGCACCGAGGTCGGCTGTACTGACCACCTCGTTCACGTACCGCTCGCGCAGCGACATGATCCCGTGCACCGACAGCGCGCTGATGCACGCCGCCCCGGAGAAGGTCGTCTCGGGTGCCAGCCGCAGCACGAACCCCTCGGAGCGCGGCGTGAATCCTAAGAGCGTGCCGCTGCGAAGCGCGGGGATCTGCATTCCCCCCGGTCGGACACTTGATCCGCAGGACCCGCACCTCGAGCTCGCACTTATGCGGGAAGAAGTTCAGGTGCTGGTCGGTCTCAGGAACCGTCTCGTACACCCGGTGCTCACCGACCTGCCCCGGCATCGCGAAGCGGCTTGCGCCCTCGCAATCG
>JBMFWZ010000137.1:0-7991 GCA_049964755.1 Steroidobacteraceae bacterium | reverse complement strand
CTGCCGTTGTTGTTACCGGCGGAGGTGAAGGCGTAGAGGATTTCGGAGAAGCCGTGCGGGCCGGGGTTGGCCGTACCGGCTCGCCCGGCCACAACGCTGACCGCGATGGCCGTACCGGTGAGCACGATGAACGGCATGACGAGAATCGCAATGGCGCTCATCTTCATCTCGAACGCCTCGATCTTCTTGCCCAGATACTCCGGCGTCCGCCCGATCATCAGGCCCGCGATGAACACCCCGATGATGGCAAAGATGAGCATCGAATACAGGCCCGAGCCCACCCCGCCGAACACGACCTCCCCGAGCATCATGTCAAGCAGCGGCACCATGCCGCCGAGCGGTAGGTAGGAGTCGTGCATCGAGTTCACCGCTCCGGTGGAGGTGACCGTCGCGAGCGTAGCGAAGAGCGTCGAGCCGGCGATGCCGAAGCGCACTTCCTTGCCTTCCATGTTGCCGCCGCTTTGCTGGGAGTTCGGCGTCTGATTCACTCCAAGCGCAGCCAGTTGCGGATTGCCGCGCTGCTCGCTGTGATTGCACACCGCATAGAGACCGACGAACATGATCACCATGGCCGCCAGCACCGCCCAGCCCTGGCGGGTGTCTCCGACCATGAAGCCAAAAGTATAGGTCAGGGCCGCCGGGATCAGTGCGATCGCCAGCATCTCGAGCAGGTTGGTCCACGCATTGGGATTCTCGAACGGATGAGCCGAATTTGCGTTGAAGAACCCCCCGCCGTTCGTGCCGAGCTCCTTGATCGACTCCTGCGAGGCCACCGGCCCCATCGGCAGAGTCTGGGTGCTTGTCGTGACGGTCTGCATCCGCGGCGCTCCGCTGGCCGTGATGAGTGGCTGTCCGGTGGCATTCAGCTGCGGTTGCTGGTAGGCCACCGGCTGCAGCAGCGTCACTTGTCGGTAGCGACTGAAGTTCTGGATCACGCCCTGACTGACCAGCGCGAGCGCGATGACGGTGGCGATCGGCAGCAGCACGTAGAGCGTCACGCGCGTCACATCGACCCAGAAGTTTCCGATGGTCTTGGCGCTGTGGCGCGCCAGCCCGCGGATCAGCGCCACGGCCACCACGATACCGGTGGCGGCGGAGAGAAAGTTCTGCACCGCCAGGCCCGCCATCTGGGTCAGATAGCCCATGGTGGTCTCTGGCGTGTAGCTCTGCCAGTTGGTGTTGGTCACGAAGCTCACCGCGGTGTTGAATGCCGAGTCCGCCGAGGGCGCCCCGAAGTGCTGAGGGTTCAGCGGCAGCCAGCCCTGCAGGCGCTGCAGGGCGTACAGCAGCAGCGCCCCGAGGGCGTTGAACACCAGCAGTGCGAGCGCGTAGTGCTTCCAGCCCATCTGCGCGGCCGGATCGATCCCGCAGAGCCGGTACAGACGCGACTCGAGACGCGCGGGGAGTCGAAGCCCGGCCATGGGCTCCCCTTCCATCACCCGCGCCATGTACAGGCCTAGTGGCTTCACTGCAAGCAGCGTCACGGCAAGAAAGAGGGCGAGCAGCCCCCAGGACTGGGCAGTCATCAGAATTTCTCCGGCTTGAACAGCGCGTAGAGCAGATACCCGGTGAGCGCCAGCGCGAGCAGGCCGCTGATCAGGTACAGCGCGTTCATGGCGCCTCTCCCAGCCGCCCGATCGCCCAGACGATCACGTGCGTCAGTGCATAGAGCACTGCGAGCAGCAGAATGAATTCCAGGTCCGCCATGTTCGCGACTCCTCATTGCGCCATGCGAGGATCACTCCCCACGGGGCGCACGGTAGCGCGCACGGTGTGAGCAGCCGGTGAAAAAATGCGCTCTGGTATCGTCCGGCACCGTGACGGACAATGCTGCCTCATGAGTGATCGGCCCCGATATCAGGGTTTTAGGCCGCTGCGCCGCGGCGCACGCGTGGCCGTGGTGGCCCCCGCCGGCCCCTTCGAGCGCGAGGCGCTCCAGGCGGGCCTCGCGGTGCTCGAACAGCGCTATGCGGTCTGCCTCGCCCCGGAGCTCTTCGCCCGACAGCGCTATCTGGCCGGCAGCGACGCACAGCGGCTTGCGCAGCTGACCTCGGCAGTGGCCGATCCGGACATCGAGGCGGTGTTCTGTGCGCGCGGCGGGTACGGTTCGATGCGGCTGCTGCCGGCACTTGAGGACCTCATTCCGGGGCCGAAGCCGCTCGTAGGCTTCTCGGACATCACCGCGCTACACGCCTGGCTGCAGCGCAACGGGCGGATCAGCGTACACGGACCGGTGCTCACCCAGCTCGGCAAACTCGACCCGCACACGCAGCGGCGGCTGTTTGCCCTCCTCGAGGACGCTGCGCCGGCGGCACCGCTTCTGGCCACCGACACTTACGTACCCGGCGCAGCCGAAGGTCCGCTGCTCGGCGGTACTCTCGCGGTCTTCTCGCGGCTGCTCGGCACCCCGTACCTGCCGCCCCTCGAAGGCGCGGTCCTGCTGCTCGAGGATGTCGGCGAGCAGCCCTACCGTCTGGATCGGATGTGGACTCACCTGGCGCTGGCGGGGGTATTCCGCCAGGTTCGCGGCATCGTGCTCGGCGCCTTCAGCGGCTGCGAGCCCCGCGACGCCGACTACACGAGTGCTCAAGTGCTGCGTGATCTCGCCGCCGAGACCGGACTGCCGTGCGCCGCGGGGTTTCCGATCGGCCACGGCGAGCGCAACGAGCCCGTCCCGCTCGGGGTGTGGGTGCGGCTCGATGCCACGGCGCGCACGCTGACATTTCTTCACGGCGCCACGGGCTGATCTGTTCGGCGCGCCCTATCGCATTCGGTACGATTGCTGCAGGATAGCCTCTCGACGTCCACTTACCGAGCCGAAGCCATGCCCTCCTCTGCCGACATCGAACGGATCCTGAAGCTCTCCCCAGTCATGCCCGTCGTGGTGATCGATGAACCGGCCATCGCCCCGGACCTGGCGCGCGCCCTGGTGCGCGGCGGTCTGCGCGTCATCGAAGTGACGCTGCGTACGCCCGGAGCGCTCGCGGCCATCGAGGCGATCGCGCATGCCGTGCCGGAGATCGCCGTCGGCGCCGGCACCGTGCTGTCGGTTGAGGACCTGCGCGCCGCCGCCAACGCGGGCGCCACGTTCGCGATCTCCCCCGGAGCGACACCGGCGCTGCTCGAGGCGGGCATGCATGCCCCGATCCCGTATCTGCCCGCGGTGGCGAGTGCCTCGGAGCTGATGATCGGCCTCGCCCACGGCTACCACTGTTTCAAATTCTTCCCGGCCGTGCCGGCGGGCGGCACCGCCATGCTCAAGGCCTTCGCGGGACCGTTTCCCCAGGCGCGATTTTGCCCCACCGGTGGCATCACGCAGGAAACGGTCGGCACCTTCCTGCAGCTCGGCAACGTGTTGTGCGCCGGCGGATCGTGGCTCTCGCCGGCCGATGCCCTCGCGCGGGGCGACTGGGCGCGAATCGAAGCGCTGGCGGCCCAGGCAGCCGCCAGCAGAACTTGAGCCCCTGAGGCACAGTCCAACGGCCAGTACCACGGGCCACGTCACCATGCCGACCCCTCCGTCCCGCGCGCCTCGGCTGTGCGCGGCCGCGCTCGCCGCGGCCCTCTCGGGCTGTTCGGCGGCGCCGCTGCGGCTCGCCCCCCCCGCACACGCTCCGCACCTGAGCGGCAACTGGCGGCTCGATGCCGCGCACAGCGAACCGATCGATGCGGCCGTGACGCTCCTGCAGACGCAACTGCACGCGCGCATGCTCAAAGCGCTGCGGGCGATGAAGCGCGCCCAGGGGCGCGCGCAGACGCAGTCCGGGCCGCCCCCAGGACGGGATCACGAACAGGGCGGATCGTCGGCGCCGATCCGCGACAGCGGCCACACGGTTCAGGAGCCGGGCGTCGAAGTGAGTGCCCCGATGTTCGGTGCGGCCTGGGTGGGTGAACTCATCGGACACGTCCCAGTCGGCAGCATCCTCAGTCTCGCGCTCTCGCCAGGGGAATTCTCGCTCACCAGCGCCGACGGCGTGCAGCAGTGCAGCCTCGGCATCCCGACCGTGATCGCCTTTGGGCCGCACGACACCGCGAACCAGAGCTGCGGCTGGCGCGGGCGCGCCTTCATCATCGAGCTTGAGCCCCTGCTCGGACCGAAACTGAGCGAGCAGTTCGCAATCGCGCCGGGAGGCGAGCTGGTCATGACGCTGCACCTGTCCGGCCACGGGGTCAACGTGAGCCTGGTGCGCCGTTATCGACGCACGACACAGGGGCCGCCGCAGACGCTGCTGCCGACCAGCGACTGAAGCCAGGATACCTCTGAGCCCGAGAATTTCTTTACGATCGCGACCGGTCGGCGAGCAAAGTTCACCGGACCGAATCGAATCAGCGGACGGGTCATCTTGGTTCAGCCGCGCGCGGCGATCCGCTGTACGAGGCGCTCGTGCACCTCGGACAATTGCTGCGGACCGTGTTCCTGGCCGACTACTTCGTCAACGAGGCCTTGCGTCGGGAGCGGCTGCGCGTGCTCAACCGCGGCGAGCGGCCGCGGTGCCACCGGAGCTGATCGGGCGCGTCGCGCCCACGCGCACCGCGCGAATCAATCTGCGCGGAGTCTTCAACTTCCCCATCGAGCAGCACGTCGAGCGACTGCTCCCGGCACTCCCGGCAGCGAAATCAGGGTCCCCGGCAGCCTAGTAGAGGCCCGAAGCGCGTCGCGAGACACACCTTTCGCAACGAACAGAATACCTAATTCAATCAACGTCTTACAATTTACTACCCCAAAAATTGGACAAAGCGACCTCTCGCTACGAGCACTTTGGGTACCAAAATCAGGGGAACCGCGAGAGATACCTCGGGGGCGGGCGCGGTTTCGCGCGCGGGATGCGCCAGCGCGATCCCGGTTGTCGCGAGTTCACTGCGAGGCGACGGGGGCTCATCGAGACCTGCGGCGGGATCGGGGTGGCAGGCCGGGTGGATGCGAGCCTCGCCGCGGGCAAGACGTAGACTTCTCGACCGCCATGGTCGTCTGCTCCTATCAGGTAGCTGCGCTCAGACGCCTGGCCGTGGCGCACATACTGCCGCGCGCCATCTTCAATCCGCGCGCCTGGGCGCTCGGCACGCTGGGACTCAGAATGATCTCCACAGACTAATTTGTTTATTTTGTCCATTTTGTCCATAATAGGTGGCAAGGAGATCGCAATGCGCCACATATCAGCCACCGACGCGAAGCAGCGGCTTGCCGCGCTGATCGACGCGGCTCAGCGAGAGCCCGTCGTCATTCGACGGCAGAAACGGGATGTTGCGGTGCTGCTCTCGACCGCAGAGTACGACCGGATTCGCGGGCTCAATGTCACGGAGTTTCAGGAATTCTGCGACCGGGTGGGCCGTAAAGCCGTGGAGCGGGGTTTGACGGAGAAGAAGCTCGCCGCGCTGCTCACCGACGACGATGCCCCTCGAGACCAAGCGCATCGTCGCTGACACCAACTGCTTGGTCAGCCGGCTCCTGCTCCCGGACTCGGGGCCAGCCAAAGCCGTGCGCAAAGCGGTGAACGAGTGCCAATTATTGGTCTCAGACGAGACACTCGAGGAACTCGCGGAAGTGCTGTCGCGTCCCAAATTCGACCGCTACGTCAGTCTGGAAGACCGGCAAGAGTTCATCCGGGTCCTGAATCGGATTGCCGAGCGGGTCATCGTCACCTCTCCGATCAAGGCTTGCCGCGACCCGAAGGACGACAAGTTCCTCGAAGTGGCGATCAATGGCGAGGCAGATCTGATCGTGACCGGCGACCAGGATCTTCGGGTACTCCATCCTTTCCGGGGAGTCGAGATCATCTCGCCCAGGGAATATCTGCAGTGGTGAGCCCGGAGCGCTTGGCGGCGAAGTGAGGAGTGTCCCCGTGTCTTACGGTGTCATAAACATCATGGCATTCAATTCGGCTTTTTCGATCTTCACAAGCGGTTCTCAAAGCTCAACGAAGCCGGCGATGCACTCACCTTGAACCGGTGTTGAGGCGCGTGTCACGGGCTCTCATGCCAGGGCGAGCCCCCAGGCGATCGCCATGATCAGCATGGCCGCGAGGCCGGGCAGCCACTGCGGCACACGGTCCAGCCGCCGATCGATCGGCGGCCAGGCGGCCGCCCAGCCGAGCAGGACACCGAACGAGAACCCCAGCAGGTGCGCCATGACGTCGGTGTGCTTGCCGGCCGTGCCGAGCCAGCCGAGCAGCACCACACCCGCCCCCAGTGGTACCCAGCGGCGCAACCAGCTCGGGTGCGCACCGCGCTCCGTCCACCAAGTGTGCGCGGCCATCATGCCGAGCGCCGTGAACACGGCGGTCGACGCCCCCACGGAGCGGTACCAGGGCGGCCCCACCAGCCCCTCCACGAGGTTAGCCAGCCCGCCGCCGACGACAATCAGGAACCAGGCCGTCCCGACACCGAGCTGCTGGCCGGCGAGATAGCCGAACCACAGGCCCGCCAGCAGGTTACCGGCCAGGTGTGGTCCGCTCATGTGCAGTGTCAGACAGGTCCAGGCGCGCCACCACTGCCCCGCGCGCACCGGTGCGCCGTACAGCTCGCCTCGGTTGAAGGCATCGAGCCGCACCAGCCCGTTCGAGAGCACGTAGGCCACCCCGAACAGCCACAGCGCATAGCCCACGCAGCCGATCCACGCGTGGCTAAACAGCCGCCGCGGGGGCGGGCGTGACAGGGCGCGTCGCGGAGAGTTCTCCTGCTCGTACAGATTCAGCTGGGCCGTGGCGCGCTCGACGTCGCTCGCTGCGACGTAGAGCACGCACCCGCGCGAAAATGCCACGACCTCGCTCGCGATGCCCACCGCCGCGAGCACAAACGCTCGCTCTTCGCAGTCCCGTCGTCGCCGGGCGCGGTAGACCTCGACATCCGGCTCGCTCCCGACCTCCGGCGCCGCGAGCGCCGAAGAGTGGGCGCTGAGTTCGTCCATGCGCCCATGATCGCACAGCGCCGGCTGCCCTCGGACGCCAGGGCGCCACTGCACCTTCCGCAGCCCCCTGGAGCGGGCCTGCGGGACGCACTTCTACGTATGGCCGGCGGCCTCGGCGTGAGCCATCCTGACCCCGGGCCGATGCGTGCGGCCGCCGGACCAGTGACATGACGCGCCCGCTTGACTTCGATCCCGATCTGCTGCGCCGCTACGACCGCCCGGGACCTCGGTACACCTCCTACCCCACCGCGCCTCAGTTCACGCCGCAGTTCGGCGCCGCCGAATTGCGCGCGTACATCCGCGCCACGAATGCCAGTGCGCGTGCGCTGTCGATCTACGCGCACATGCCGTTTTGCGCGAGCCCCTGCTTCTACTGCGGTTGCAACCGCGTCATCACACGCGATGCGGCGCGCGCCGAGCGGTATCTGGATCGCCTGCTCGCCGAAGTCGGGCTCATCGCCCCGTTGTTCGCGCGGCACCGTGAGGTGCTGCAGGTGCACCTCGGTGGGGGCACGCCGAATTTCTTCCGACCCGAACAGATCGGACGGCTCCTCGCGGCGCTGGCCGAGCAGTTTCAGCTCAGCGCGCGGCCCGAACGGGACTTCTCCATCGAACTCGATCCGCGCACCGTGAGCCCCGCGGACATCGCGGCGCTTGGCGCCCTGGGGTTCAATCGCGCCAGCCTCGGGGTGCAGGATTTCGATCCGCAGGTGCAGCGCGCGGTCAACCGGATTCAGAGCGTGGAGCAGACATTGGCGGTGATCGAAGCCTGTCGCGAGCACGGCTTCCGCTCAGTGAACGTCGATCTGATCTACGGCCTGCCGCTGCAGACGATCGACGGGTTTGCGCGCACGCTCGATACCGTGATCGCGGCGCACCCGGACCGGCTCGCGGTCTATGGATATGCCCACCTGCCCGAGCTGTTCAAACCGCAGCGCCACCTCGACACGACATTCCTGCCACACCCGCCGACGCGCATCGCGCTGCTGCGCCTCGCCATCGAGCGACTGACGACCGCCGGCTATCAGTACATCGGCATGGATCACTTCGCGCTGCCGCAGGACGATCTGGCCGTCGCGCGCACCGC
>JBMFWZ010000136.1:0-8017 GCA_049964755.1 Steroidobacteraceae bacterium | reverse complement strand
AGTGCGGCTCGATGAGCTCGCCAAGGTCGAAGCGGCCGTGATCGACCTCGAGGCGCTGATCAAGTCCGGCATCGCGCCGGTGGGAACCGAGCGGGCGAAGGTCGTGCTGTCGGGCAAGCTCGAGAAGGCCGTGACGCTCAAGGGCATCGCGGTCACGCGCGGCGCACGCGCCGCCATCGAGGCGGCCGGCGGCAAGATCGAGGCCTAAGCGGCTCGACGAGCGAGTTCACAGACTCAACCGGAAGACATCGTGGCGAACACTCTCAACAATCCAGCTGCCGCGCTCAGCGAAGCGGCCCGTCTTGGGGAGATCCGCACACGCGTGCTGTTCCTGGTCGGCGCGATGATCGTCTACCGGGTCGGGACCTTCATCCCGGTTCCCGGCATCAACCCGGTGGAGGTCGCCCGTTTCTTCAGCAAGAACTCCGGCACGATCTTCGGCATCGTCAATATGTTCTCCGGCGGCGCGCTCTCGCGTCTGTCGATCTTCGCTATGGGCGTGATGCCCTACATTTCCGCCTCGATCATCATTCAGATGATGTCGATGGTGGTGCCGAGCCTGATGGAGCTGCGCAAGGAAGGGCAGGCCGGGCAGCGCAAGATGACCGACTACACGCGCTATGGCGCCGTAGCACTCGCGATCTTTCAGTCGTTCGCGGCATCCGGTGCGCTCGAGAAGGGCGGCATGACCATGGTCGGGGGCTGGCAGTTCATGTTCACCGCCACGGTGACCATGACCACGGGCACCATATTTTTGATGTGGCTCGGGGAGCAGATCACCGAGCGCGGCATCGGTAACGGCATCTCGATGATCATCTTGGCTGGCATCGTTGCCGGCCTCCCGGGTGCGATCAGCTCGGCGGCCGAAGCGGTGAGCTCCGGAGCCATGCAGGGACCGTTCGCGCTGTTGTTGCTGATTCTGGTGATCGGGACTACGGCTTTCGTGGTGTTCATGGAACGCGCCCAGCGGCGCATCACCGTGAATTACGCCAAGCGCCAAGTCGGCCGACGCATGTATGCCGGGCAGAGCAGCCATCTGCCGTTTAAGATCAACATGTCGGGCGTCATCCCGCCGATTTTCGCCTCGAGCATCCTGCTGTTCCCGGCGACCATCGCCGGATTCCTGGGCACCGGTGCAAAAGGGGGCTTCGCCAGCGTCATGCAGGACGTTGCGGCGGCTCTCGGCTTCGGCCAGCCGCTCTACATGGTGCTCTACGGCATCCTGATTATCTTTTTCTGCTTCTTCTACACCGCGTTGGTCTTCAATTCGCGCGAAACGGCCGACAATTTGAAGAAGTCCGGCGCGTTCATTCCGGGCATCCGCCCGGGCCAGCAGACCGCCGATTACATCGACAAAGTGCTGACCCGCCTGACTCTCTGGGGCGCGCTTTACGTCGCGGCAGTGTGCATCCTGCCAGTGTTCCTCGAGGGGCAGCAGGGCGTCTCGTTCCAATTTGGCGGCACCTCGCTGCTCATCGTGGTCGTGGTGGTCATGGATTTCATGGCGCAGCTGCAGTCCCACTTGATGTCGCACCATTACCCGGGCCTGATGAAAAAGGCCAACCTGCTCGGCTATGGCCGTTCAGGCCAGGGCGGATAAGGAGCGCGCCGATGACGATTCGTACTCTCCCGGCGCTTGGCGCCATTTCAAGCCGCGGGCCGCTTCGGTCCGCCCTTAAGACTGCGCGGAGCGCATCATGAAAGTCAGACCCTCGGTCAAGAAGATCTGCAAGAACTGCAAGATCGTGCGCCGCCGGCGCGTGGTCTACGTCATCTGCACGGACCAGCGCCATAAGCAGCGCCAGGGGTGAGTGCTGCCCCAGGGGTCGCATCTGCCGGCGGCAGCGGTCTCGCAGGACCGCGCCTCAGCAGGGACGGCCCGGGAGTGGCCTCGCAAGTATTTGGAATAGGTCGAATTTTTGTTAAAATACCGCGTTTTCCCCGCGGCTTCGGTAGAGCAATATGGCACGCATAGCCGGCATTAATATTCCCCTGAACAAGCATGTCTGGGTAGGACTCACGCATATCTACGGCGTGGGGCGTACGCGGGCGCTGAAGGCCTGCGAAGGCGCGGGCATCAATCCTGAGACGCGGGTCAAGGATCTCACCGAGGCCGAGATCAATGCGATCCGCAGTCAGATCGCCAAGTTCGCCGTCGAGGGCGATCTGCGGCGTGAAGTGTCGATGAACATCAAGCGGCTGATGGACCTGGGCTGCTACCGCGGCATCCGTCATCGCCGCGGACTGCCGGTGAACGGGCAACGCACCCGCACCAATGCCCGCACCCGTAAGGGACCGCGCAAGCAGGCCGTCAAGTTGAATGCGCCTCCGGGCAAGGCTTGATTTGAGGAATGAGCAGCATGGCTGAGCAGAAACAAGGCGGCTCGACCGCCAAGAAGCCCAAGAAGGCGCGCAAGAACGTGCTCGATGCGATCGCGCATGTGCACGCTTCTTTCAACAACACCATCATCACCATCACCGATCGTCAGGGGAACACTCTGTCGTGGGCGACGGCGGGAGGCTGCGGCTTCCGCGGCTCGCGCAAGAGCACCCCGTTCGCCGCGCAGGTGGCGGCGGAAAAGGCTGGTGTCGCGGCGCAGGAGCACGGCGTGAAGAACGTCGAGGTGCGCGTCGGCGGCCCGGGCCCTGGACGCGAATCGGCGGTCCGCGCGCTCAACGGCTGCGGACTGAAAATCACCAGCATCGCTGACGTCACGCCGATTCCGCACAACGGCTGCCGTCCCCCGAAAAAGCGCCGGGTCTGATCGACTCTGGCGCGAGAAGAGAGAACTCAGCATGGCGCGTTACCTCGGTCCCAAGTGCAAGCTCGCTCGTCGCGAGGGCACGGATCTGTTCCTGAAGAGTGGTGTGAAGTCCCTGGAGAGCAAATGCAAGCTCTCCGTGCCGCCGGGCGGCATCAAGGGCGAGCGCCGGACTCGTCTGTCCGAATACGGCATGCAGCTGCGCGAGAAGCAGAAGCTGCGCCGCATGTACGGTGTGCTCGAGCGCCAGTTCGGCAATTACTACACCGAGGCGGCCCGCCGCACCGGCAGCACGGGTGAGAACCTGCTGCGCCTGCTCGAGTGCCGGCTGGACAACGTGGTGTACCGCATGGGCTTCGCTGCGACGCGCGCCGAGGCGCGCCAGCTGGTGAGCCACAAGGGCATCAACGTCAATGGCCGTGCGGTCACCATCGCTTCCTACCAAGTGAAGGCGGGCGACACGGTCGAGATTCGCGAGAAGGCGCGCAAGCAGCTGCGCATTCAGACCGCACTCGGCATTGCACAGCAGGTGGGCCTGCCCGAGTGGGTGGAGGTCAACGACAAGGAGTTCCGCGGCGTATTCAAGACGCCGCCGGGGCGCGATGATGTCCTGCCGGATATCAACGAGAACCTGGTCGTGGAGCTCTATTCGAAGTAATCGGCCGCGCGTCGAGGGCCGGCGTCTGCCGGCCGTTTGCGCCCACGTTTTCGCGTTTTACGCCGGTTGTCGGCCGGCAAGGTGAGACTGCAATGCAGGGTTCCGTCACAGAATTCTTGAAGCCGCGCGTGGTGAAGGTGCAGCCTGTTGCGCCGCGCCAGGCCCGCGTCACTATTGAGCCGTTTGAACGCGGCTTCGGCCACACGCTCGGCAACGCGCTGCGGCGCGTGCTGCTCTCCTCGATGCCCGGCAGTGCGATCACCGAGGCGGAGATCGACGGTGTGCTGCACGAGTACACCAGCATCGAGGGCGTCCAGGAAGATGTCGTCGACATCCTGCTGAACCTCAAGTCCGTCGCGATTCGCATGCACTCGCGCGACACCGCCGAGCTGCGTCTGCACAAGAAGGGCCCGGGGCCGGTGACCGCCGGTGACATCCAGACCGATCATGACGTCGAAGTCGTGAATCCGGACCTGGTGATCGCCAACCTGACGCAGGCGGGGGAACTGAGCATGACGCTGCGCATCGAGCGCGGTCGAGGCTATCGCCCGGCGGCGACGCGCGTGGCATTCGAGGAGCAGAGCCGGCCGATCGGCCGTCTGCAGCTCGACGCATCGTTCTCGCCCGTCCGTCGAGTCACCTATGCGGTCGAAGCGGCGCGCGTCGAGCAGCGAACCGACCTCGACAAGCTGGTGATCGACATCGAGACCAACGGCACGATTGATGCGGAGGAAGCCATCCGCCGCGCTGGCAGCATTCTGAAGGATCAGCTGTCGGTGTTCGTCGATCTGCAGGGCGAGGAGGAGACCACGGCCAAGGTCACCGAGATGCAGTTCGACCCGATCCTGCTGCGCCCCGTCGATGAGCTCGAGCTCACCGTGCGCAGTGCGAACTGCCTGAAGGCGGAGAACATTCACTACATCGGCGATCTGGTGCAGCGGACCGAAGTGGAGCTGCTGCGCACGCCGAATCTGGGTAAGAAGTCGCTCACCGAGATCAAGGAAGTGCTGCACAGCCACGGCCTGATGCTCGGTATGCGTCTTGACGGCTGGCCGCCGGCGAGCCTCAAGCACAGCGACGAATCTACGATCTAAGGATTTCCTGCAATGCGTCACCAATTGACTGGCCGGCAACTGTCTCGCAACAGCTCGCACCGGCACGCACTGATGCGCAACATGAGCGTTTCGCTCCTGCGCCACGAGACGATTCGCACTACGCTGCCGAAGGCGAAGGAGCTTCGACGCGTCGTCGAGCCGCTGATCACGCTGGGTAAGACCGACGGGGATGCAAATCGGCGTCTGGCGTTCGCCCGTCTGCGCGATACCGCGATCGTCGAGAAGCTCTTCAGCGATCTCGGCCCGCGCTTCAAGTCACGTCCGGGTGGCTACACGCGCATCCTGCGGATGAACCCGCGTCCGGGCGACTCCGCGCCGATGGCGCTGATGCAACTGGTCGATGGACCGGCAGCGGCGGTGGCCGAAGAGGGGAAGAAGGCCCCGCGGCGGCGCAAGGCCAAGACGGCCTGAGGCGCACGCTGAGGACTACGGCGGTCCAACGGCCGGTCGGTGCAAGTAAGCCGACCGGCCGTTGACGTTTTGCGGTCCTCGTACCATTCGACTATGCTCCAGTTTCAATCACCCGCAAGAGGCGTTCCGCCGTGAGCCTGGTCTCCGAATTCAAAGAATTTGCTGTCAAAGGAAACGTGGTCGACATGGCGGTCGGCTTGGTCATTGGTGCTGCGTTCGGGAAGATCGTCAGCTCCCTGGTGGCCAATGTCCTGATGCCACCGCTGGGGCTGATCATCGGTCGGGTCAGCTTCAGTAAGCTCGCCGTGCAGATCGGTTCGAGCCCTCAGGGCAAGCCGGTCATGCTGGAGTACGGACTGTTCATTCAGGCGATTTTTGATTTCGTGCTGATCGCGCTGGCGATCTTCTTCGTCATCAAGATGATCAACCGGCTCAAGCGCGCTCCGGCCCCGGCCCCGGTCGTTGCGCCGCCGCCGACGAAATCCGAGGCGCTGCTCGGGGAGATCCGCGACCTGCTTGCCAAGCGCTGAGGCCTGGGCCGCTCGCGCGAATGATGCGGGCTTCAGGGCGTCGGTTTTGGCACCGGCGCGCCTGAAGAGCTCTGCTCACCCGGTGTTCGGGCCGCGCTCGGCTGCGCGGGCGTCCCTTGGGAGGTGTTGGCATGACGAGGATCGGCCCGACCGGAATCTCCCGACGCTCGGCAGCGGTGATCCCGCGCCCCACGACGAGCCGGGCCGCTGAAGGCCCGCCGGTATCAGGTCCGTCATGATTGAGCGGGCAGGCTCCGCCGCTCTGATGAGGGGCCACTCAATCGGACGGCCTGCGCGATCAGGTAGTGCCGTTCCGGTTCGCTCGAGGTCTTCTCCGCCGCGATGCGAAACAAACCGACGGCGGCGGCGCGGTCGCCCGTCATCTCGAGAAGATGGGCCCGCACCACATCGAGGCGGTAGTGCTGCGCAAGGAGGGGTTCATCGTCGAGCCTCGCAAGCAGGGCGAGGCCCTTGGACGGACCGTGCACCATGGCGGCCGCGATGGCGTGGTTGAGCCTCACCATCGGATTGTCCGAGATGCGCGTGAGGAGCTCGTAGAGCGCCAGGATCTGCGGCCAGTCCGTATCCTCGACTCGCAGGGCCTCATCATGAAGCGCTGCGATGGCGGCCTGCAGCTGATAGGGGCCGACGGCGCCCTTGGCCAACGCTCGCTCGAGCAAGGCCGCACCTTCGGCGATCTCCTCCCGGCCCCAGAGTGAGCGATCCTGTTTGTCGAGCGGGATCAACTCCTCGTCCGGGCCGAAGCGCGCCCCGCGACGGGCGTCGGTCAACAGCATGAGCGACAGAAGACCTTCCACCTCGCTCTCCCCGGGAAGCAGGGCGCAGAGCGAACGCGCCAGTCGTATCGCCTCGCGCGACAGCTCCGGTCGTTGCAGACTCGGACCTGCGCCGCTCGCATAGCCTTCGCTGAACATCAGATAGAGGACGTGCAGCACAGCCCGAAGGCGCTGCGCACGGTCCTCGGCGCAAGGCAGCTGGAACGGTACACCCGATGACCTGATGGTGGCCTTGGCGCGACTGATGCGCTGGGCGAGGGTCGCCTCAGGCACCAGGAAGGCGCGAGCGATCTCGGCCGTGGTCAACCCGCCCAGCGCCCGCAGCGCCAGAGCGATGGCGGAAGATCTCGTCAGCGACGGGTGGCAGCACATGAAAAAGAGGATCAGCGTCTCGTCCTCGTCGACGTCGGTCTGCGAGTCCGCCGCGGGCGCCGTCCCCTGCGTGTCCCATGCCGACTCGCACTCCCGGCGCCGCCTCGCCGCCTCGCTGCGCAATTGGTCAGTCACCCGTCTGAGCGCCACCTGAGTCAGCCACGCACGTGGGTTATCGGGCACTCCATCCTGTGACCACCGTGCGGCCGCCGCAATCATTGCCTCCTGCACCGCATCCTCGGCAGCCGCGAAGTCACGAGAGTGACGCGCCACGAAGCCGAGGACGGGGGCAGTCAGCTCGCGCAGCAGATGCTGGAAGCTCGCCTCGCTCGATGTGCCGATGGCCGGAGCGGCCTTACCGGGTGGACGGTCCACGGCTCACAGGTCCGGGGCGGCCATCCTGGTCATGAACTGCCGCACTTCGATTGGCATGTTCAATCGCGTGCCACCCGGTCCGGGACCTCCCGACAGATGGGCGGCGATCTCATAGGCGCGCTCCGCGCTCTCGACGTCGACGATCCAGAAACCCAGAAGAAACTCCTTGGACTCCGGGAACACGCCGTCGGTCACGGGCTCGCCGTCCTTCCCCGCCCGAACCACCTTCCCCTGCTCCGGCGGCGCCAGTGGTTGCCAATCCACCAGCTCTGCGGACTCGAGGAGCTGCTGGTTGAGGGATTTCAGGTGGGCGAGATGCGCCTGGACATCGGAGGCGGCCCATGAACGATAGGTGTCCACTCCTGCTCGGTTGCCCGTCATCATGAGAATGTACTTCATGCCGTACGTTCCAATGATTGCTGATCCGCGCGGAACATCCATCTCACGCCGAACCGATCGTTGAGCGCTCCGTAGGCGCCGAAGAATTTCTCGCCCAGCGGATCCGTCACCTCAGCGCCCTCGGAAAGCTTCTCGAACGAGTCTCTGAGCTGGCGCAGAGATCCTCCACTGAGGTACAGGCAGACCGTGTTGCCGCGCACGCGCGCTCCCTCGGCGCGCAGCCAGTCGGAAGCCGAGATTTCGATGCCTTCGCCCCGCAGGTGCGCATGGATGATTTTATCCTGCGCGGCGGCGGGCATCTGGGCGCTCGCCGGGGAGTCTTTCACACTCATGAGAGTCAGCTCACCGCCGAGGCAGGACTGATAGAAACGCATGGTGAGACGGACCACGGTATTTGATGGGGCGGTTGTCACGATCGGTGATGGACTCGAGGCGTGAGTAATCGAGGCGACGGCGTGGCGGCGGTCGCGGATCAGAACGGCGGATCGGGGAAGGGAAGCGGCCGCTGAGCGTCGAAGTGGAGCCGATCCCGGTAGAGCTGGTCACGCTCGCGTTCATGTGCCCGGTGGGCACGCCGGATCTGCGCTGAGTAGTGCGC
>JBMFWZ010000135.1:0-8075 GCA_049964755.1 Steroidobacteraceae bacterium | reverse complement strand
GCCGCATCGAGCAGAAGCTCGACCCGAGCCTCAAGGGCAAGCGCTGGATGCTGCTGAAGGATCGCGCCGCACTCAGCCTCGCACAGCGCACTGAGCTCGATCGGCTGCTCGCCAAGATGACCACGACCCGCACCGCGCGGGCCTGGCAGTACCGCGAGGAACTGCGTGAGATCCTCACCCGCAAGCAACCACACGTTGCACGCCTGCTGCTCAACCGCTGGTGCAGCAATGTGCTGCGCTCGAAGGTCGAGCCGATGAAGGAAGTCGCCCAGATGATCCGTACTCATCTCGAGGGCATCCTCGCCTGGGTCACCTCGCGCCAGACCAACGGGTTCCTCGAGGCCATCAATGGACTCTTCCAGGCTGCCAAGCGCAAGGCCCGCGGGTACGGCCGGTTCCGTACCATCCGCATGGTCATCTTCATGATCGCAGGCAAACTCGACTTCTCCCGCATCAACCCGTACGTCACCGCATAACCCACTCGTTTTTCAACAGAGCCGAACTTATCGTAACCGCTCAGTGGTTCTCACAGATGACGCATCGACACCCCTTGCCCGTAAAATGGCGAACACCTACCGTATTGCTTTTGATTCTGTCAGCACGCGGGAATATCCGTTGAAGCAAGTCGTTTTCATTGTGCTCAACGTAGCGTCGAAGCGCATAGCTGCACAAATCTGCAATCTGTACCAGCCTTGTAAGTTGACTGTCTACGAATAGCGGAGTTTCTATAATTCTTTCGACATCCGTCCATAGAGTTCCGGTTTTATGGAAGCTTCGCATTAAGTCAGTGTGTTTCTTGCACACGGTCTGGTTGTTGTCATGGACCAACAGTCCAAAGCAGCGCTGTCCTGCTTGGCTTGCGTCCGCCCTTTGTAGGTATTGCTCGAACCGAGATACAACCTGCTCAAAGGCTTGCTCTTCAACTGATCGTCCAGTCTTTGCCGGATCGAAATGTAGCTTGTTGATACACTCTGCAAATAGCCGCGCAAATCCCCATCTTCCGACAACATCGGCAACGTCTTGAATCGCGCTTCGTCGCTCGCGCTCCGTCAGGTGGGAATAGGCGGCCGTGTGGGCATAGTCCTTCTTGAGCTGGCGATATCTTTTGGGTTCATGAGATCGCTGGAGTCGTAGGAGCTCGCCCGCGCGATAACGATCCATAGCAGCTCGGCGTTGCGAGCGAGGAAGCTGCTCAAAATTCGGAATGCGGGATTGCTCAAGATACCGGCGTGCCATCCAGGCGGTGTGCAGCTCAGAACCCGAGAGGTCGTAGTTGTCGAGCACTCGCCCAATTTGCTGATCTGCGTCTTTCCAATGCCATATGGGCAGCGCAAGGCCAGCAAGTACAAAGTGAGACGAGTTACCGGGCAACTCGGGCGTTCCTGATTCGTCGATGTAACACAAATACATCGAGCGTCCCCTCCGCACTTTTCGCAGGCAAAAAAAAGCGACTGGGCTTTTGGGGGCAATCCCCAAATCGAGGCGCTTAGCGACTCATCCCAGACGCGGGAAAAATACTAGGTGAAATTTATGCGGGACGCAAATTAGGATGCAAAAACTGCGAAGGCGGCCCAGCCGGCTCGATCACCAATATTCCTCGGTCCGGATCGAATCGGCCGACGATGCCGGCACTCGCAAGCGCGGCGCTGAAGCGCATCAGATTGACGCTGCCGGCGATGACGGCCGGGATCTCGACCGCCTGCGCGGCGGTGGGGAAGTGGGATTGGCGGTGAGCATGGATGCCTCCTACGGTATGCGGCGGCGCTACCGGGGAGGGGCTGCTTTGAGAAGTTGGCCACAAACGTGGCCACAGGCAAGCCGTCCATGGCGCGTAAGTCATTGGTGGAGCCAGGCGGGATCGAACCGCCGACCTCTTGCATGCCATGCAAGCGCTCTCCCAGCTGAGCTATGGCCCCACGCGGAGTGGGCCGCGAAGGTACGGAAGCCCCGCCGCGCTGTCAAGTGAAATCACCCCAGAGCGCGCAGCATCCCGCACCGTCACGATGATGATTCAACCCCCTGCGGACAGGCTCAAGGCGGCCTCGATCCGGGCCAGGGTCCGCTCACGCCCCAGCAGCATGAGCGTGACGTCAATCGGCGGGGAAACGGCAGTCCCGGTGACCGCCACGCGCAGCGGCTGCGCCACCTTGCCAAGGCCAGCCCCGAGTGCCGCCGCTAGATCGTTGAGCACCCCGTGCACGCCTTCAGCGCTCCACTGCGGCAGGGCAGCAAGGCGCTCGCGCACGTTCGCGAGCAGTTCCCGTCCGCCGTCGGCCAGGTGCTTGGCGGCCGCCTTCGGATCGATGTCGACGCGCTCGACGAAGAAGAACCGACTGTTCAGCGCCATCTCCTTCATCGTCTTGGCTCGCTCGCGCTGCGCGAGGATGATGCCCTCGAGAAACGCCTGATCGTCGCTGTCGAGCCCGATCCGGCGCAGCTGGGCGCGCAGGTGCGGGACCAGCGCCGCCGGCGCGGCGCGCATCATGTGCTGCTGGTTCAGCCACAGGAGTTTCTCGGGATTGAACGCCGAGGCCGCCTTGTTGACATCCTTGATGTCGAAGGCCGCAATCATCTCCTCGCGCGTGAAGACTTCCTGATCGCCGTGCGCCCAGCCGAGGCGCACCAGGTAATTCAGCAGCGCATCGGGCAGGTAGCCCTCCTCTTCGTACTGCAGCACGCTCACCGCACCGTGGCGCTTGGAGAGCTTCGCACCGTCGGGTCCGAGGATCATTGGCACGTGCGCATAGGTCGGCGGCGCGGCGCCGAGCGCGAGCAACATGTTCATCTGCCGCGGGGTATTGTTCAGATGATCATCGCCGCGGATCACGTGCGTGACGCCCATATCCATGTCATCGACGACGACACAGAAATTGTAGGTCGGGGTCCCGTCCGAGCGGGCAATGATCAGATCGTCGAGTTCGGTGTTCTGGAACGTCACCGAGCCGTGCACCAAGTCCTCGACCACCACCGCCCCCTCGGATGGGTTGCGGAACCGCACCACGGGCTGCACGCCCGGACGCCTCTCGCGCCCATGCCGGCAGGTGCCTGGGTAGCGTGGCTTTTCCTTGCGAGCCATCTGCTCGGCGCGCACCGCCTCGAGCTCCTCTTTGGTGCAGTAGCAGTGATAGGCTTGCCCGGCCGCTAGCATCTGCGCGATGACCGCGCGATACCGGTCGAAGCGCTGCGTTTGGTAATACGGGCCCTGGTCCGCGGCGAGCCCGAGCCAGGCCATCCCATCGAGAATGACCTGCACGGCCTCCTCGGTCGAGCGTTCACGATCAGTGTCTTCCACCCGCAGGATGAATGTCCCGGCCATTCGCCGGGCATAGAGCCAGCTATAGAGCGCCGTGCGCACGCCGCCCACGTGGAGCATGCCGGTGGGGCTCGGCGCAAATCGGGTAACGACCGTCATGAGAGCTCGATTGAACTGCCAGGGGGCGCGCATCGTACCAAGCGGGCCGGCGCAAGGCACCTCGCCCGCCACCGTCCTGCGACCCGTCAACGGGCCTGCAGATCGTACGTTTTGGCTGCCAGAGGCGGCGATTTCCCGTCCGATGGGTCGCCGCAAGGAATTCAGCAACGGTTCAGTGGCAGCGCCTCAGTCTCCTATTTAAAGAGCATCCTGCGGAGAAACCCATGCGCACCCGATTTCTCAGTCGCCTTCTGCCGGCACTGCTGCTGGCGGTCCTGCCGGTGGCTGCTTCGGCGGGCGTCTTCATTGGCGTGTCGGTGAATGTTCCTCCACCGCCGCTGCCGATCTACGTCCAGCCGCCCTGCCCGCAGCCGGGATTCATCTGGGTCCCGGGGTACTGGGCGTGGGGCCCATACGGGTATTACTGGGTACCGGGCACCTGGGTGCTACCGCCGGAAGTCGGGCTGCTGTGGACACCCGGGTATTGGGGCTGGGAGGGTGGTGAGTTCCTCTGGCATACCGGCTACTGGGGACCACAGGTCGGGTTCTACGGCGGAATCAACTACGGCTTCGGCTACGACGGAGACGGCTTCGACGGTGGCTACTGGCGGGGCGGGATCTTCTTCTACAACCGGGCGGTGCTGCGTGTCGGACCGGGATTTGATGCCGACGCCTACTACCGTCGGGAGCCACAGCGCGGCTTCTACCGCCACGGTTTCGACCACGTCAGCTACAACGGTGGCCCGCATGGGATCATGGCACGCCCGACGCGCCAAGACCTGTTCGCGGAACGTGCACGCCATTTCGCGATGACCCCAGAGCAGCGCCAGCACGTCTTCATGGCGCGCGGGGACCGCATGCTGCGCGCGAATTTCAATCACGGGCGGCCACCCATCGCTGCCACGGCGCGACCGAATCTGTTCCATGGCCCCGGCGTGTTCGCCGCACGGGCCGCCGGCGGGCCCATGATGCGCTCAGGTCCCCAGCCTAGGTTCGCACCCCATCCGGTCGACCGGCCCGCGTGGGCGGCCGCCCGCCAGGACGCTGGGCGTCAACCAGGGCCGGGCCGCTTCAACGGTGCACCGCATCCCTGGACTGCTCCCCACGCGATACAGCATCCGGGACCCGGTGGTTATCGCCCGCAACCCGCGCCGCGGTATCAGTACCGCCCCACGCCGCAGTACCACCCAGCGCCGCGGTACCACCCAGCGCCGCGGTATCAGTACCACCCCGCACCGCAGTACCACCCGGCGCCGCGGTACCAGTACCACCCCGCGCCTCAATTCCGGGCCGCCCCGCAGTACCATCCAGCCCCCCAGTTCCGGCGCGCACCACCGGGACATCCGGCACCTCGCCGACCGCCGCGCTGGCGTTGAGCCTCAGGCGCCCGGCGCAACGCGCCGGGCGCTCTCGCCGACGCCGGCGCGCCCCGCAGCGATCGCCACGATCAGTCCGAATACCATCATGGCGAGGAGATTCTCGATCCCTTCAGCAGCTGCAGAGGCGGCCCGAATGGCGCCGCCGAGAGCGGCACCACGACGTAGTTCATCACCCCGTAAATGACGATCCCGTAGGCCACGCCCCCGCCGAGCGGGTGCCGTCCGAGTCGTGGCCAGCGCCAGAGCGCAGCGACGTAGACGCTCGCAATGATCAGCGCCATCGCCCATTGCAGCAGCAATCCGGCGAGCGCCGCCGCGAATCCGTCATGGAATGCGTCGGCACCCAGCACGCCACTCGCGATGGCCTGCAGAATGACGCGTGGGGGCAGGGAGTTGATCAGACACGCCGAGGCGATATCGACGGTGCCGGCGATCCAGCCGCCGCTCAGCACGGCGAGCAGTGCCGCCGTGCGGGCGGTTGAACCCGACACCCGAGCTGAACCGACCATGCCTGCTCCCCCGTCGCCGCGAAGCTTGGCGCAGTATCCGGTCCGTCGGGCGAATAGGCAATTTTGCGTATGGAGTGTGCCGCGAGCGATGACACACTCCCGGTTCCGTGCACCGGTGCGCACGTGCCGGTGCCGCGCTGCTCTCCCCGCACGGGCTGCGCAGTCTGCCAGCACTGAAGCCGCTCGTGTGGGTCCGTATTCGCCTGCATCGCCATCGTCGCGATCGGCGCAACGATGCTGTATGCATCGCTCAGCACAGGTCGGGCGAGCAGTTCCGCGCCGCCCCGCACGCCGCAATCGATGGTTGAAACCTTGGCAAGTCGCCTGCGCACCCGCCGCAATGATCTGAGCGGCTGGATCATGCTCGGCCACTCCTACCGGGTCCTGAAAGAATATCGGCAGGCTGCGCACGCGTACGGCCAGGCGGTACGCCTGGCCCCGCAGAACACTCAGACCTTGCTCGGGGAGGCGCAGGCGCTGATGCTGAGCCGGCAAGGGTCACTGACGGGGCGCGCTGGTGATCTGATCGAACGCGCGCTCGCGCACGCCCCCGGATGATCCCCAGACTCTCTTTTACGGCGCGGTGGTCGCGCTGCACCGCGACGAGTGGCGGATGGAGCGAGAATTGCGCGGTGGAATTCGCGCCCACTGGAAGACCATGCCTTTGCACGGCGCACCGCATCATGCAGGCGTACCGCCGCTGAGAGACAGGCTCATTTCGGCAGGTGGCTTCCTTCTCCCGACCGCAACTCCGGCTGGTGCCCGCGGTGAGGGGCCTGCGCAAGAGTGTGTCTCAATTGCATTTGCGCAGCCGGATCAAAAAAAAGTATGCTGATCATCGGCATATTTCGACGATCGACCCAGGGAGACACCAAGGGGAATCAAACGGAATCGCCGCGACTGCGCGTCGCAGTGGTGATCGGCGATACCGACCGCCACAGCACAGACGCACGTCTCATCAGGTCAATTCAGGGAATACCAAAGGAAGCGCTCTTATGCGCTTGACGCCCCCAGAACTTGCGCGCAGTGCACTCGAAGCGGCACCTGACGCGATGCTCATCGTCGATGCCAACGGGCTGGTACGGTTCGTCAACCGTCAGGTCTTTGCGCTCTTCGGGTATACGCGCGAGGAAATCGTCGGAAAGCCCATCGAGACGCTGCTGCCCGAGCGCTTCAGAACTCGTCACCTCCAGCACCGCGCCAGTTACCGCGCCCATATGCGGGCCCGACCCATGGGTCAGAATCTCGAGCTATACGGGCTGCGACGAGATGGTTCAGAATTTCCCGTCGAGATCAGTCTCAGTCCCGTCGTCGATGGTGGCGAGACCCTCGTCGTCGCCGCGATCCGTGATGTCAGCGATCGCCAGCGCATCCAGAATGAGTTAATTGCCGCGCGGGCGGTCGCCGAAGAAGCTCGCGAGCTCGCCGATTTGGCGCGCGAGAGCGCCGATCGTGCCAACCAGGGCAAAAGCCGCTTCTTGGCCACTGCGAGCCATGATCTGCGCCAACCGTTGCAGGCGCTCGCGCTGCTCAACGGCACGTTGCGCCGGACCGTCCACGATCCTCTGCTCACCGAGGCGCTATCGCAGCAGGAGAAAGCCATCGGCGCCATGTCGCGACTGCTCAATGCGTTGCTCGACATCAGCAAGCTCGAGTCCGGTGCAATCAAACCGGAGATCATCGAATTCTCATTGGCACGGATCTGCGAGGATGTCCGCCGCGAGTTCTCGAGCGTCGCAGCCGGCAAGGGCCTGACATTGCAGACGAGTCCAGCGAACGTTTGGGTGCGCAGCGACCCAGCGTTAGTCGAGCAAGTGGTGCGCAACCTGGTGTCGAACGCCGTGAAATACACCCGCTCTGGCACGGTGGCGCTGCGCTGCATGCCGCTCGACGACGCAACGGTCCGTCTCGATGTCTGTGACACGGGCATTGGAATTCCTGCTGAACAACTCTCGTTGATCTACGACGAGTTCTATCAGGTCGGAGTGGGAGCCAATGCGTCACGCGACGGCTACGGACTCGGGCTCTCGATCGTCAAGCGGATCATTCAACTACTCGACCTGAGGATCGAGGTCAGTTCTCGGGTCGGCTCGGGCTCGACGTTCTCGTTACTGCTACCGTCCGCCGGAGCGCAGACAGCTGTTGCGGTGGCGCAAAGCGAGGAAAGCCCAGATCGCGCAGGGGCGCAAGCGAGCGACGGCCGGCCGAGCGTGATGCTCGTCGAAGACGATCCGAGCGTACGCGATGCGACCCGCATGCTGCTCAGGGTCGAGGGCTATCAAGTCATCCCCGTCGGTTCGGCCGAGGAAGCGATCGCAGCGGTCACGGGCGGCGCACGGCTCGATTTGCTGATCACCGATTATCATCTGGGGCCGAATCAAACTGGCATCCAGGTCATCGGTGCGCTGCGCGAGCAACTCGGTCCTCAGTTGAAGGCAATTCTGGTCACGGGCGACACGTCGAGCGCGATCCGCGGCCTTGCACCCGACCTGCAATTGCGAATTCTAAGCAAACCGATCCGGGCCGAGACTCTGTTGACGCTGATGCGCGAATTCCTCACCGGCGAGGAACCTCATTAGCCTGATCGGCGACACCGGCACGGTCGCGTTCATGCGCCATGCCGGTGTGCTGCGCCGAGGCCCGCCGTTCAGCTTCTGCGATTCGTCGGGCGCAGTGCGAACGCACCGTCACCGAGCAGCGTCAAAGCGACCAAGCTGATGGTCCAGAACGCCGGGTATTCCCAGCCGCCACCTTTGTCCGTGAACAGCCAACCAT
>JBMFWZ010000134.1:0-8128 GCA_049964755.1 Steroidobacteraceae bacterium | reverse complement strand
GACAAGGACACGCCGTGACCCACAGACCGGCGCACAGACACGGCCGGCGCAGTCCCCGCCGCTTCGGTGAGCGCGTCCACCGCGGGTTGCGCGGCGGGGGCCGCCACCGCGGACACCATGCGCGGTGCGCTCGCGGCATCGCGGAGCTTGCCCTTCCGCAGCGCCAAGCGCTTCGGATCCAGCCCCTGCGTGCGCCAGTCGGCGGCCGAGGTCTGCCCGGGTCTACGCTGGCCCGCTGAAGAGCGCGCCGGCGGTGGCCGTTCGGCGTGCCGTGCCACTCAGCGCGCCACGGATTCCGACACGAACGCGCCGCGCGTGAGGTTCTCGCACCCGGCGACGGTCACGGCCAGATCATCCTCGATCCGGATGCCCCCGAAGGGTCGCAGTGCGTCGACGCGTGGCCAGTGAATCAGCCCTCGCCGCAAGTCCGCTTGTGCCGCGGCGAGCAGCGGTTCGATGAAGTACAGGCCCGGTTCCATGGTGACCACGAAGCCGGCCTCGAGGGTGCGCGTCAGGCGCAGGTAAGGGTGGCCCTCGGGCCGCTCGATGTCCCCTGCGTCCGGTGCGCGCATGAAGCCTCCGGCGTCGTGCACTTCCAGGCCGAGCAGATGACCAATACCGTGCGGCAGGAACACCCGCGTGACGCCCCTGGCGAGTGCCTCCTCGACCCCGCAGCCGATCAGATCCGCCTCCCGCAGGACCCGAGCCAGCAGACGGTGCGCCTGCAGGTGCACCTCCCGCCAGTCGACGCCGGCGCGCACCTGTGCACACAGAGTCTGCTGCAGGACCTCCATCTGTGCGATGAGGTCGGCAAAATCGCCCGCCGCAGCCGCATAGGTGCGGGTGATGTCGCTCGCATAGCCTGCGAATTCCGCGCCAGCATCGATCAGCAGCGAGCGCTTTGACTCCGGTGCGCGTCGCTCGAGCATCTGGTAATGCAACACCGCTGCATTTTCGTTCAGAGCGATGATGGGGTTGTACGGCAGCTCCTGCTCGCGCTGTCCGCAGGCGGCCAGGAAGGCCAATGCGATGTCGAACTCCGACCCGCCGGCGTTGAAGACCCGCTCGGCCGCGTGGTGGCCGCGCACGCCCAGCCGGTTGGCCGCACGCAGGCACGCCAGTTCATACGGGCTCTTCAGCGCCCGGTGGAAGTCCAGGTGGCGCAACAGTCGCGGCGGATTGCGCGCCCCGACGTCCCACGCTGCCAGGTCTGCGAAGTCCTCGCCGAGATACGCGGTGCGGGCCAGATCGTGTGGCAGCGCGGCGCGCGTGGCGGCCAGGTTCGGGCAGGACACGATCTCGAAGTGCGCCGTCCAGTAGTCCTGAGGCAGCGCCGCCGTCTTGTACCAGTAATCGGTCGGGCTGTGGACCAGGAGTCGCGGGCGCCGACCGGGTTCAAAATGGACGAAGCAATCCGGAACGTCGAGAGGACTCCAGACCTTGAACGGTGCGTTCGCCTCGAACGGATAGGTCCGATCATCCTGAAATACCGGCAGCAGCGAGCCGGAGTGCACCAGCAGCGCCGCATGGCCGCAGGCCTCCAGGGCGGCAGCCGTCCGTTCGCACAGGCCGGCCAGGTGTGGGCCGAACAGCGCGGCCAACGGCTCGGCGGGGGAAACGGGTGCGGCATCGAATGCGGGCATGGCGCGTGCTCGTCAATGGGTAGGAACCGCATTTTACGACCCAGGGCGGAACTCCGGGGGAGGGCTTGGGTCGATCGAGAAAGGGGCTGCTGCCTGAACGCCCGCGGCGCTCGCATCGACCGTTTGTCGGCCCGCGTGTCCGCGGAAAGCCCCGCTGTCGTCTCCCGGCGACAGGGAGACGGTTTCAAATCACATTATTAACCTATAAAATCTCTGACCGCGCGACCCTTGAAGGACTCGCGGGACGACTATAACTCGTTCAAAAGTTGTTCTTTTCCTCTGAAAGCTCTCATTCCACCGGGGTACTATCGATGAATACCAAAGTTGCTCTTAGCGCGCTTGCCGCCGCAGTGCTCTTAACCGCCTGCGCCAAGCAGCCGTCCGACCAGTCGGCGAACGCTCCGGCTGCCACGCCGCCGGCCTCTTCCAGCAGCGCCGCGCCGGCCGCTTCCGGCACGAGCACCACCACGCCGCCGAGCACCAGCGGCAGCTCCGACACCGGCAGCTCTTCTTCGACCACCACCAAGACTCCGCCGAAGAAGAAGTAAGCCGTCGTCTGCAGGGGTCACGACCCCGGCTGACTTCAGCGACACGCGGCCTGGGCGGCGCGCCGATGCGCACCGCTCGGGCCGTGTGCTTTAGGGCCCCGGGCGCTGGCCCGTGCGCGCGGCCAGCAGCGGCCGCAGATGGGCCCCCGTGTGCGATTCCGGGGCCTCTGTGAGCCTCTCAGGGGTGCCGCAGGCGACGATTCGTCCACCGCCCTCCCCACCTTCCGGTCCCAGATCGATCAGCCAGTCCGCGCACTTGATCACATCGAGATTGTGCTCGATGACGACGATGGTATTGCCCTGGTCACGCAGGCGTTTGAGCACCTCGAGCAGCTGCGCGACGTCGTGGAAGTGCAGCCCCGTGGTCGGCTCATCCAGGATGTAGAGCGTCCGGCCGGTCGAGTGCTTGGCCAGCTCACGCGAGAGCTTCACGCGCTGGGCCTCTCCCCCGGAGAGGGTTGCCGCGTTCTGCCCCAGGTGCAGGTACGACAGTCCGACATCTCGCAGCGTCGTCAGCCGGCTCGCGATCGCCGGTACGTTGGCAAAGAATCGCAGGGCTTCCTCAACCGTCATCTGCAGCACTTCGTAGATGGTCTTGCCGCGGTAGCGAATCTCGAGCGTCTCTCGGTTGTAGCGCTGGCCGTGGCAGACGTCGCACGGTACGTACAGGTCCGGCAGGAAGTGCATCTCCACCCGCAGGAGCCCCTCGCCTTGGCAGGCCTCGCAGCGTCCGCCCTTGACGTTAAAGCTGAACCGGCCGGCCTCATAGCCCCGCGCTCGCGCCTCCGGTACGGCCGCAAACAGCTCGCGCACGGTGCCGAACAAGTTCGTGTAGGTCGCGGGGTTGGAGCGGGGGGTCCGACCGATCGGGCTCTGATCGATGTCGATCACCGCCTCGAAATGTTCCAGGCCCTCGATCCCTGTGCAGGGCGTCGGTGGTACGGTGCTGCCGCTGATCCGCGCCCGTGCGTGGTTGAACAGCGTATCGATGATCAACGTCGACTTCCCCGAGCCGGATACGCCAGTCACGCAGGTGAGCAGCCCGATGGGAATGTCCGCATCGACGCCGCGTAGGTTATTGCCAGTGGCGCCGCGGATGCGGATCTGGTGCTCCGGGACGGATGACAGACGCCGTTGCGGCACCTCGATGCTTCGCCGGCCGCTCAGGTACTGCCCCGTCAGTGAGGCCTCATCCGCCTCGATCTGTGCCGGAGTGCCCTGTGCGACCACCTGCCCGCCGTGGGCCCCGGCACCCGGGCCGAGATCGACGACGTAGTCGGCCTCGCGGATCGCTTCCTCGTCGTGTTCGACCACGATCACCGTGTTGCCCAGATCGCGCAGTCGCTTCAGCGTTTGCAGCAGCTTGCGGTTGTCGCGCGGATGCAGCCCGATCGAGGGCTCATCGAGGATGTACATCACCCCTGTCAATCCGGAGCCGACTTGGCTGGCGAGGCGGATGCGCTGAGCCTCGCCGCCGGAGAGCGTTTCCGCGCGGCGATCGAGCGTGAGGTAGCGCAATCCCACGTCGGCGAGGAAGCGCAACCGCGTAAGCACCTCGCGCACGATTTGCCCGGCGACCTCGCCGCGCCAGCCCGGCAGCTGCAACGCCTCGAGATAGCCCAGGGTGCGCTCGATGGACAGTGCGGTCAGCGCGGGCAGGTTCGTCTCCCCGACGAACACCGAGCGGGCGGTGAGGCTCAGTCGCGCTCCGGCGCACTGCGGACAGGTGCGCACACCGCGGAATCGGGCGAGCTCGGCTCGCACGGCGTTCGATTCGGTCTCGCGATAGCGCCGCTCGAGGTTCGGGATGATGCCTTCGAAGGGGTGGCGCTTGCCGACGGCCCCACCTGCGGTCCCGTAGCGAAACGTGATCGCCTCCTCGCCGCTGCCGTAGAGCAGCACGTGCCGAACCGCCTCGGGCAGCGCCTGCCAGGACGTCTCGATGTCGAAGTGATAATGCTGTGCGAGTGACTGGATCAGGTGAAAGTAATGGGCGTTGCGTCGGTCCCAGCCGCGCACCGCGCCGCTGGCGAGCGGCAGCTGCGGGTGCGCCACGATGCGCTCGGGATCGAAGAACTGCTGGATGCCGAGCCCATCGCAGGTCGGGCAGGCGCCGAGCGGGTTGTTGAACGAGAACAGCTTCGGTTCGAGCGGCGGGACGCTGTGACCGCAGATCGGGCAGGCGTGGCTGCTGGAGAAGAGCCACTCCTCGGGGGGCTGGTCACTGGAATCATCGGCCGCTTCCCTCAGCAGCGTGACGCGCGCCACGCCGTTGCCAAGTGCCAGGGCCGTCTCGAAGGACTCTGCCAGCCGTTGCTGCACGTCGGGCTTGACCTTCATGCGGTCGACGACCGCCTCGATCGTGTGTCTGCGCTTTGGATCCAGTTCCGGCGCGGCATCGAGCTCGTAGATCCGTCCGTCGATTCGAGCGCGCACGTACCCCTGGGCCGTCAGCTCGCGCAGCGTGTCCTCGTGCGCGCCCCGGCGGTCGGTGATCCGCGGCGCGAGCAGCGCGATCGGACTGCCGGCGGGCAGATTGAGGACCTGGTCGACCATCTGGCTGACCGTCTGGGCGGTGAGGTCCTGGCCATGCACCGGACAGCGCGGCACCCCCGCTCGTGCGAACAACAGCCGCAGGTAGTCGTAGATCTCCGTCACCGTGCCGACCGTGGAGCGGGGGTTGTGCGTGGTGGCCTTCTGCTCGATGGCGATGGCCGGGGAGAGCCCGGCGATGTGATCGACGTCGGGCTTGTCCATCACCGAGAGGAACTGCCGCGCATAGGCCGACAGTGACTCGACGTAGCGGCGCTGGCCCTCGGCATAGAGCGTGTCGAAGGCGAGCGAGGATTTGCCGGAGCCGGACAGCCCCGTGAGCACGATCAGCCGATCGCGCGGCAAATCCAGGTCGATGCCCTTGAGGTTGTGGGTGCGTGCCCCGCGAATGCGAATTTCCTGCATAACCACTCAGTGTACGCGTCTTGTCGAGTCTGCCGCGCCCCCGGGTTCGGGCCGACATTTATGTTCGCTCTCACCGCCTGCTGCGCTTCGCCTCGGCGCCCTGGCCGTCTACAATGCCCTCCTTTTCCGGAGGGCATGCTCATGGCGCGTGGGGTCAATAAGGTCATCATCATCGGCAATCTTGGCGCTGACCCGGAATCGCGCGCCATGCCCTCGGGCGCGTCCGTGGCGAATCTGCGCATTGCGACCACCGAATCGTGGCGCGACAAGCAAAGCGGTGAGCAGCAGGAACGGACCGAGTGGCATCGCGTCGCGCTGTTCGGGCGCCTGGCGGAGGTCGCCAGCGAGTACCTGCGCAAGGGCTCGCAGGTTTATATCGAAGGCAGCCTGCGAACCCGCAAGTGGCAGGACAAGCAGGGCAACGAGCGCTACAGCACCGAGATCGTCGCCAACGACATGCAGATGCTCGGCGGTCGCGGGGGTGGCGGCGGCGGTGGCGGTGGCGGTGGCGCGGGGCCGGGCGGTGGTGCACCGCCGCGCGAGAGCACCGATTACGGCCAGAGCTCCGGCGGCGGCACCGGCGGTGCCGGCGAAGGGTCGGATTTCGACGATGATATTCCGTTCTGAATCAGATAGTTAAATCGATATCCCCGGCCGGTTGCCTGCGCGCCCATTGGGGCGCCGGGTGCCCTGCTCCGGGGCACTTGCGGCTGCGACGGCCGCGCGCTTTGCGGCGGAGGCGGCCCGTGCCGTTCCGGCGGCCGCCCCGAGGGGGCTGCCCGGCAGAAGCATTGCGCCTGAGGCAGGCGCGCGGTGAGCGGTCTGACTGCGACCGCCGTGCGGCTCGGCCTCACAGGCCGTAAAATTCCCCCTCCCCGTACGCTTGAGCCTATGACCGGCCACTATTACATCAAGACCTTCGGCTGCCAGATGAACGAGTACGACTCCGCCCGCATGGCGGACGTGCTGCGCGTCGGAGTGGGTCTCACCCCGACCGACGATCCCGCCGAGGCCGACGTGCTGCTGATGAATACCTGCTCGGTGCGCGAGAAGGCGCAGGAGAAGGTGTTCTCGCTGCTCGGTGAATGGCGGCAGCTGAAGGCGCTGCGTCCCGAAGTGCTGATCGGCGTGGGCGGCTGCGTCGCCAGTCAGGAAGGGGATGCCATCACCGCGCGCGCCCCGTTCGTCGATCTGGTCTTCGGCCCGCAGACGCTGCATCGCCTGCCGGAGATGATCGCCGCGCTGCACCGAACGGGCCGGTCGCAGGTGGACGTGAGCTTTCCGGAGATCGAGAAATTCGATCATCTGCCCGCGCCGCGCACCGAGGGGAGCTCGGCGTTCGTCTCCGTCATGGAAGGATGCAGCAAGTACTGCAGCTTCTGCATCGTGCCGTATACCCGAGGCGAGGAGGTCAGTCGGCCGTTCGATTCGGTTCTGCAGGAGGTCCACCAGCTCGCCGAGCAGGGCGTGCATGAGGTCACGCTCCTCGGTCAGAACGTCAACGCGTACCGAGGCGCGATGGGCGATGGGGTCAAGGTCGATCTGGCGACACTGATTCATCACGTCGCGGCGCTCCCGGCGATCGAACGAATCCGCTTCACCACCTCGCATCCGGTGGAGTTCGACGAGAGCCTCATCGAGGCCTATGCGAACGTGCCGAAGCTCGCCAACCACCTGCATTTGGCTGTGCAGAGCGGTTCCGACCGGATCCTCGCGCTGATGAAGCGCGGATACACCGCGCTCGAATTCAAGGACAAGGTGCGCAGGCTGCGCGCCGTGCGCCCCGACATTTGCATCTCCTCGGACATCATCGTCGGATTTCCCGGGGAGACCGAACGTGACTTCGAGGCGACGCTTGCGCTGGTGCGCGATGCGGGTTTCGACCAGTCCTTCAGCTTCGTCTACAGCCGCCGTCCCGGCACACCGGCGGCCTCGCTGCCCGATGAGACGCCTGAGGCCCTCAAGCACGAGCGGTTGGCGCGGCTGCAGGCGCAGCTCGATGCGCAGGCCCTGCAGATCAGCGAGCGCATGGTCGGTGGCGTGCAACGCGTGCTCGTGCAGCGACCTTCGAAGAAGGATGTGCGCGAGCTGGCCGGTCGGACCGAGAACAATCGCTGGATCAACTTCGCCGGCCCGCCAGAGCTCATCGGGCGGTTCGCGGACGTCGCGGTCACGGCGGCCCGGGCGCACAGTCTGCGCGGGCGGCTCTGTCAGTGAGCGTACCGGACGCGCCACGGGAGTTTGCGCTGACTCCGGCGGACAACGTGCGCCTGGCCAACCTGTGCGGTCCGCTCGATGAGAACCTGCGGCTGCTCGAGAATCGTCTCGACGTACAGATCAGACGCCGCGGCGACAACTTTCAGGTGCTCGGGGCGCGCTCCGACAGCGCCGAGCAGACGCTGCGCGAGTTGTTTGCACTCGCCGAGCGCGATGAAGTGACGCCCGAGCGTGTACATCTGGCGTTGCGCGAACACGAGTCGGGTCGCACGCCGAGTGAGGAGCACGAGGAATCCTCCATCCGCCTGCCGCGCGGCGGGCTGCGCGCGCGCGGTCATCACCAGCGCCAGTATCTCTCGCACATCCGCTCGCATGACCTCACCTTCGGCATCGGCCCGGCGGGCACCGGCAAGACCTATCTGGCCGTCGCCTGCGCCGTCGAGTCGCTGCACGCCGAGACCATCCGGCGTGTCGTGCTGGTGCGCCCCGCGGTCGAGGCCGGCGAGCGGCTCGGGTTTCTGCCCGGAGATCTGACGCAGAAGATTGATCCTTACCTGCGGCCGATGTACGACGCGCTCTACGAGATGCTCGGTTTCGATCGCGTGTCACGGTTCATCGAGCGCAACGTGATCGAGGTGGCGCCGCTCGCCTTCATGCGCGGGCGCTCGCTCAACGACTCGTTCATCATCCTCGATGAGGCGCAGAACACCACCGTCGAGCAGATGAAGATGTTTCTGACGCGCATCGGCTTCGGTTCCAAGG
>JBMFWZ010000133.1:0-8175 GCA_049964755.1 Steroidobacteraceae bacterium | reverse complement strand
GCAGCGGCGCTTCCCGCGCGACATGGCCCAGCTCTATGCATTGCTCGATACGCTCGATGAGGCGGCGCTCGCGGCCCAGCGGCGCCTGACGGTGCCGTTCATCCGCGAAGTTCTGGCGCGCCCTGGGCGCCCCTGAGGCGCGGCCGTTGCGTTACACGCGCGGCGTGCCGGCCAGGCGCACCGCCAGTGCCGCGACCCGCCGGCCGAGCGCCTGGGCGAGCTCGCGCTCCTCGGTGCACAGCTGCGTGGCTTGGTCGGCGCCGGCGACATGCGAGGCGCCGTAGGGAGTGCCGCCGCCGGCGGTGCGCTGCAGTGCCGGCTCGGTGTACGGCAGCCCGACCAGGTACATGCCGTGATGCAACAGCGGTAGCATCATCGACAACAGGGTCGACTCCTGGCCGCCGTGCTGGGTCTGAGTCGAAGTGAACACCCCGGCCGGCTTGCCGGCGAGTGCGCCGGAGAGCCACAGGCTCCCCGTGCCGTCCAGAAAGTACTTCAGCGCCGCAGCCATGTTGCCGAAGCGGGTTGGGCTGCCGAGCAGCAGTCCGCCGGCCGAGCGCAGGTCCTCGAGCGTCGCGTACGGGGCGCCGCTCGCCGGCACGGCCCGGGCCGGTCCCTCGTTTTCCGCGCTCACCGGCGCAACGGTGCGCAGCTTGGCGCTCGCCCCGGGCACGGTCTCGATGCCGCGGCAGGCTTGGCGAGCGAGTTCGGCGGTCGCACCGCCACGGGAGTAGTAGAGAACCAGGATTTCGGTCATCGGCGCTGCGATCCGGCACAAGGTTGCACTAGGGTATATTGAATCGATGCTGTGCAAGAAGTGTCTGGTGTCCGGACGCGTGCAGGGGGTGTTCTATCGCGCCACCTGTCAGCGGCGTGCGCGCGAACTCGGTGTGCACGGTCACGCGGTGAACCTGCCCGACGGCCGGGTGGAGGTGCTCGCCTGCGGGGAGTCTGCTGCGGTCGAGACGTTCATCGCCTGGCTGTGGGAAGGCTCGGCGGCGAGCCGGGTCGTGGCCGTCGAGGTGAGCGAGGCGGCGCTGGCGCCCGGCGATCCGCCGCAGGGCTTTCACACCGCGTAGGGTGCGCCGGCGAGCCGGTTCACAGCAGCGGCTCGCGGCTGCGGTCCGGCATCAGCGCGAGCGCCCCGATCGACATGAGCGCCCCGAGCATCAGGTAGCCGGCGGCCGCGAGGCCGAACCCGCTCGCGCCGATCAGCGCGGTGGCGATCAGCGGCGCCGTGCCACCCCCGAACCCGAGCCCGACATTAAACGAGAGCGAGTAGCCCGTGAGACGGAACTCCGAGGGAAACTGCTCGGCGAGCATCGCCGGGGCGCTGCCCATGATCATGCCGAGGAAGATCGCGAAGCCGAATTGCGCGAGCGCGAACTCGACGAGCGCGCCGCGCCCGGCCAGTACGAAAAAGCCGATCGCGGCGCAGAAGATCAGCGCGAACGCGAGGATCAGCATGGTGCGCCGGCGCAGCACGCGGTCAGTCAGCCACCCCGCGATCGGAATCGCGCAGATCGCCACACCCTCACCGATGGTGTTAATCGCGAGGGCGCTGCTGCTCGCCAGATGTCCGAACTTGCTGGCGAAGGTCGACAGGAACACCAGTGTCAGGTAGTCGGCGACCCCGTATCCCCACGTGAACAGGATGGCGAGCGCCATCGCGCGCGGCGCCCGGGTGAAGGCCAGTTTGATCGGCAGCTCGCGTGGTTCGTCGTCGTCGTTCGGGTCGGGCTCGTAGCCGCGGTGACTGAGATTCGTGCGCATCCAGTACGCGAGGACCGCGATGATGCCGCCGGCGAGAAAGGGGATGCGCCACGCCCAGTGCAGGCGCGGATCGTGCGCCGAGAGCAGCACGGTGCCCGTTGCCGCAGCGGCAGCGAGCAGGTAGCCGCCGGTCGAGCCGATGTTGGCGAAACTGCCGGCGATGCCGCGCCGGTGACGAGGCGAAGTCTCGATCAGATACGACACCGAGCCGGTGAATTCCCCGCCCACGGAGAAGCCCTGGAAGATGCGCACCAGGAGCAGCATCGCCGGTGCCCACAGGCCGACTTGTTGGTACGTCGGCAGCACGCCGATTGCGCTGGTGGCCACACCCATGAGGACCACCGAGGTGATCAGCACGGCCTTGCGGCCGACCCGATCGCCGATATGGCCGAGGACTGCGCCGCCGAGCGGACGCACCGCGAAGCCGATGGCGAATCCGCCGTAGGCGCCGAGCAGGGAGGCGATGGGATTCGCGGAGGGAAAAAAATGCGCCCCGATCACGGGTGCGAGATAGCCGTACAGGCCGAAGTCGTACCACTCGAGGATGTTGCCGATCATGCCCGCGAGCAGGGCTTGCGACGAGAGACGCTTGATCTTGTTGATGGCGGTGACGTCGGTCCGCGCGGCGGCGGGGTCGGTCATGCGTCTTCTCCCAGATTTCGTGGCGGTACCGCAGTGCGGTCATTTGAGCGCGCCCCGGCCCGCCCGCGGCCGCGCAACGCTCGCTGCGATCACGCGCGCCCACGAGAGCGCAACCGAAGTCGGCCTGCGCCTCGAATCATGGATAGGGCGCTCGGCGCGAACAGACCGGGAATCACTCGCGCGCGTCCGTCGGCTCCTGGCGGAGCGGATCAGGATTCCGGTGAGCCCAAGCTTGAACGGCTTGGCCGGTGTTGGCAACCCCGGATTTCGCGCCGCGGCCGCGCGCGGCCGTCAACGGCGAGCAGTGACCGTGCGCGCGGCGCGTACCGGGAAGCCCAGATCATCGGCGCCGTTCCAGTTCTCCCAGGCATTGAGCACGCGATCAGGATAGAAGTGCCGACCGACGCTGCCGTTGTATTCTTCGAGCGCGAGGCGCACGTCATCGTGGGTGATCGACAGGTAGTAGCGCAGAATGGCGCAGCCCATGCGGATGTTGGCCGAGACGTGTACCAACTCATAACCCTTCATGCCGAGCCGCTCGGGCCAGTAGGGCATCACCTGCATCAGGCCGACCGCGCCGCTGCCGGAGACGGCCCAGCGGTTGAAATCGCTCTCGACCTGCATCACCGCGAGCACCAGTCCCGGGGGAACCTTTGCCGCCCCCGGCTGATGCGTGACGCAGTACACCTGCTTCAGGATCTTCAGCCGCTCGGTGGGGTTGCGCACGAAGCGCGCCATGCGCGGCTCCATCAGCGTGTACCACACCGCCGCGTCGTAGCGGTTCAGGAAGCACTGCGCCCGACGAATCGCGTGCTGCACGAACGGCCGCAGCGCCGGGTCGCGTTGCCCGCCCGCCTCGGCTCGCGGGCCGAGCGCGAGCGCAAGCGTAGCGAGGAACGCGGCCGCGACCTTAGCGGCCGATCCGCTCACGCAGGAAGCTGAGGGCCTCGTCGGCCGGGAAATCCACACTCTCGCTCTCGCGTCGATGTCGGTACTCCAAGCGGCCGGCCGCAAGGCCCCGTTCGGCCACCACCAGCCGGTGCGGAATCCCCAGCAGCTCCGCATCGGCGAATTTCACCCCGGGGCGCGCGTCGCGGTCGTCATAGAGGACCTCGATGCCGGTGGCCGTGAGCTCCCCGTAGAGCCGATCGGCCGCCTCGCGCACCTGCGGGGCCTTCTGCGTCCCGAGGCTCACCAGGACCACCTGGAACGGGGCGAGCGGCTCCGGCCAGATGATGCCGCGCTCATCGTGATTCTGTTCGATCGCCGCTGCCACGACGCGTGTCACGCCGATGCCATAGCAGCCCATCAGCAGAGTCACTTCCTGGCCGGACTCATCGAGCACCAGCGCCTTGAGCGCATCGCTGTACTTGCGGCCGAGCTGGAAAATGTGTCCGACCTCGATGCCGCGGGCAAGCTTCAGTCGCCCCTGGCCGCTCGGGCTCGGGTCGCCTTCGACCACGTTGCGCAGGTCGGCCGCCACGTAGCCTTGTACGTCGCGGTCCCAGTTCACCCCGGTCAGGTGCAGGTCCTTCTCGTTCGCACCACAGATGAAGTCCGTCGCGGCGAGCGCGCTGTGGTCGGCGTAGATGCGGCACTTCAGGCCCACCGGTCCGATGAATCCGGCTTCCGCGCCCGTCGCCTCGCGGATCCGCTCGGCGCTCGCCATGCGCAGCGGCGAGGCGACCCCCGGCAGGTGCTGCGCCTTGGTGGCGTTCAGCTCGTGATCACCGCGGATCACGAGCGCCACGACCGCCGCATCGCCTTCCCCGTCGCCTTCCACCAGCAGCGTCTTCAGGCAGCGCTGTGGCGGCACGCCGAGCAGCTTGACGATGGCCTCGATGGTCTTCGTCCCGGGCGTCGGCACTTTTTGCACAGAGGCGCTGGGGGCGGGGCGCTCGCCCTCGGGCGCCCGCGCTTCGGCCGCCTCGATGTTGGCGGCGTAGCCGTCGGCATCCGAGAACGCGATGGCGTCCTCGCCGGAGGAGGCGAGGACGTGAAATTCCTGCGAGACGTCCCCGCCAATTGGACCGGAGTCGGCGCGCACCGCACGGAAATCCAGCCCCATGCGCGTGAAGATGCGCGTGTAGGTGTCGTGCATGAGCCGGTAGCCGGCCTGCAGGGACGGCTCATCGGCATGGAAGGAGTAGGCATCCTTCATGATGAATTCGCGGGCCCGCATCACCCCGAATCGCGGGCGGATCTCGTCGCGGAACTTGGTCTGCACCTGGTAGAAGTTCGCCGGCAGTTGCCGGTAGCTCTTCAGTTCGCGCCGCGCGATGTCCGTGATCACTTCCTCGTGGGTCGGTCCGGCCACGAAATCGCGCTGATGGCGGTCCTTCAGGCGCAGCAGCTCCGGTCCGTACTTCCCCCAGCGGCCCGACTCCTGCCACAGCTCGGCCGGTTGCACCACCGGCATCAGCACCTCGAGCGCCCCGGCGCGGTTCATCTCCTCGCGGATGATGGCCTCGGCCTTGCGCAGCGTGCGCAGGCCCATCGGCAGCCAGCTGTACAGGCCCGCCGCGAGGCGGCGAATGAGCCCGGCGCGCAGCATCAGCTGGTGGCTGATGATCTCAGCTTCGGCGGGGGTTTCTTTGGTGGTCTGGATCGGATACTGCGAGAGTCTCATGACACGGATCTTGGCCTCGGGGTAGGCCCGCATCATAACAGCTGGGCCCAAGCTGATAAGATGTGCCGCTGAACTCCCCCGAGAGGTCCGCCCGAGTCCGCCCGCGTCATGTCCGAGAACCCACGTCTTCCCGAGAGCGATGACCCCGCGCCCGAGGCGCACTCACTGCGTCGGCCGCGGCGGGGTTTTTACCTGCTGCCGAACCTGCTGACCACCGCGAGCCTGTTTTCCGGCTTCTATGCCATCGTTGCGGCCATCGACAAGCACTTCGCGCAGGCCGGCATGGCCGTGTTCATCGCGATGGTGTTCGACTCACTCGACGGGCGCATGGCGCGCCTGACGCGCACCGAGAGCGCATTCGGCAAGGAATATGACAGCCTCTCTGACATGGTCTCCTTTGGCGTCGCGCCGGCCATCGTCGCCTACCAGTGGGGCGTAGTGCGCATCGCCGAGTACGGGCGTGCCTGGGGACGGTTCGGCTGGCTGGCGTGCTTTTTCTACGCCGCCGCGGCCGCACTGCGTCTGGCCCGCTTCAACGTGCGCACCGCCAGCGTCGATAAGCGCTATTTCGAGGGGCTGCCGAGCCCATCGGCCGCAGCCACAGTGGCCGGTTTCGTGTGGGTCTCGAGCCAGTGGCGCGAGCCGGGTCTGACTGGCTTGATCGTGGCCTTCACCGTGACGGCGCTCGCCGGGGCGCTCATGGTCAGCCGGTTCAGTTTCTACAGCTTCAAGACCGTCGATTTCGACGGGCCGATCCGCTTCATCTTCCTGCTGTTCGTGCCGCTCGCGTTCGTGCTGATCGCGAGCGATCCGCCCCTGATCCTGCTCGTGATGTTTGGCGGCTATGCGGTCTCGGCGCCCCTGCAGTGGCTCTGGCGCCGGCTGCGCCGCCGCCACCGGCTGCCGCCTCGGGAGCGGCCGCTCTCATGAGCGAGGCGGCGCGCCGCGCCGGGTACCTCGAGGCGCTCGGCATCGACTGCTGGGTGCCGCGGACGGCGCTCACCGGCGCTGCGGCGGCCTCGGCCACGCGCGAGCAGGGCCCTCTCGAGCCGTCGGCAGGCCCGACGGTGAGCGTACCGCCTCAGCCTGCCGGCGAGGCGGGGGTGGCCGAGGCGTGGGAGCGCCTGCGTGACCAGGTGCGCGCGTGCACCGCCTGCGCGCTGCATCAGACCCGGACCCAGGCGGTGTTCGGCGTGGGCCATCGACACGCCGAGTGGATGGTGATCGGTGAGGCACCGGGCGCCGAGGAGGACCGACGCGGCGAGCCGTTCGTCGGCCGTGCCGGGCAGCTGCTCAATGCGATGCTACGTTCCATCGGGCTCGGCCGCGAGACGAACGTGTACATCGCCAATATCCTCAAGAGCCGCCCGCCCGGCAACCGCGATCCGCGGCCGGAGGAAGTGGCCGCCTGCCTGCCGTACCTGCACCGACAGATTGCGCTGGTGCGCCCGAAGCTGCTGTTGGCCGTCGGGCGCATCGCGGCGCAGACGCTGCTCGGTACCGACGCGCCGCTCGGGCGGCTGCGCGGGCGGGCGCACGCGTTCGGTGAACACAATGTGCCGCTCGTCGTGACGTATCATCCGGCCTATCTGCTGCGCTCGCCTGCCGAGAAGCGCAAGGCGTGGGAAGATCTGCGACTTGCGCGCAGCCTGTTCGCGCAGATCCGCAACCCAGAACCGAACGATGGTCACCGCTCCTGACCTGCTGAAATCGCTGCCGCCGGGCTCGATCCGCCCGATGTGCGGTGGGGACGTCGCGGAGGTTTTCGCCATCGAGCGGGCCGCCTACACCTTTCCCTGGACCGCGGGCATCTTCCGCGACTGTCTGCGCGTGGGCTACGTTTGCCGCGTGCTGCTGCTCGCCGAGCGGGTCGTCGGCTACGGAGTGATGAGCCTCGGGGCCGGGGAGATGCACGTGCTCAACCTGTGCATCGCCGAGGAGCATCGTGGCCGCGGCTTCGGTCGAGGCATGCTCGAGCACTTGCTCGCGCACGGCGCGGCCGCCGGCATGCTCGATGCGTTTCTCGAAGTGCGCCCTTCGAACTGTGCTGCGCTCGCGCTGTACCGCTCGCTCGGCTTCGTGCAGATCGGGATGCGCCGCGGCTACTACCAGGCGCTCAACGGCCGCGAAGACGCCTGCGTATTGAAACTGACCCTGCGCACATTCCGCGCCGAGCACACCTGAGCCCCAACCTGCATGACTGACCTTGCGGCCGAAGTCCGCAGACCGCGGACATTTGCCATCATCGCGCACCCCGAGCAGAGCGTCTGAGTCAGGCCGGAACAGGCCGCGACGCAGCCCGTCCCAATTCCGAGGAAAACGCGAGGACGGCGGCAGGTTCGCCATGCTCAAGTTCCGTCATGGCGGGACAGGCCAAGACGGAGGGCTTATGTACATGGGTGCGTACACAAATCGCCCTCCGAACGCCCACCCTGCGCTATGGACACACGGGGGCAGGCATGACTCTGACCGACACCTGGCTGAAGGCCAACAATGGGAAGGAGCGCGCGACGCTTGAAGAGCGCAGCGACCGAGACGGGCTCGGCGTGCGCATAACACCGACAGGCGCGATCCCCTGAGACGCTGTCCCAGCTCTTGCAGGAATGCCGCGACGAGCTCGCCGAGATCAGGGCACGCCTGATGCTCGCGCTCGGGAGGGACCCATGATCCCGTTTGCGTCGCAGCGCGGCAACGGGCAGGACCTCGGCACGCACCCGCAGAGCGAGTACGACAACGAGATCGTGGAAGTGCTGGACATCAGCGGCGCGGTCGCAAGCGACCTGCACGGGGCCTTAAAGGAGTGGGAAGCGCAGGCCGCCGCCCTGACGCGCTGTGAGAAGTATCTCTACAGACCCACCATCAACCCCGATCCGGCGCAGGGGCCGTTCACGCGCGATCGGTACACGGACTCCATCAAGCGCACGGAGGAGGCGCTTGGGCTTGTCGGCCGACCGCGGGCGATCGTGTCTCACACGGCGTCCGGGCGCGAGCACTGCCAGGTCGTCTGGTCGCGGATCCACGCCGAGGCTGGGAAGTCAGAGTCCCGCCCTGACTGCTCATCGGGCTGTTCCTGACAGCACTCGAGCGGTCTTGGCCCTTGCGGGCCGTGGAGCAGGTTCACGGTTCTGCGT
>JBMFWZ010000132.1:0-8200 GCA_049964755.1 Steroidobacteraceae bacterium | reverse complement strand
GGACTGCGACCTGCTCGGACTCGGCGTCAGCGCGATCAGCCACATCGGGGCGAGCTTCAGCCAGAACCACCGCGACCTGCCGGGATGGGAAGCGGCCGTCGATGCCGGCGCCCTGCCGGTGTGGCGTGGGCTCGCGCTCGAGGCCGACGACCTGCTGCGCGCCGAGGTGATTCAGGGCGTGATGTGCCAGGGGCGCATCGACATCGCCGCGGTGCAGGCGCGCCACGGCATCGATTTCAACCGTTATTTTGCCGATGCGCAGGCGCAGTTGCGTGCGCTCGAAGCGGACCGACTGATTGAGATCGGCCCGCAGGCGATCGAGGCCACCGAGCGCGGCCAATTGCTGCTGCGCCTGCTCGCGATGTGTTTCGATCGCCATCTGCGCGCGGCCGAGCCGGCCGTCGCGCCGCCGCGCTATTCAAAAGTCGTGTGAGGCGCAGCCGGACGCCGAGGGCGCATGCTGCGCCGCGCACGGCCTCATGGCCGCGCCGATTGACAGCGTTGACAATTCATTTATTGTAGCGCGATGCGTCGACCTCCCGCCCCCACACGCGAAGCCGCGACGATCGAGATCGTCGCGGAGCAGGCCGGAGTGTCGGCCAAGACGGTATCGCGCGTCATCAACAACGAGCGCGGCGTGCGCACCGAAACTCGCGAGCGGGTGTTGGCCGCGATCGAGAAGCTCGACTATCAACCCAACCTGGCGGCGCGAGGCTTGGCCGGTGCACGGTCGTTCCTGATCGGACTGTTCTACGACAACCCGGGCGATTACCTGAGCGAATTTCAGACCGGCGCCGTGCAGCGCTGCCGCGAGTCGAATCTGCACCTGATGGTCGAGCCACTCGTCGCCGCCGACCCGGACCTGGCTCGCGCGGTGAGCACGTTGATCCGCCAGCTGCGTCTCGAAGGGGTGATCCTGCTGCCGCCATTGAGTGATCTGCCCGAAGTGCGCGCGACACTCGCCGAGGCTGGCATCCCGGCGGTGCACATCGCCCCGATGCACCGCCAGGACGATGCCCCGTCGGTCGATACCGATGATCGGGCCGCCGCGCGCCAGCTCACCGATGTGCTGATCGAACGCGGACACCGGCGCATCGGCTTCATGCTCGGGCGTGCCGCCCACCGCGCCACCGAGCAGCGATATCTCGGCTTCGCCGATGCAATGCACGCGCACGGACTGGCCATCGAGCCGACGCTCGTGCAGACAGGCAACTTCGAGTTCGCCGAGGGACTCGAGTGCGCCCGCCGCATCCTCTCGAGCCCCGAGCGTCCGACGGCGATCTTCGCCAGTAACGATGACATGGGTGCTGCGGCCGTGTGTGTCGCGCGCCAGATGGACATCACGCTGCCGCAGCAGTTGTCGATCGTGGGGTTCGACGATGCGCCGGTGGCGACGATGATTTGGCCGCAGCTCTCCACCGTCCGCCAGCCGGTGCGCTCGATGGGCCGCGTCGCCGCCGACCTCATCATCCAGCACAAGCCGCACCGACGCGGCTGGCCGCAGCCGATGCCGCGGCCGCACCTCGACCTGGAAGTGATCCTGCGCGGCTCGATCGCCGCAGCGCCGGTGGTTGCGACCTGAAACCACGCCGCCTCAGCGCGTGACGAGCACTTCCTCGAGCGTGCTCAGCGCCTCGATGATGTGATAGAAGCTGCTGGCCGGCGACGGTTCCGCGACGAACTCGCCGTTCGGCAAGCGCCGATCGAGCCACAATCCCGGCGCCGGCAGAAAATACGCGCGCAGCGCACGGATCGCCTCGAGCAAAGGCGCCCAGCGGTCCTCGTGCGCATCCAGACTCGCCAGTCGCGCCAACGCCTTGATCCGCTCAGTCTGCGGCCACAATCGCGCATTGGGATCGCACACGGACAGATCCGCGCTCAGCGCGTTCACGGTGTAGCCGTCGCGCACGCCATGCTGCTCGGCGATCTGTGCCAAACGCTGCGCGGCGGCGCGCACCGGCGCGCGAGCCACATCGAAGCGCAGCAGCAGTCCGGCCCACTCGAACAGATGCCCCGGCTCGATCTCACCGGTGCGTCTGAGCGTCCCGCCCGGCTCCTGCGCAAACGCCTCGCGCAGCGCACCGCTCGCCGGATCGATCCAGGACCCCAACGCCAGGGCCACGATGCGCTCGGCCAGTGCGCTCCACTGCGGGGATGGGTCGAGCTCGCGCCAGGCGAGCATCGCTTCGAGCAAATGCATGTGCGGATTGGCGAGGCAGGGCGCATGCGCGTCGGACTCAGTGTCGGTGCGCAAGCCGTACTCTCCGCAGAGCCGGCCCATCAACGCCGCGAGCAGCTCGGCTGCCCGCGGCACGCACCCCGCCGCGGGACCGAGCAGTCGATGCGCTTCGGCGAGCGCGAGCAGCGCAAACGCCTGGTCGTACAGCAGCGCGCGCTCATCGCGCACCGCGCCGTCGGGGCCGAGCAGCGTTCGCATCAGCCCGTCGGCGCGCCGGTAGCGCGCATACACATGCTCCAGCCCGTCAATGACCCGCTCGCGAACGTGCTCGTGCCACCCGAACGCAGCGGCACGCGCGAAGGCGAAGATCTGGCGGAACTGCACGCGCGCGCGGCGGGCATCGGCCGCGATCGGTCCGTGCACGCCGAGCCGCTCGTAGAATCCGCCACCGGTGTGATCCCAGCCCGATTCCATCCATCGCGGATACGCGTCCTGTACCAGCCAGCGGCGCAGCACCGGGTAAGTGCGCTCGAGCTCAGCGCGGGCAGCCGAGGTCACCGACGGAGGCTCGCAGATGCGGCCGCGCCAGGCGACACGCGCGGGTTGCACGTTGCGATGGACAATGCAGTCTCACTTCCTCGGTGTGTTCCACCGTCCAGCTCGACAGCATAGCGAGCTGCATCCGGCGCATCAACGGCGCGCCGGACGCAAGTGCCGGCCACCGCGATGGCAGTCAGATCGGGGGGGATGTGTGGTCTGCCATCGCGGCACCGGCAACGGAAACCGACAGAGTTGCCGCCCGCCTCAGTGCGGACAGAGGAGCGCGCCGGCGGTGTCGGATTGCACTCGGATGTCGGCCACGACCAGCGTGAGTCGGCCGGCCGTGCGGATCGCGAACGGCGTGTCGATGCGACTCATATTTGCCCCTGCACGCGCAAAGCAGGCGAGCGGAACACGCAGTGTCTGCCATCGTCCCACCGGCGCGTGTCGCAAAAGCTCCGTGAGCGGCACCGCACCGGAGCAGTGTGCACCACACGCCATGCGCAGCGTCACGCCCGAGGAGGGAGTCTGCTCGAGGCGGTAGTGCAGTCCGAGCATCATCTGGCCATTGGTCTGACGTGTGAGATTGATGGGCGTGGCACCCACCAGAGCCACGGTGGCGGCACCCCCACCGGCCCAACTCAACCGGCGTGCATCTTCCTGACGCCGCCAGTCCAAAGCGCTCAGCGTCACCGCACCGGCACCGGCACCGGCCCGACCGACACCGTGCGGAATACGCTGTTCAGTGCCGCCGTGCAGCACCGCCCAGTGCCAACCGGCACCGCTGTGGCCCGCGGAGAAGAAGCGGCGCGTATCCACCGACGGAACGAGCGCAACGGCACTGCGGACCGACAGATGCGGCAGGTTCCCGTCGGAGCCGTCGCGCAGACCATAGCCGAGCCGGAACAGCGGCTTTCCCGGCACGTCGAGGCCGAACTGCGCAGGAGTGCGAGGCCACGCAAAGGGGAGCGTGCCGTGGAAATCGTAGCGGATCTGCCCGTCGGGCTTGCGGAACAGGACATCGGCGACACCCTCGCCCTCCGATCCGGGCAGCCAGGCCGCGACGAACGCCGTGGAAGCGTCGAGCTGCGGGTTGACCCACAGCGGACGGCCGGAGAGGAACACGGACACGACCGGAATGTGCGCCGCGCGCAAACGCTGCAGCAGCCGCAAGTCGCGCTCCGCGGCGTTCCCGTTGAACGCCAGGTCATGGACATCCCCTTCAAATTCCGCGTAGGGATGCTCCCCGTAGACGACGATCGCCACGTCGGGACGGCGCTGATAGTGGCCATCGATGCTCAACGTCGCTGAACCGCCAGCGGCGCGCACGGCGGACTGGATGCCCTGCCAGATCGACTCCCCGTGTGGGAAGTCCGCATTGGTCGTGCCGGTGCCCTGCCAGGTCAGCGTCCAGCCGCCGCACTGCATCGGGATGTTGTTAGCCCCGTCGCCCGCGACGAGCACGCGCTCGTGGGGCGCGAGCGGCAGCAGATGATGATCGTTCTTCAGCAACACCAAAGACTCGCGCACCGCTTCGCGCGCGAGCCTGCGGTGCGCCGCATCGCCCAGCAGACCGAACTGGCCTGCGAGCGGGCGCTGCGCCGGTGGCCCTTGCGCCCAGAGCCGATCGCGCAGCTTCACTCGCAGAACGCGCCGCACGGCCGCATCGAGGCGGCGGCGCGAGATCTGCCCGGAGCGCACCTCGGCGAGCGTGTTCTTGAACAACGCCTTCCAGTCGTCGGGCGCCATGAACATGTCCAGACCGGCGTTCACCGCGCGCGCGCAGCTGACATCCGTGCAGCCGGGCACTTGGCCCTGGGCATTCCAGTCGCCGATCACGAATCCATCGAAGTGCCAACGGCGCTTCAGCACCGAGGTGAGCAACCCATGGTTGGCGAGCATCTTCTCGCCCTGCCAGCTCGAGAAGCTCGCCATGATGACTTGCACGCCCGCGCCGAGTGCGGCCTCGTAGCCGGCCGCATCGCGGTGAATCAGCTGTGTCTCGCTCTCACGGTTGTCGCCCTGATCGACGCCATCCGTACCCCCATCGCCGATGAAATGCTTCGGCGTGGCGAGCACATGCTCGGCATCGAGGAAGTGGGCCGTGTTCGGTGCCCCCTGCAATCCGAGCACCATGGCGCGGGTCAGCGCGGCGACCCGGCGCGGGTCCTGGGAGTAACTCTCATACGTGCGGCCCCAGCGCATATCGCTCACCACCGCCACGGTCGGCCCGAAGGTCCAGTCGAGCCCCACTGCGCGTACTTCCTCGGCCGTGGCCTGTCCGATGCCCCGCACCAACGCCGGGTCATCCGCCGCGCCCAGCGCGACGTTCTGCGGAAAGAGGGTCGCGCCGTAGATGTCGTTCGCTCCGTGCACGGCATCCATGCCCCACATCACCGGGATGGGACGCTTCGCGCCCGGGACGCGCATCGAATCGAGATAGAACCGGTTCGCCAGCGACAGCCACGTCTGCGGCGCGGCGGTGATGGCGCCGTTGGGCTTGGAGTTGCCGCCATTGAGGATCGCCCCGACCGGCCAGCGCAGTAGGTCGCGAGGCTTGATACCGCTGATGTCGGCCTGGATCAGCTGGCCGACCTTCTGGCGCAGTGTCATCTGCGCCAGGATCCGCTCGACTCGCCGCTCGAGCGCCGCACTGTCCTTCTGGGCCGGATAAAGCACCGGCCAGCGCCGCGGATGCACCACCGGTTCGGCGGCACTGACGCTCGCCATCACGCCTGCGCCGAGCACGAGGCCCACGCCGAGGGCAAGCCGCGCGCCGTGTGCGCGCCGAGTACCGCCCCGCTCCGATCCGGTTCTATTCATGTGCTGCCGCCCGCCCTGTCGATCCCGCCCTCAGGGGCGGCGTGTCGCGGGAGCATACACGGCATGACAGCGCTGTCAATCTGAGCCACGAGAACTCCCCGGGCCGACGCCGGCTCAGATGTGGGCTCGAATTAAAGTTGCTTGCTGGGTAGCCGAATCGCTCGGGAAGTCTCGATGTCACTGGTGAACAGTCACTCCAAAGTTGCGGCAGGCCATCCGTTCGCGGGCGGGATCGTGCTGCCTCCCTGAAATATGGTCGCTTCGGGATTGATGTAGCGAATGACTTCAACTGGGCCCTGTACCGGCGAGCGGGCGACATTCTCCATGCAGAACTTCGGCCGTCGCCCGGCGCCTCTGAGCGGCATCGGCAGCGAGCTCCGCTTCCGCATCCGTGAGGGCTGCGAGAAAAGCGAATCCGCGCCGCACACGCCCTAGCATTACCTCAGGTGTCTCCCGGTCTCGCTTGGGAATCAGGCTGAACAGATCGTCCCAGTCATAGTGCTGTTTCTCCTGAAGGCGCGCATCAAACGCCGCCGCATCGAAACGGGTGCGAACATTCCATAGCTTGAGAATGAGCGCCTTGCGAATGAGCGCCTCGTTGCACGGTCGATTAGAGAACACAGCGAGATCGTAGATGTCGCGAGCCTTACGCCGCTGGTACGCTGCACGCAGCTTCTCGGCAATGAGTTCGCACTCGTGGAGGCACGGGATGGGCGCCGGCTCGAACTCGAGGTGTGCGAAATAGGCTTGGCCGAGTTGGGGCACGAGCATCGGCGCGATGATTGGCGTTTCGCGAAGACTGACCTCAAACTTGATAGAGCCGCTCCCGAGCCCGTGTTCGTAAGTCGGGTAGACAGCCCAAGTCGTGCCTTCGGAGCTTCGCCACTCCTTCTCGTTACCGAGTTCGAGTCGAAACCGAATCCCGTGAAACGGTTCCTCTAGCGCCTCAGCGAGTGCGAGGATCTCCCCATCGGGATCGGGCACTTCGATACGTGCGGTAAAATCCAGATCCGTCGAAAAGCGGCCACGATTGCCCAGCAGCATCTTGCGGATGCACGTCCCGCCCTTGAACACGACACGATCGATGAAGCCGCGCTCGACGAGGAGCTGCAGCAGGTAGGTCAGGACGACTTCCTTCTCGGCGAAGCTCGGATCGCCTACGCCTGAGCTATGAACGAAACGCGCGAGCTGGGGTTTAGTGAGCACGTCAGATGTGGAAGAGATCGGACGGTGGGACGTTCACGCGAACGCCCCACCGGCGATTGAGCGGATCGGTACGCGAGGCCGGCCGCGTCGGGTCAAGGCGAATTGGGGTCGTGGGAACCGCAAAGGAGCTGAGTGCTTCTAGTATGCTTTGCGGACACGAGATGTTCGCGAGCGTCATCAGCGTCGCAAGTCTGCGCGCGAGCGGACCGCTGTCGAAACGACGGAGGTACTCCACGAGTCGCTCCCATTCCCCGCGGCGGAGCACCCGGGCAATGATAGCGGTGAGCTCCGAGAAATCGAAGGTGCCGATGCCGTACTCAAGGCAATCGAGGGCGGTCTTCTCGGGATCGGACACGGTGATCTTTTCGCCGAGCTCGAGACGCTGCTCTGTGCCGAACACGTGCTTTGGCTTCACGAGTACGAAGCGGATAGTGGCACCGTTGAGTTCGACCTCGCGTTTGCGGCGCGCGAGCAGGACGAAAGTGACGCGCCGGTGCTGGGTTGTAAGCCCGTGGAGGCTGGCCGCTGACGCCAGGCCCACATAGCCATCCGGCGCATGAGCGAAGGCCGCCGCATGCCCATCGAGGCTGGGGAGCCGATGAGGGCCCCACTCCGGGGGCACGATCCGGTAGCGCGCCGGGGCCTGTCGGTGCAACCAGCCCTTGGCCGTCAGTTCATGCAGGAGCTTCAAAGCGTAGCCGCGGCTCACGTCGAGCCGCCGCATAACCCCGGCAGGATCGACCCCTGTCTCATTTTCCTCAAGCAAGGCCAACACGAGGCGCGCCTGGTTGCCGCTGAGAGATCGAATATTTGAATGCATTCTATCAGGCACGCAGCTTACTGAATTAGTAATAAGTGATCAGTATAGCGCAATTCTCATTCGACACAGAGTTTACCGATTTAGTAAGAAATGTACACAAAGCCGATGGTCGAGCCAGATCTGGACGATGATTTAGCACCCAGTTTTGCCCCTGCCGTAGCTGTTCCTGACAGCACGCGGATGGCCTCGGTGCCGTAGGACCTTCCATCCGGTTCGCGCCTCTCAGCGGTTGGACGGGCCTCGCACGCTCGAGCCGAGCGACGTCTCGAATCCGCTCCACGCGCTTCACGCTTCGCCCGATCGGCGGCAGAGGTTCTCATTTGGCTGGGATTTATGCAGCCGCGCAAACCGAAGCACGTTCTGGGTCCGATCGTCTCTGGCCGACGGACATCCCGCTACGCGGTGATGTAAACCGCTGGGGTCGCTCACGTCCCAGTTCGTTTCAATGTAAACCAGATTGACGCCTGACGTCCGAGCCCGTCGTCGCGGCACATTCGAAAGGTGTACTCCACCGAAGAGTTACCCCTCAATTCGGAAGTTTCACAAGGAATTGCGGCTCCCTCTGCGGCGACTTACGCGAGTGCTTCAGGACTTTGAGGTCAGTTCAAGGTTTCATCCCTGACCAGGGGGCA
>JBMFWZ010000131.1:0-8204 GCA_049964755.1 Steroidobacteraceae bacterium | reverse complement strand
ATCAGTAACAGTCGAGGAGTTTTGTCATGCCTAAGTTGAAATCCAACAGGGCCGCGGCCAAGCGCTTTCGCAAGACGGCGAAGAGCTTCAAGCGATACGCCTCCAAACGCCGCCACAACCTCGGTCACAAGGACCGCAAGGTCAAGCGCCACGCCCGCTCCGGCGGAACGAGCCTCGTGCACGAGTCGGATGTCGGTCGTCTCGTCCAGCTTCTTCCCCACCACAAATAACTTCGGGCGAGATAACACATGGCACGAGTCAAGCGTGGCGTGACGGCCGGGCGCCGTCACAAGAAAGTTCTGGGCAAGGCGAAGGGCTATTACAACGCCCGGCGCAAAACTTATCGTACCGCCAAGCAGGCGGTGATCAAGGCCGGTCAGTACGCCTACCGCGACCGTCGGCAGAAGAAGCGTGAGTTCCGCGCCCTGTGGATCGCGCGCATCAACGCCGCGGCCCGCGTGCATGGCCTGTCGTACAGCCGCATGATCAACGGCCTGATGAAGGCCGGCATCGAAGTCGACCGCAAAGTGCTCGCCGATCTGGCCGTGCACGATGCGGCCGCGTTCGGCGCGATCGCCGAGCAGGCCAAAGTCGCTCTGGCCGCCGCCTGAGCGGCGGCCCGGACGGCATGCACGAGCTGTCCTCCCTCGTCGAGCGCGCGCTCGCCGAGGTGGCCGGGTGCGCGAGCCTTCCTGCACTCGATGAGGTGCGGGTTCGCTGGCTCGGTAAGAAAGGCACACTCACCGAGCAGCTGAAGTCCCTCGGCGGCCTGCCGGCCGCCGAGCGACCGGCGGCCGGGCAGCGCATCAATGAGGCCAAAGAGCGGGTGCAGGCAGCGATCGAAGCGCGCCGCGAGGCACTGAGCGCCGCGCAGATCGAGCGCGCACTGGCCGCCGGTCGCATCGATGTGAGTCTTCCTGGCCGGGGCGAGCGGCGCGGTGGACTGCACCCTGTGACCAAGGCCCGCTTGCGCATGGAGGCGCTGTTTCAGCGGGCCGGTTTCGAAGTGGCCACGGGTCCGGAAATCGAAGACGATTTCCACAACTTCGAGGCGCTGAATTTCCCGCCCAATCATCCGGCGCGGGCAATGCACGACACGTTCTATTTTCCGGACGGGAAGCTGCTGCGCACGCACACCTCGCCGGTGCAGATCCGCGCCATGCTCGAGCGTGGTGCGCCGATCGCGGTCATTGCGCCGGGGCGCGTGTACCGCTGCGATTCGGACATGACCCACTCCCCGATGTTTCATCAGATCGAGGGATTGCGGGTCGGTGAGGCGGTGAGCTTCGCCAATCTCAAAGCCATGCTGCACAGTTTTCTCCAGGCGTTCTTCGAGCAGGATCTGGCGATGCGGTTGCGGCCGTCGTATTTTCCGTTCACCGAGCCGTCGGCCGAAGTGGACATGTCCTGCGTGTTCTGCGGCGGCAAGGGCTGTCGCACCTGCAAACACACCGGCTGGCTCGAGATCGCCGGCTGCGGCATGGTGCATCCGAACGTGCTCATGGCGAGCGGCATCGATGCCGAGCGCTTCAGCGGCTACGCGTTTGGCATGGGCATCGATCGTCTGGCGATGCTGCGCTACGGCGTGAACGATCTGCGCCTGTTCTTCGAAAACGATCTGCGCTTCCTCGAACAGTTCAGGACGCTCTGAGGCCATGAAGGTACCTTACGCTTGGCTCACTGAGTGGATCGACGTGCCGTGGGATGCGGCGGCGCTCGGCGAGCGGCTCACCATGGCGGGTCTGGAGTTGGAGGCGATCACGCCTGCGGCCGAGCCGTTCTGCGGAGTGGTGGTCGGGGAGATCCTCAGCGCCGAGAAGCACCCACAGGCCGACAAGCTGCGCATCTGCCGAGTCGCGACCGGGCAGGGTGAGCCGCTGCAGATCGTCTGCGGCGCGCCCAATGCCCGTGCGGGCCTGAAGAGCGCGCTCGCGCTCATCGGCGCGGTGTTGCCCGGGGGAGTGAAGATCAAGGCCGCGAAGCTGCGCGGCAGCGAGTCGGCCGGCATGTTGTGCTCGCCGAAGGAGCTCGGGCTCGCGGAGGATTCCGACGGCATCCTCGAGCTGCCGGCGGATGCACCCATTGGGGCGCCGCTGCGTGAGTACCTGCAGCTCGATGATTCGACGCTCGATCTGAACGTGACGCCGAACCGCGGTGATGCGCTCTCCGTCCTCGGGATCGCCCGGGACGTTGCGGCGCTTTTGGGCCGCGGGCTGAAGAGCCGCACGCCTCAGGCGGCGAGCGTCGCGCACGCGGACAGTGTGACGGTGCGACTGGACGCGCCGGCGGCCTGTCCGCGATTTGCCGGCTGTGTGCTGCGCGGTCTCGACAACGCCGTGCCGACCCCGATCTGGATGCGCGAGCGGCTTCGGCGCGCTGGCGTACGTTCGATCAGCCCGGTGGTCGACGTCACCAATTATGTGATGCTCGAGCTCGGCCAGCCGATGCACGCCTACGATCTGGCTCGACTCCAAGGTCCGATCCACGTGCGTCTGGCGGCGGCCGGCGAGTCCGTGACGCTGCTCGATGGGCGTAGCGTCGAAGTTTCGCCCGATGTGTTGCTGATTACGGATGCGGCGGGTCCTGTCGGTATCGCCGGGATCATGGGCGGGCAGCGAACAGCGGTGAGCGCCGCGACGACGGATGTCTTTCTCGAAGTGGCTTATTTCGCGCCGGATGCCATCATCGGGCGTGCGCTGCGCTGGGGATTGAGCACCGAGGCCAGCCAGCGGTTCGAGCGTGGCGTCGATCCGGCAGGGCAGGAGCGTGCCCTGAGGCGAGCGCTCGAACTGATTCAGAGTATTTCCGGCGGGAGAGCCGGACCGCTGACGATCAGTGAGTCCGAGGCGGATCATCCCGCGCGGCCGTCGGTCATGCTGCGCCGCGCACGGCTCGCGCGACTCCTCGGGGCACAGATTCCGGATGAACGGGTGCGGAGTGTGCTCGAGAACCTCGGCATGCGCGTGCAAGGACTGCCAGAGGGTTGGGAGGTCGTGCCGCCCACGCACCGTTTCGATATCGCCCTGGAGGCGGACCTGATTGAGGAGGTGGCGCGCATCGTCGGCTACGAGGCCATCGAGGAGCGCGATGCGCTCGCCGCCGAGCGGATTCGCGCACTGCCGGAATTCGTGCCGGTGGAGCGGGCGGTACTCGAGCTGCTGGCGACGCGCGGCTACCAAGAGGCCATCACCTACGCATTCGTCGATCCACAGTTGCAGCAGCAGCTCTTTGGGGACCGGAGCGCTCCACGCCTCGCCAATCCGATCGCCAGCGACCTGTCGGTCATGCGCATCTCGCTGTGGCCGGGGCTGCTCGGCGCGGCGCTCGAGAACCAACGCCGGCAGCGCGACCGGATCCGGCTGTTCGAGCACGGCGCACGGTTTGAGCAGCGCGATGGCGTGACGCACGAGATTGAAACGGTGAGCGGCGTGGTCTGTGGGCCGCGGATGCCGGAGCAGTGGGGCCTGCCGCGCTCGATGCACGAGGCGGCGGATTTCTTCGACGTCAAGGGCGACCTCGAGGCGCTGTTCGCGGCACTCTCGCCCGGCGCGCTGTTCAGTTTCGTACCTCAGGAGCACCCGAGTCTGCATCCGGGGCGCTCGGCGCGCGTGCTGCGGACCGGTGAGCCGATCGGCTGGATCGGCGAGCTGCACCCGTCGCGGGTCCGCGACCTGCAGTTCGTGCACGCTCCAGTGCTGTTCGAGCTCGATTGGGCGGCGTTGGCGCTCGATCGCCCCGCATACCGGGAGATTTCCCGCCAGCCACACGTCCGGCGCGACTTGGCCGTGGTGGTGGATGAATCTGTGCCTTTAAGTCGGCTCGCCGAGCGTGTAGCCTTGTCCGGATCGAGCCTGTTGCGAGATCTCCGCGTGTTCGACGTCTATCGCGGTCCGGGGATCGAGGATGGTCGAAAAAGCGTCGCCTTAGGCTTGATTTTTCAGGACTTTTCTCGCACGCTTACTGACGACGATGTGGCCCGCCTCGTCGGCGCAGTGGTGGCGGATTTGCGCGTGAGCTTCAACGCAAGTATACGAGAATAGATGATGGCGCTGACCAAGGCGGAGATGGCCGAAGCACTGTTCAACCAGCTGGGTCTGAACAAGCGGGAGGCGAGGGAACTTGTGGATCTGTTCTTCGAGGAGGTGCGTGCGGCGCTCTCGAACGGCGAGCAGGTCAAGCTCTCGGGTTTCGGTAATTTCGACCTCAGAGACAAGAGTCCGCGGCCGGGCCGCAATCCCAAGACGGGTGAGGAGATTCCGATCACCGCCAGGCGCGTGGTGACCTTCCGTCCGGGACAGAAACTGAAGGCACGGGTCGAAGCGTATGTTGGAGCCCAGGAATAACGCCGAGCTGCCGGCGATCCCCGGCAAGCGCTACTTCACCATCGGCGAGGTGAGCGACCTGTGCGGCGTCAAACCGCATGTGCTGCGTTACTGGGAACAGGAGTTCCCGCAGCTGAAGCCCGTCAAGCGTCGCGGCAACCGCCGCTATTACCAACGCCAGGATGTGCTCGTGATCCGCCAGATCAGGAGTCTGCTCTACGAGCAGGGCTTCACCATCGGCGGGGCGCGCAACCACCTGACGGGCGACGAGGCCCGCACGGACGTATTCCAGAGCCAGCAGATCGCCAAGCAGATGCGCCTGGAGCTCGAGGAGCTGCTGAAGATCCTCAGGCGCTGATCCGCTCCCGCTCGAGGCGGGATTCGGGGTATGATTGCGGCCCGCATGAGAGATCCCCGCTCGTGCCGGTTAGAAGAATAAACGTCTCTCGTCGGAGCGTGGCGCAGTCTGGTAGCGCACTTGCATGGGGTGCAAGGGGTCCCGAGTTCAAATCTCGGCGCTCCGACCATCAACGAAATCAACAGCTTACGGCCAATTCAGGCCGACGATTCCGGCATCGAGTTTCGCCATGTGGGGACGGTCTTGGGGACAGTCCGGCACGGTTTCCGTGTCGTTCCCATCGCCGCCCGACCGCGCGCATTCGCGGCCGAGCGGCTCACCACACCAGCAAATGAGGTGCTGAACATGGCTGCACACGAGAATACCCGAGACCTTTACGACGCGCTCACCAGCGAGGCCGGCCTGATGAGGTTGATCGCGAACACCCTTGGCGAGCACCACGATGCGCAGATTGGCTCCCCTGTCACGCCCGAGCAGGCGCGCGACTTGCCGACCTGCATGCTGCAGCTCGACGCGGCAATCGAGCGGCTCGAGGACCTGGCGGAACGGGTACAGGAGTCGGCAAAGGGGGGCGAGCGATGAGCGCCTTCACCGTTGCGCTGCACACCGAAGCGAGCGAGGTACCTGCCGTCATCGCCAGCAACGTCAACGTGATGCGCTTCAGCGAGGCCCTGGCGCGGACTGGCATCCTCGGGCGGTATGACGCGGCTCGCGGCGTCCTGGTCATTGAGCCGGCGCCCGCACGCTGCGCCGAGTGCGGCGGTACGGGATTCGACGAGGATGCCCGGTGCGACTTCTGCGACGGCACCGGCCGGGAGGGGGTCGAACGATGAGCACCACGGAGCACGAGCACGAGGAGGTCGTGGCCGTCGTGGCCCCCGACGTGAGCCTGCTGCGGCTCGCGCGCGCCTTGGCGACCGAGAACCTAGTTGTGCGCGATGATCCTGATCGGGGCGTTGTCCTGATCGAGCCGGCCGGGCTGCTGCCCGACATCTTCAGCGCGGACGATCGGAAGGGCATCGATTGGTATAGCCGCCTGAGCGAGGCCGAGCGGCTGCACTGGCATCGGGTGGCGAACTCGAATATGCCGGCGGACTGTTGGGATGCCTTCAAGTGCGGCATGACGCTGCCGGACTGAGGCCGGCCACCACTGGAACCGAGAGCGCCCCGGCCGTCCGGGGCGTTTTCGTTTCTACTGTGCGGCGACGATGGCGCCCGCTGCGGCTGCGGCGGCACCGGCGATGGCCTCCGTCTCGGCCGACGTGATCGACGCCATACCCTGCGCGAACCCGGCGAAAACCTCGACGGCGATATCGATCTGGAGCAACAGCCCTTCGGTCGTGATCGAGCCTGCAGCCGCGGCCACGGCCGCTTGCACCGCAGTGAGCGCGCTCGTTGCGGCACTGGCGAGCGTGGTGATCTGAGCCGACGTGATCGTTGTGAGGCCGGAGGCGAACCCTGCGAAGATCGCCGCGGCCAGTTGGGCCTCACGCTCGATGGCCTCGGGCAGCGCTGGCGCACCAGTGTTCGCCAGCGCCTCGAGGATCGCCACGGCCGCCGCAGCGGATGATGCGGCGAGGCTTACCGTCTGCGCGTTGGTGATACCTGAGCCAAGCGTGGCGGCGAGCGCACCGAAGATGCGGGCAGAGATGTTGGAATGTAGCTTGATGTAGGTTGCCATCAGTTTGTCTCTAGGTCGTGCTCCCTGGCGGAGAGAGCGCAGCGGTAGTGAACCACGGCGCGTTGCGCTCCATCGTCATCAGCTCGTGGTGCACGTTGACGATGTTCCAGACCCCGTTGGCCTTGGGGATGCTCGAGGTGACGTTGAGCTGGCGCCCGATCTGAATGTCCGGATTGAAGAGCGTCGTCACGAGGATGCCGCCCTGCCACCAGCGCGGATACCCGACCATGCCGGAACTCGGGCCGACATCGATCACGATCTGATCGCGCGTGCCACCGGGCGGCCAGATGTAGACATTGGTTCCGTCGATGTAGAGCCGGAAGCGGGCCGCTCGCGCGATGTCCTCGATCTGGTCGATGGCCGAGCCAGAGGTCGTATGGTTCGTCAGCATCGCGTGCGCGCCGTTGTTGGCCAGCGTGAAGCCCGCAATGTTGCAGATGGACTGAATCAGCGTCTCGGCCGGCTGCGCGCCGCGTTGCGACTGCGAGGCCATGGGAAGCGCGCTCTGGCGCAACGTGCCGGCCACGCTGACATCGAAAGCCGACTCAGGCGCGCCGCCCAGGTCGATGAACGAGCGCCAAATCGAGGCGTCGATGACCTTGTGCAGCGGGCCGCCGATGTCGCCGGCCTCGATCACGAGCGAGAACTCGTTGATGCCGACCCCGGAAGCGAGCCGCGACGAGTAGGTGTTCATCTGGTCGAGCGAAAGCCCCCAGATGCGCACATCCGCGCGCACACCGAGGCGCCCCTCAGCGGCCTGGATGCTCGCGATCGCGCGAAGGCCCGCGACCGAGATGGTTCCGACCTGCTCACCGGAAAAGGTGAACTGGAGCTGCCGTTCGACGAATGCCACGGGTCAGCGCTCCTGTTTTCGAGTTGGGATCGCCTGCTGTGTCATGACGCGGCTCCGGAGGGCGGCATCTCCTCGACGAGCCGGGCCGGCAGAGGCGCCGGGACCGTCGCAGGATTGCCGACTGAGGCCGCCTGCGCGGGCGTGAGCGCTTGCGGCTGGAGTGCGCCGAGCTGGGTGGCCGAGGCGCCGAAGGGCTGCGAGGTCGGGGGCGAGGAGACCGCGACGCCCGTCGAGCGTGACTCGAGCCAGCTCGTATCAGCCCAAATCGTCACCGCGCCGCGCTCGGCCGTCTTGCGATACCCGAACCCGCGCAGCGCCATATTGCGGTACGTGCGGTCCGGGGTCGCGATCGTGACCAGAGTCGTGCCCTCGCGCAGGCCCGCGAGCGCCGCCAGGAACGCCTGGCGCGGCATATTGACGCCCGTGCAGGCGAGCTGTAGCCGGATCGCGATCGGCTCCTGCACGCGGTTATAGGCCGAGAACGTGCCCTGCTCGATCGGGTGCGTCATGATGCCGGAGTCGGCCCGAAAGTCCGCCTCGACGACGGAATCCGGGACGATGATGCGGTGACCATCGGGGCCGACAATCGAATATTTCGGCAGCGGGCCGGCCGTGAGCGAGTCGAGCGCGAGGCTGCCGAAGAGGCTGGTGCCAAACGAGAGCGTGTTGCCGAGTCCGAGCTGGCTCGCCAGAACCTCTGCTGCGCCTGTTTTGGTGAGCGTCCCACCACCGAGTGCAAGGCCGGCAGTTTCGATCAGCGGATAGGTGATCGGTGCGCGTGCCAGCGGAGGCACGCCAGGCAGCGGCGGAACATCTGGAAACGGAATGAGTGGCATTGGATTACCTCAGGAAAGATGCCGGCCGCCGCCATGGCTGAGGGGTGCGAGTGGAACCACCACTGGAACCGAGAGCGCCCCCGACGGGGTGCGGTAGGCGACTAATTGGGGTGCGAGTGGAACGTGTCCGGCGGTGCGTGGGACTTCGAGGGTG
>JBMFWZ010000130.1:0-8433 GCA_049964755.1 Steroidobacteraceae bacterium | reverse complement strand
GGCCTCGCGCAAAGCACGCGGCCAGCGCGTGCCCCATCGCGGCATGCGCTCGGGATTCGTGGGGATGGCCATCTGTTCGCCGCGCTGAATGCCGCGGCGCATTTTCAGCACCAAGCCGCTTTTGAGGTGGGTGATGGAGCGGCGCTCGACATCGACCCGCCAGTCCTCCGGGGCGGTCACCGGCCGGGGCTTCGCGCGGGTCTGCGGCGCCCGGCGGCTCAAGCCTCGATCCGCACCGTCCGCCTGTCCGCCGGCATACCGGTCGTCGCGATCAGGGGCTCTATTTGACGTAAAAGCGGCTTTCATGATTTCCGCTTTTCGCTCTCATGCCGCTCGAGCAGCGCGAACAGGAACTCGTTGAGCTTCAAGCCCGCTTCGATCGCGGCCAGCCGGTAGCGCTTCTTGAACTCCGGGGGGACCTTGAAGCTCAAGGGCACCAGGGTCTCGGTCGGCACTCTGATGGGCGCCACCTCGCCGCGGCTCACCGCATCGGCCGCCGGGTGCGCCTCGCCCTTGCGGCGGACGTTGGCGCTAGTCAGGGCTGCGGGCTTCGACAAGAGCCTTCTCCTTCCGCTTGGCATCTTTACGCTTTTCCGTAAAGACGGAATTCACGAATTTGTATAACGCAGCCATTTCCTCCGCGGCTCGCCCCGCCGGGTCGACGTCGAACACCGTGCGGCCGTCGATCATGGCGGAGGCGAACAGCACCCGGTCGGCGACGATCGCCGGGGCGACCTGGCCGTGCTCGGAGAGCGCGGTGACCGTCTGCACGGTGATCGAGGCGTTGCCCTTGGCCGCATTGACCACGAACACGTGCCGGCGGGAAGCCGCATGGCAGAGCTCCAGCGTCGCACCCAGCGCATCAAGATCGTGCGGACTCGGCCGGGTCGGGATGAGGACCAGGTCCGCCGCGGCGATCACCTTCGAGTTCTGCGCACCGTCCGCCGGCGGGGTATCGACGATGCACCAGGCGAAGCCGTCTCGCGCGAGCGCGGCGAGTTTCTCCGGGAGCTGTCGGACGCTCGCATCGGCGAAGGCCGGGGAGGGTGCCTCGCGCTTGTTCCACCAGCGCGAGAGCGAGCCCTGGGGGTCGGTGTCGATGAGCACTGCAGGCCCCGCGCCGGCGCGCTCGACCGCGACGGCGAGGTGCGCCGCGAGGGTGGTCTTACCGCTGCCGCCTTTCTGCGAGGCGAGCACCAGGGTGTGCATGGCGTGAAAAGCTCCTTAGCGGATTTGTAGAATAGCGGTTTTACGGAATTACGTCCAGTCCGTGGCTCGCAGCAGCAATCTGCTGTACTCTACAGCACTTCATCTGGAGGGCGGATGGCGCAGCGAAAGAAGGCGAGGGGGCGAGCGGCGGCTGAAGCGCCGCGCTCGATCCGGGCATCGGTGAGCCTCAAGCCCGAGACCTACCGGACACTCGAAGCCCTCGCCCGGCAGAAGAAAGTCTCAACCGCCTGGGTGCTGCGCGATGCGGCGGAGAAGTACATCGCCGAGCAGTGGCCGCTGTTTGCAGCCACGGCCTCACCGACCGAAAGAGGAGGGAGCCGGTGATGCGCTGGGGGCGGGCGGTGAGTCTTGAACGGACCGCAGCGGAACCCCAGTGTACGGAGGAGCCCGTCGCACTTCTCGGCGCGGGGTTTGCCTTTGCGCCGCTCACGGCGCAGAATCGCCTTGCGACTGATAGAGCTGCCTCTGCGACTCGCTTTACGTCAGTTGCCTTTTTGCGCGGCCCGGGAAACCCCGGGCCGTTTTCATTTCTGCCGGTCGCCTGAAGCCATGTACCTGCTGTACCTGGACGAGTCAGGGAACGAGAACGATCCGAACGACCGGTATTTTGTGCTCGGGGGCCTCGCGCTTTTCGAGCGGCAGACGTTCTTCCTGACGCGCGACATCGAGGCGATCCAGGACAAGCATTTCCCGAATCACCCGCCGGTGCCGTTCCACGCCTCGGAGATTCGCGCAGGTCGCAATCTGTGGCGCCAGGTCGAGAAGGCGAAGCGCTCGCAGGTCCTCGCGGATCTGAGCGGCGCCATTCTGAGCAGCCCATCACGTGGCCGCTTCCTGTTCGCTGCGGTGATCGAGAAGAGCCGCGATGTCTACGGCGAGACGGCCGTGGCGCGCGCCACCGAGGAGGTGTGCAAGCGCTTCGACCGCTTGCTCCAGCGCCGCTACCAGCGCGATAACGATCCTCAGCGCGGGCTGATCATCTTCTCCGAGGGTCGCTTCGATGCCCGCGCGAAGATCTGGGTGAAGGATTTCCACCGGCGCGGCACTCAGTGGGGCGCAATCACCAACCTCGCCGACATTCCATATTTCGCCGCATCCCACGAGTCCCGCCTGCTGCAGGCCGCCGACCTGATATCCCATGCGACTTGGCTTTTGTACGAGCGGCGCGATGCCAATCTCTTCCGTGCGTTGCTGCCGGCGTTCGATACGGCAGATGGAACCCTTCACGGCTTGGTGCACGTGCGAGCCGGCTCCGCCGCATGCGATTGCCCGGCATGCATCGGTGCGCATGAGGCGAGTCCGTGGCTTGGTTCACAGCCATGAACGCGGCACCAATTGCGCAATATTCGATGGTAGCGGTCGCTGCTGGCGGCAGGCGATGCTGGTGGCGAAGGGGACGGGCGGGGAGCACCAACCATACATGGACCGCGGACAGCCAGTGTCGGAGCTCGTCGTGAAGAAAAGGTCCGCACCCGACTCAAGAGTCACACCCTTCGGGTACATAGATCTTTTCTGTGGTTGCGGCGGATTCAGCCTGGGGCTGGAGCGCGCCGGCCTAAGATGTCTCGCCGCCATTGATCATGACCCGGCGGCGATCAAGGCCTTCAAGACGAACATCCCTGACGTTCAGCACGCGCTGGAACGCGACCTGACCAGCTTCACGCCGGAGCAACTCCGGAAGCTGATAGGGCCCGTGAACGTCGACGCGATCATCGGCGGCCCACCATGCCAGGGTTTCAGCAGGGTGCGGAGGGTCGACGGCAGCAACAACGGGAAGCGGCTGGTCCCGGACGGCCGTCGGCTGCTGTATCGGAATTACCTGCACTTCGTCGAATATTTCCGCCCGTCGATTTTTGTCATGGAGAACGTGCCGGGCATCCGCAATGCCGCCGGTGGCGAGTTCTTCATCTCGATTCAAAGGGAGGCGCGAAAGCTTGGTTATCGTGTGCACGCCGCCGGGATATGTGCGTGGCAGCACGGCGTCCCGCAGAAGCGGGAACGCCAGCTCATCATCGGCACGGCCTGCGAACTCCCGATCTTCTCGACGACGTTGTATTTGCCGCAGACCCATGAGGATCCGGACGGACGGGTGAACAGTCGAAAACCCCGCGAACAGCGTCGCGGGCGCGGCCGGCCCCGGATGCTGCAGAAGCCGGTCACGTTGTGGGAAGCCATCGGCGACCTTCCGCCCGTGTCTGTCGGCGGCGGTGTGCCAGAAATGGACTACGACATCGTCCGCGGCCGGAACCACCTTGAGACGTATGGCGACCGCTATCTGATCGACGTGCTCCAGGTGCATCGTTCCGAAAAGCTCACCATGCATGTGGCCCGTCCGCACAGTGAGCGTGATTTGCGCGATTTCGACAGGTTGCACGAGGGGGAGACCAGCAAGGAAGCGATTGCACGGGGCGAGGAGATGGAATTCCCGTATGACCGGACGCATTTCAAGGATCGATACACGAAGCAGCATCGTCGCGAGCTTTGCTCCACCATCGTTGCGCATCTGGCCAAGGATGGGCTCATGTTCATCCATCCGACGCAGCGCCGCTCGCTGACGGTCAGGGAGGCTGCACGGATACAGACCTTCCCCGACTGGTTTGAGTTTCCTAGATCGCCGACGGTGGCATTCCGGCTCGTGGGCAATGCGGTACCCCCGCTGCTCGCGGAGGCGATGGGCCGCGGACTGAGGCAGTACCTGTCTGCGACATTGCCGGCCCGTCAGCTTTCGCCGCTGCCGAAAACGGCGCACGAGGCGGCGAGCTGGCTCACATCGGCGGTCGGCCACGCGACCGGTCCGCGACAACTTCGGGAACTGCCGATGGAGGAACTCAAACGGGCGTGGTTCTCGATCGGATTCCTTCACAACTGGCTGCATCCAGACAGCGTGTTTGAGAACGACGGTCAGATGCTGCCTGCGGCAGAGGAGCAGGCGCCATTGGCGCTGCTGCTGCCTGAAGTGGCCACCCCGGTATATGCGATCAGCGGTTGGCCCGTCAGACTGATACCGCTCGCCAAGGAGGCGGCGCGGAGGTTTCTGGATGGACGTCTGCGCTTCGATGAATATTATTGTTCCCAGGCCCAGATTGCAGGCTGGGAGTGGTTGAAAAAGCAGGGGGCGCGATGGCGCGAAAAGGGTTTGAGCTAATCCCGTCAGCACGCAGGCTGATCACATCACTGCGCGACATGGGCTATGACTTCGCCGCGGCGGTGGCTGATGTCGTTGACAATTCGATCGAGGCCAAGGCCAGCCGCATCGCCGTCGACGTGCATTTTGACGGTGACGACTCCTCGGTGCGGATCGCAGACAACGGTGTGGGGATGACGCCTGCGCAGATTCGCGAGGCTCTCCGCTACGGGGCGGAACGCGATTACGACACCACGGAGGCACTCGGAAAATTCTGGCTCGGCCTGAAGACCGCATCGATGAGCCAATGCCAACGGCTCACGGTTGCGAGTCGCTCCAGCACCGAACGCGCGGACATCTACGCGCACGCATGGGATCTGGACCACGTCGTGGAGACCGACCGCTGGGAGATCATCGAGGTTCCACGGAATGAGCAGCCGGAGGTGCTGAGAAGACCGCTGCTCGAGGGTACCGGCACGGTGGTGCTCTGGCAGCGGCTTGACCGGATCCTCGGATACAAGCACCCATATGGACAGATGGCGAAGAAGCGTCTGTCCGCCATGTGCCGCGAGCTTGAAGTCCACCTGGGAATGGTTTTTCACCGCTACATGACAGGCGAAGGGGTGACACGCAAGGTACGTCTGACGCTCAATGGGAATGCGATCAAGCCCTGGGACCCGTTCGCACGGGGCGAGCCTGCAACTCAGAGCTTGGAAAAGGTGACCCTGCAATATGACCACGAGGCAACCGCCGGCGAGATAGTGATCCAGCCGTTCGTGCTCCCGCATCAGGATGATTTCTCATCGCCCCAAGCGCGGGACGAAGCCGCCGGACCGGACAAGTGGAACAAGCAGCAGGGGTTCTACATCTACCGTGCCAACCGCATGATCCAGAGTGGAGGGTGGTGCAATCTGCGGACCCTGGATGAACACACCAAGCTCGCACGCGTCGCCATCAGCTTCCGGCCCGCTCTCGACGAGGCCTTCAGGATCAACGTCGCAAAGATGAAGGTGCAACTGCCACAACAGCTGAGGGAGCAGTTCGAAAAGGCGATCGGTCCGCTGATCAAGATCTCGCAGAACACCTATCGCCGAGCGGCGCGCAGCGCCCCGCACGCGGTCCCGCCGGCGCCGCGACCGCCAGCGCCTTCCCCAGTACCGATTCCGCTGGCTCATCAAGATGAGACGTTGCGCTCGGATGTTGTCATGGCATCGGCGAGTAGAGCCGGATACGTGGCAGATTCAGCGGGTCCGCGAACGGCTTCACGCCTTTGGACCATGGAGGGGTTGAGAGCGAACGCGGAAGCCATTGCGACAACCGAGGAGCTGCCGATCATTTCAGCCGTGTTCAAGCGCCTCGCGAGACGGCTGGACGATGAGTGAAGTCACGTTTGACACTGCGCTACGCATCGTCCGCGTGCTCATCGCGAACGGACTGCCAAGGGACGCCGCGGTCGCCAACTCTGCGATACCTCAGAACCTCCGGCCGGCACTCCTGGCGGCACTCGAGCGAGAGGAGAACATCGTGCTGCGACCGGCGCGCGTCATCTCCACGGCGCGCGGGCGGGGCGACTGGCTGCGCGCGCTGGATCGTTCGACGTGGCACTACTGGCCTGCGCTGCGCGATTACCTGTTGAACGTCAAGGATTGGGACGCCACCGCGGTCAGATCACTTGACGAGGCGACGGATAACATCCTGGCGCAGATGGCGGATCCGGCCGACCAGGAGTTCGACATCAGAGGTCTTGTGCTCGGGTATGTGCAAAGCGGCAAGACGGCGAACTTCACGGCGCTGACCGCCAAGGCGGCGGATGTGGGGTACCGGCTGGTTGTCGTACTCTCTGGACTCGACAACGGGCTGCGGCGGCAGACGCAAATCCGTTTGGACAAGGAGCTCGTGGGCTATGCGGACGGGCGACCCGAGGCCGTCCCGTTGCCACCCATGGGCCGGCACTGGCATCAATTCACGACGGAGGATCTCACCGGGGACTTCCAACCCGGATACGCCAATCACAGCGCCCTGCAGGGAAGCCAGCCGGTGCTTCTGGTCGTGAAGAAGAACGGACCTGTTCTGAGACGCCTGCACGCGTGGCTGGATGCGGCCCCGGAGGAGGTGCGCAGGACGCTGCCGCTCCTAGTCGTGGATGATGAGGCGGACCTGGCGAGCGTTGACACGCGTGGCTCCTATCAGCAGGTGGCCGAACCGGGAAACGATTACGAAGCGCCTGCGGTCATCAATGGCTTGATACGGCAACTTCTGCAGAAGTTCCGCCGCTGTGTCTACGTGGCATATACGGCGACGCCGTTCGCCAACATCCTCATTCCGCATGATACGGTGGATCCAACCGCAGGAAACGATCTCTATCCGAAGGATTTCGTCGCTGATCTGCCAAAACCTCAGGGATATTTTGGTGCGGAGGAATTGTTCGGCCGCCAGGATCCACAGACTGGTGAGCCAGTTGGCGGCATTGACGTGGTGCGCCACATTCCAGACGCCGATATCACGGCGCTGGACGGCGGGAGATGCCCCGGATCGCTGAAGATTGCTTTGATGGACTTCGTGCTTGCGGGAGCCGCACGTGGGGAGAGAGGGCAGAGCGGCAGCCCTGCGACGATGCTCATCCATACCAGCCAGCGGATCGTCGAACACCGGCAGTTGTGGCAGGAGGTATCGAGCTGGTTCCGCGGATTCAAGGACGAGTGGCGCTATCAGCGTGACCAGGGCATCCGCAACCGGCTGAAGGACCGGTGGGAATCGGAATTTGTTCCGGTCACCAGGGCCGGTTACGTGAAGCGCGAGCGTCGCTTCGAGGAGATCGAGTCCCATATAGGGCCATTCCTTGAAGCTGTTGCTCCTCCCCGGGAGATCAACAGCGCCACGGGGGAGATGCTGGATTACGAGCGCGAACCGGGCCTCAAGGCGATCGCAATCGGTGGCAATCGTCTCGCCAGAGGCTTGACGCTGGAGGGATTGCTGATCAGTTATTTTCTGCGGCGCAGCGCAATGTATGACACGCTGATGCAGATGGGGCGGTGGTTTGGCTTCCGCGGCGGCTATGAGGATTTGACGCGGATCTGGATGACGGCCGAACTCGCCGGGTGGTTCACAGACCTGGCGACGGTGGAGTATGAGTTGCGGCGCGACATCCGCCGCTACGAGACCGAGCAGGTTACACCCGCGCAGCTCGGAACCCGCATCATGCAGCATCCGGCAATGCTGGTGACCAGCCGGCTGAAGCAGCGCTACGCGACGAAGATCGTTGTCTCGCAGTCGTACTCGGAAAAGGTCGTGCAGACGGTAAAGTTTCCCTTTCGCCGCGCTGCCGATCTTGCGGTCCTCCTCGAGGAGAACCTGCTGGCGACGCGCGCATTCCTGCAAAGGCTCGGACCGCCGGCCGGCTGGCCGGAGAGCGGACCGATGTGGCCCGGTATATCCGCAGAAGCCGTCCTCGGCTTTCTGCAGCGATACCGTGTGGACGAGGAGGCACGCAGCATCTCGTTGCCCCTCCTGCGGCGCTACATCGAGCAGGAGACCGGCGAGGGGCAACTCGTCCGCTGGACCGTGGCGGTGAAGGGGAGGGCGGTGGCCGACAAGAGCCTGGGTGAGGCGGATTGGGGCTTGACAGGCGGAGTCATCAACATGATCAGCCGTTCGCGACTGCGCACCGATCCCGATTCCCTGGGTGTGATCACCAGCCCGGACGATGAGACGACCGGCTTCAACGCCGAGCAGATGTCGAGGACGCGGCAGCTCCGGCAGGCCGAGGACATCGGGCTCAATCCTGCGGCCCGCAGGATCAGGGATCCGACCGAGGGGCTGCTCCTGATTTATCCGATCAGCCGGTTTTCGCGCCCAGATTCTGAATCAGCACGAGGTCGGCGAGCGGTCTATGAGGATCCTGATGACGCGTCGGCACGCGACATTGTCGGCGTGGCAATTTCGTTTCCGCGGTCGCCGAGCGCGCAGCCGGTCACCGATTACCTAGTGGGCACCGTCGGCTGGACTGCCGAATGAGCACCATCGATCCCGGAGTGTGGAGACAGATCGAGTCCTCGCGGCCTGCAGGGGATGAACTGATC
>JBMFWZ010000129.1:0-8446 GCA_049964755.1 Steroidobacteraceae bacterium | reverse complement strand
GCGGGCGCGCCACCACGGCCATGGGCGTCGAGGGCAGCGGACTCAGCACCACGGCGCTGGGCGTCGAGGGTAGCGGCGGGAAGTAGTAGATTGCTTATAGAATTCGTCGAAACGGCGGATTTCTAACGCGAAGAAAAAGACGATAGCGCCGGCATTTCCATTGGAAATGCCGGCGTTTTCTTTTGCAGAGAGCAGTCAGCCAGTGAGTTCGGCGCGTAGTTCCTTGCGCAGGATCTTCCCCACGTTGCTCTTAGGCAGCTCCTTGCGGAAATAGACATGCCTCGGGACTTTGTACGCCGCCAGTGATTTGCGACAAAAATCGATGATGTCCTGAGCGGTGACCGACGGATCCTTCGGCACCACGAACAGCGCGACCACCTCCCCGGAGTGCTCATCGGGCTGCGCGATCGCGGCGGCCTCGAGAACTGCAGGGTGCGTCACCGCGATCTCCTCCACTTCATTCGGATAGACGTTGAAGCCAGAGACCAGAATCATGTCCTTCTTGCGATCCTGCAGATAGACAAATCCCTTCGGATTCATGTAGCCGATATCCCCGGTGCGCAGCCATCCGTCGGGCGCAAGCACCGCAGCGGTTTCATCCGGTCGATTCCAGTAGCCGCGCATCACCTGCGGTCCGCGCACGCAGACTTCTCCGGACTCTCCGAGCGGCACGTCATTGCCCACATCGTCCCTGATCGTCACGTCGGTCGAAGGAATGGGCAGTCCCACCGACCCGTTGAAGTCATCCCCGATGGGGTTGATCGCGACCGCGGGGGATGTCTCGGTCAACCCCCAGGCCTGACTGAGAATCTTGCCGGTCACTTCCTTCCAACGCTGCGCCACGGCGGCCTGCACGGCCATACCGCCACCGAGCGTGATTTTCAGCTCACTGAAATCCACCTCAGCGAAACCCGGCGTATGCAGTAACGCGTTGAAGAGCGTGTTGACGCCACTGAAAAACTCGAACTTGTGACGCTTCATCTCCGCGACCAGCGCCGGGAAATCCCGCGCGTTGATGATGAGCACGTTCCTCCAGCCCAGGTACGCGAACAGCAGACAATTCGCCGTGAGCGCGAACACGTGGTAGAGCGGGATCGCCGTGATCAGCGTGCCGGGCTCGCCCGAGAAGTGGCCATCTATCCAGGCGAGCGCCTGGAGAAGGTTGGCGCAGAGATTGCCATGCGTCAGCATGGCGCCCTTGGCAACGCCGGTCGTCCCACCCGTATATTGCAAGAAGGCCAAGTCATCGCCGCCGAGCGGCTCGGGGCGAAAGCGCAGAGTGCGCCCCGCACGCAGCACGCTGCGCAGTCCTGCCGCCTGCGCAATGTGCCACGGCGGGACCTGCTTGCGGCGGTGCCGCACGACGAAGTTGACCAGCCAAGACTTCGGTTTGGGCAACAGATCACCCACCGCCGTCACCAGAACGTGCTTCAGCTGGGTATGCGACACCACTTCTTCGACGACATGGGCGAAGTTCTCCAACACCACGATCGCCAGTGCCCCGGAGTCCTCGAGCTGGTGAGCGAGTTCGCGCCCCGTGTAGAGTGGATTGGTATTGACCACCACCAGGCCGGCGCGCAGCGCCCCAAAGAGCACCACCGGGTACTGCAGACAATTGGGCAGCATGATCGCAATCCGGTCGCCCTTGGCGAGTCCGACCGATTGCAGCCAGGCCGCAAAGGCGCGACTGAGCTCATCGAGCTCCCCGTAGCTGAGCGTCGTGCCGAACTGCTCGTACGCCGGCAGCTCGCGGTACGCCGTACAGGCGTGATCCACCAGTTCCCCGAGAGAACTCAGCCGCTTCAGATCGACTTCGGGAGGAACGCCTGGAGGATATGACTGCAGCCAAATGCGGTTCATCGCGACGCCCCTTCTTTCGCTCAGCGGCGGCGGAACCGCCCGTGTCGGACGATGGTTCGCCCGCGTGTGCATGAGTGTAACGTGAGCTCGGGTGCGGCGGAATCCGCACCCGGGCGCCCGTCGACGCGCAGCCGGGAGCCCTGTGCGCTAACTCACGGAAAGCCACTACTGCGGCCCGTATGCTGCGCGCCATGTGCTGCCGGGCGCGTGCTCGGCACTGGCGCATCCTTTGCCGGCGGTTGAGCCGACGAGCGCAGGCGCCGCAGTGGAGAGCATCTTTTGGGAAAACCGCCACAGCCCCGCGAGTCCGGACACCCCACTCCCGTGCCGGAGGAACTCGACCTGCTCGAGCAGACCGTGTCGCTCGACGGCCCGCTGCCCGGGCGGCGCGACACCTATGAACTCGAGCCGCTCGTGATCCCCAGCGAGTGGGTGCTCGAGGGAGAGCCCCGGGCGCGCGAGAAGCCGCTTGCGACCAGCGCCGATGGCGTCGCCGCAGCCTTCATGTGGGATTGCAGTAGCGGTCGGTTCCTCTGGGAGTATTCCGCTGAACAGATCGTGCACATCGTGCAGGGCTGCGCGATGGTCGAGATCGCCGGTGTCAGCCGGCGACTGCAGGCTGGCGATACCCACGTCTTTCCCGACGGTTCCCGATATCGCTGGAGCGTTCCGGATTACGTGCGGGCGATCGGGTTCCGCCTGCGCGCACCAATGAGAGGCACCCTGGGACGGCGCATGCAGACGGTGCTCAGCGCGCCGTGGCGGGTGCTGCGTACGCGCTCATCCTGATCGAGACCCGCGGGCTTACTCCGTAGCGCTGCGCTGCAGAGGGCTGTTGCCGAGGAAGATCTCGATTTTGTCCCGATAAGTCCGCGAGAGCTTCAGCTCCTGCCCACCGTCGAGCGTCAGGAAGTACTCTCCGTTCATGTGCGCGCGCAAACTCTTCACGTAGCGCAGGTTCACGATGGTGGATCGGTGCACGCGCTGGAAGATGCGCGGATCGAGTATTCCCTCGAGCTCTTTCATCGTGCCACGCAGGATGTGCGTATCGCCCTCGGCATGCACGCACATGTAATCACCGGCCGCATCGATCCATTGAATAGAGGTGATCGGTACGCGCGCGGTGTGCCGGCCCTGGCGGATGGGCAGTATCTGCGGGTGGCTGGCCTCAATCGCCGTGCTGCCATGCTCGAGGATTGTCTCGAGCTCGATTTCCCCGCTTCCGGTGATTTCCGCGACGACTTCCATCAGCTTGTCGCGCTGATCGACCGCGTGGCGTGCTTGCACGTTCTGCCGGACTCGATCGAGCGTCATCTCGAAACGGCGCTCATCGATGGGCTTCAACAGATAATCCACGGCGCGCGCCTCGAACGCGCGCAGCGCGTACTGGTCGAACGCGGTGACGAACACGACCAGCGGAACGCTGTCCTGTGGCAGACGCGCGAGCACCTCAAAGCCGGACAGCACGGGCATCTGGATATCCAGAAACACCACATCGGGGTGCTCGTGCTGGATCACGCCGACCGCGTCACGGCCATTGCCGCATTCGGCGATCACTTCGAAATCCGGCGTCTGGCGCAGCAGCCGTTCAATGCCACGCCGGGAGAGCGCCTCGTCGTCGACGATGACGGTCTTGATCTTCATGGTTTTCCGCCCGCCGCACCCGCTCCGGGGCCGCGGAAGAGGGGCGCCAGCTTACCCTATCTTGGCCCACGCCGGCGCCCCACGATGCGCCCCCTCAGGCACTCGCGGAGGCCTGCAGCCGCGCAATGGGCCGCGGCCGCGCGAGCATCGATCCCTGGCCGAAGTCGCAGCCCACCGCGGTGAGCCAGCGCAGCGCCTGCTGCGTTTCGATTTGTTGCGCGGCGCAGTGAATGCCGAGCACCTTGACCGCCTGCACGATGGCGACCACCACCGCCTGAGCGAGCTTGTCTTTCAGCGCGGCTGCACACAGCCGCGGCTCGATCTTGACCAGCCGAACCGCCTTGGAGCGCAGCAATGACACCACGGCCGAGTCGAAGGTGAACCCGTCGATCACGACGAAGCAGCCGAGCCGCTCGCACCCGCTGATGAACCGCTCAACCGACGCACGCCGCTGGGTGCACAGCGGCTCGGCGATCTCGAACCCGATGTTCTCCGGCGAGATGCCGCTTTGGCTGAAACCGGAGCTGATCTGGCGCAAGAACTGCTCATCCTCGAGCGTCGCGATGGACAGATTCAGGGTGAACGCGGTGGGTTCGAGCGTCCAATCGGACCGGTGTGCGGCCATCCACGCCAGCAGGCTCTGCATCGCCAGAGCATCTAGGGCGGCCGGGTCGCGGTTCTGCCGCGGCGTACCGCGTGGCAGAACCTCGAAACGGCGCATCCGGCCTCCGCTGCGCAATTTGACGAATGGCATCACCTCGAGCGCCACACTCTCGGTGGGGCTGCCGGGGATCGCCGGCGCCGCCGCGGCCGGGGGTGCCGGCGGTGCCGGGTGCAGCACCGGCGCCTCAGGCGGTGGGCTCGGCGCATGCACCGGCGGCGCTGCATGCATGTCCCGGGGTTCGAGTTCGAGCGACAGTTCGCCGTGCGCGAGCAGTTCATCCACCGCCGCAGGTGCGAGATCGGTCGCCACCGCGGGTGCCGCAGCAGCCGCCTCGACGGGCGACGCTTCGTCTGCGAGGGACAGCAGCATGCCGGTCGGGTCATGATCGATGCGGCGCGCCGGAGCGTGCGGGATCGCGGCACCCAGTTCGCGGATCAGAGCCTGAACCGGTCCGGTGGCGATACGTCCCAGCAGCCCTTCCCCGCCGGCCTTGGTATCGGCCAAGACCATCACCAGCCCAGCAAGTCCCGCGCGCGCACCGCGCACCGCGAGAAACACCGCGACGCGCCCATCCTCGACGCGCGCCTCGAAGCTCTCAGCGGCGCTCCCGAAGCGCTCCAGCGCTTCGGTGACGAGCGCGTGCTCATCCGGTCCGAGCGCGCCCTCGCTCAACCACAGTACGTTGCACTGGTTGTCGCAGATGGAGACCGAGTGCAGGCGCAGCGGGGGCAATGCCTCGCAGATGCGCCGGCCGAGCGCCTCGACGCTCTGCGGCGCCGCGGTGGCGCCGGAGTCCTCGGAGTGAGCGCTGTGCAGTGCCGCGGCGTGCATGACATTTCCCATGGATGAGCGGGTGGAAGATCTGGAGTGTATGCAAAGAGTGACACCATGGTGCCGGCGGCGCCGTGAACTCCCTCGCGTTCCGCCGGACCTTGCGCACAGATGACGGCCGCGAACGCGATGTTTGTCATCACCGCTTGTCATATTCGCGCCACGCTCGCCCGGCGCTCGCCCCGGGGTTTGACATATGAGCCGACCGAGGGGACGCGCGGGGCGCCGCGGACGGCCTGTGCCCCACCTCACCCTACCGGGCCCGGAGGATCCCGGGACGCAACCCTACCGGTGGGAAGGAACGTTACTCGGGAGTAGGATATCGAGGAAAAACAGTTAAAATAGAGGCTGCACTCCCCCGTCCGCGGAGATTGATCATGTATCGCGCGCCCCTGAGAGAGCTGCGTTTCGTTCTCGAGGAACTCCTCGGCACCACCGCCCTGTCCGACTGCCCGCATTATGCTGAGTACTCGCACGAGCTCGGCCGCACCATTCTCGAGGAGGCCGGGCGATTCGCCGAATCGGTGCTCGAGCCGCTGAACCGGACCGGGGACCAAGAGGGGGCGCACTGGAGTCCAGACGGGGTGCGCACGCCTGCGGGCTTCAAGGATGCGTACCGCCAGTTCGCCGAGGGCGGCTGGCCGCAGCTCGGGGCCGACCCGTGCTTCGGGGGCCAGCCGGTACCGCAGGCGCTGAACAACGCCGTGCAGGAGATCCTGGCCTCGGCCAATCTGGCATTCAAGCTCTGTCCGATGCTCACCCACGGTGCGGTGCACGCGCTGTCGCTGTGCGCCTCGGAGCAAATCAAGCAGCAGTATCTGCCGAAGATGATCAGCGGGGAGTGGACCGGCACGATGGTGTTGACCGAGCCACAGGCCGGGTCGGATTTAGCCCTGATCCGCACTCGCGCCACCCCCGAGGGAGATCACTTCCGAGTGTTCGGTCAGAAAATCTTCATCACCTGGGGCGAGCACGATCTGACCGAGAACACGGTCCACATGGTGCTCGCACGCATCGAGGGCGCACCGGCAGGGGTCAAGGGCATCTCGCTGTTCATCGTGCCGAAGGTCCTGATCGGTCCCGACGGCTCGCTCGGCGAACGCAACGAAGTGCGCTGCACGTCGATCGAGCACAAGCTCGGCATCCACGCCAGCCCGACCTGCGTGATGGAGTACGGCCATGACCGGGGCGCGGTCGGCTACCTGGTCGGGGAGGCGAACCACGGCCTGGAATACATGTTCGTCATGATGAACACCGCGCGACTCGCCGTCGGGGTCGAGGGCTACGCCGTCGGGGAGCGTGCCTTCCAACGGGCGGCCGAATTCGCCCGCGCGCGCGTCCAGGGCAGACCGCCGGGTGCCCCCAGCCCGACACCGATCATCGAACACCCGGACGTGCGACGCATGCTGCTGACGATGAAGTCCTGTACCGAGGCGTCGCGCGCACTCGCCCTGTACGCGGGCCTGCAGCTCGATCTGGGTGCCCATCACCCGGACGAGGGAATCCGTCGCGCGGCGCTCGAGCGCGGCGACCTGCTCATCCCGATCGTCAAAGGCTGGTGTACGGAGAGTGGCAATGAGACCGCGGCGCTCGGCGTGCAGGTGCACGGGGGTATGGGGTTCGTGGAGGAGACCGGCGCGGCGCAGTATGTGCGCGATGTGCGCATCACGACGATTTACGAAGGAACCACGGGGATCCAGTCCAACGACCTGTTGGGCCGCAAGCTCGCACGGGACCGCGGCGCGGCGATGAGGAGCCTGCTGTTGGACATGGCCGCTGAGCTGCGCGCAATCGAGACCACGGTGCCCGCAGTGCTCCAGACTCGCGAGGCCGCCCTGCAGGGCGTCGCGCTGCTCGAGCGCGCGACGCGGGCATTGCTCGAGGCCATGGCGGCGGACGCCGCGCGCGGATTGGCCGTCTCCGTGCCCTACCTGAAGCTCTGTGGGGTGACGATCGGCGGCTGGCAGCTCGCGAAGTCCGCAGCGCTCGCCGCAGCGGGACGCGACGGGGATGACCGGGCGTTCTACGAGGCGAAAATCCGCACCGCGCACTTTTATGCCCGGCAGGTGCTGCCGCAGGCGCTCGGACTCGCCCAGATCGTCGAGGGAGGCGCCGAGAGCGTGCTGGCGGGGACCGCAGAGCAGATCTGAGCGCCGCGCCGCTCAGACGGGCCGCGGCACACGCAACCGCAGGGGCGGCGACTCGTTGAGGTCGTCGAGAAATCTCTGCCGCTGGCGTGCGGTGAGCCGCGCCCAATGCAGCTTGGCCGCCGGCAGGCGTGCCAGCTGTGCATCGCTGATCTCGGCCCTAGCGCGGGCGCGGCTCGACCAGCGTGTCGGCAAGCGTGTGGTGATGCCGGAGGTCAGCACATCAACAATCGCTGCGGCCACCTGCCCGTCGCGGGTCAGATCACTGTGCGAGGCGTGCGTGTAGTACGTCTGCACGCCCGGTGGCGCGGCACTGACGGCAGGAACGGTGCCATCGCCGCCGCGCGTGACCGTGTATCGGAACCCGTCCGCGTCGCGCGCCACCGCGGTCACCGTCTTGCCGCCGACGCCCGCGATCACCGTGAGCCGCTCGTCCGGCGCCGGCAGCGCCTGGTGAAAGCGGCGCGCGCGCTCCAGCAGCGCCGGCCGAGGCGCCGGCCCGCAGTCCGGCCAGTGCCGAGGATCCGTCAGGTCGAGTCCATCGCTGGCCGGCGGCAACATCTGATAGAGGCTCGGAAAGGCACCAAAGACACGCTCGGCCAGCACTTGGGCGGAGCTGCCGAGATCGAGCCGCGCGATGTTGCGCACCACCGCATAGGTGCCGCGCAGCGCCTGCAGCGGAGCGAACGCACCGAAGTTAGGTGTCCCGAGCAGCACGCCGCGCGTGACGTGCGCCGTGCCCTCCTGTGCGAGCGCGATGCGGCTGACGAGCCCGCCCATGCTGTGCGCGACAATCGCCATGGGTCGCGGCGCATGCTCGCGCAGCCGAGCCGCGAGCGATTCCCCGAGCGTCAGAATGTCCTCGCGCCAATCGTAGGCGTACAGCGTGACGGGGAACCCCGCGGCACGCAGCCGGAGTTTGAGTTTCAAGTGCGAGTACAGGACCGCGCCGAGCGGCTCGACCGGTGCGCCGGAGTGCGGATCGAGGAGCGCGAGCCGCCCGGCCTGGATATCCAGTGGGTCGAGCCACAACACATCGTCCGGCAGGGGTGCGCGCCGGCGCAAACCGAGCAGCGAGCCGAGAATACCGGGCACGATGAGCACGTGCGGGAGCGACACATGGCTCGGGCGCTGCGCCGCGACGGTCGCGAGCTGCGCAAGCTCCTGGTATTCGCCGAGCCCGAAATACGCCTCCAGCGCCGGGCGCTGAGCGCCGGTGCGCAGCAGCTGCTCGACGGCCGCATCGCTCAGTCCGAGGCGGTCATATGGCGTAACGTGGTCTGTGGCTGCGGCAAATCGG
>JBMFWZ010000128.1:267-8538 GCA_049964755.1 Steroidobacteraceae bacterium | reverse complement strand
GTGCTCGACCGGCTCACCGAACGGTGGCTCGACGACTACGAATGTAAGTCAGACGCCGCCGCGAAGTAACCGAGAACTCGGCACTCTCGAGGTTCAGAACAAGCGGCCGTATTCATTGTAGATGTCAGGATTGTCGACTTGCCCTGAATAAGGATGTGGAAACCCGTCGGCGAGCAAGAATTGCTCGATCGTAATCCCTTTGACGACGGCAGAATGAAACTCACCGTTTCCAATGGCGAGTACCCTGCGCTTCGGAAGGGATTTCGCAAACCAAAGGAAGTCTAACGGACCCGACCGACCTGATTTTACTTCGTACAGGTTTCTGCTGGCATCTACAAAATCGATCTCGTGCTCTTTTGATGCCCAATACCAAATGGCCTCCGGGTCCTCCACACCGGCGATACATTGCCGCCGAAACAGTTCCTGAGCGACGAGCCATTCGATCCACTTCGCCCGTTCCTGAGGCTCAAGAGCATCGAAATCACTAATCTGCGTCATTCTGTTCGGGCTGAAGGAGAGCGCAACGGACAGATTGACGAAATGAAACTTTGCGGGCCGACGCTGGAGCGGCACGTCTTTGTCCGCATCCCATTGATACGAGGGAATGACCGCCAACAGATCCGACAGCTGTTCGACGTACTCAGCAGCAAGCGTGTTGTTTGCGAGACCTGACTCACGCGCTAACTTCATATATCCCGTTCGTGAGCCGCCCTGAGCGAACAGCGTTCGCATCAATGCGAGCAGAAACTGCCGCGACCGTCCGCTTCTGACGATCTCACCGATGATCCAGTCACGAATAATCTCAAAGAAGTACTCCGGGACTCGCTCTCGCTGCCGAATTTCCATCGCGGCAATCGGCGACGCGCCGCTTAAAAGATAGGCTTTCCAAGTATCATCTCCCAACTCATCGCGGAACTGAGAGTGAAAGTCCTTGTAGGACACCCCAGTGAATAGGTAGTCGGTTCGCGCAAGCTTTCCCTTCCTGCCGGGAAGTCGTTCGGAGCCGCGACGGATGTCAGTCGCCTTTGAACCCGTAGTGACCACGAGTACGTTGCGAAGTTGACCGCGGTCGACAAGCCGCTTTAGTGCCCGCTCCCAGTAGGGCACGGCGGATATTTCATCGATAAATAGCCGTCGCACGTCGACATTGGGGCGAAACAGCGAGACCACCTCCGCCACCCGAATCTCCAATTCGTCGGCATCAGTAATGTCATCACCGTTAAGGAAGTATGCTGAGCCTGCGCCATGCGTCTCGAGGGTTCGTTTGATTTCAAGCTCGAGCCAGGTACTTTTGCCGAATTGCCGCGGCCCTCGAATCAGGATAATCCCGGCTTCTGTCGGTAGTTCGTCGAGTCCAAAACTGAAACGAAACGTGCAGGGCTGATCGCGATACTCTGTGAGCTTCGGCCACAGGTCATCTCGATCTATTTCACCCTTGGAAAACAACTGGTTACGACTATTAACGTCCATAACGTTAAATATATTAACGTTTGTAACGTTAATGTCAAGCGCCCATCAAAGGGCCTCTGTGCAAGGAGGCGCGATCATGCGCGACCGTCATCGCTGGAGGCGCAATCATCCCGGACCGTGGATCTTTTGTGGCCGCGGGTGGTCCGAGGGAGGTCTTTTCCGATCGATGGCGAAAGGTGGCGATCGAAGGCGAAAGTCACTCCCACTCTATGGTCGCGGGCGGCTTGCCGCTCACGTCGTACACGACACGCGAAATGCCGTCGACCTCATTCACGATGCGGCGCGAGACCAAGTCGAGAAACTCATAGGGCAGCCGTGCCCAGTGCGCGGTCATGAAATCGATGGTCTCCACTGCGCGCAGTGCGATGACGTAATCGTAACGACGCCCGTCGCCCATGACACCCACTGAACGGACCGGAAGAAATACCGCGAACGCCTGGCTGGTGCGGTCGTAGAGTTCGTGCCGGCGCAGCTCCTCGATGAAGATCGCGTCCGCGCGGCGCAGCAGATCTGCGTACGGTTTGTGCACTTCGCCGAGAATGCGCACCCCGAGTCCAGGGCCGGGGAAGGGGTGGCGGTAGACCATCTCGCGCGGCAGCCCGAGTTCGATGCCGAGCCGCCGCACCTCGTCCTTGAACAGTTCGCGCAGCGGTTCGACGAGTTTCAGGTGCATCTTCTCCGGCAGCCCGCCGACGTTGTGATGCGACTTGATGACATGCGCCTTGCCGGTGCGAGCACCGGCCGACTCGATGACATCAGGGTAGATCGTGCCCTGGGCCAGGAACTTCACGCCGGTGAGTTTGCGCGCCTCCTCGTCGAACACCTCGACGAAAGTGCGGCCGATGATCTTGCGTTTGGCCTCCGGGTCGGTGATGCCGGCGAGCGCGCTGAGAAAGCGCTCTTCAGCATCGATGCGGATGACCCGCACGCCCAAGTGTTCAGCGAAGGTGGCCATCACCTGATCGCCTTCGCCCAGACGCAACAGGCCGTGATCGACGAATACGCAGACCAGCTGAGCGCCGATGGCGCGGTGCAGCAGCGCGGCGACGACGGAGGAGTCGACGCCGCCGGAGAGGCCGAGCAGCACGTTCCCGGTGCCCACTTGGGCCCGCACCCGCTCGATGGCATCCTCGATAATGTTCCCGGTGTTCCAGAGCGCCGCGCAGCCGCAGATCTCGCGCACGAAGCGCTCGAGCAGCCGTGTGCCCTGGGACGTGTGGGTGACCTCCGGGTGGAACTGCACGCCATAGAAGCGCCGCTGTTCGTCGCACATCGCCGCGTAGGGGATGCTGGCGGTTGCACCGAACCCACTGAAGCCCTCGGGCAGCTCCTCGACGTGATCGCCGTGGCTCATCCACACATCGAGCACGGGGCGTCCCTGGGCATCCTGCCGGTCCTCGATGCCCTCAAGCAGGCGGCAGGAGGCCGTCAGAGTGACTTGCGCGTAGCCGAACTCCCGCTCGGCCGAGCCCGTCACCTTTCCACCGAGCTGGTGGGCCATGGTTTGCATGCCGTAGCAGATGCCGAGCACCGGTACCCCGAGGGCGTAGACCGACTCCGGCGCCCGGGGAGACGCGGCGGCGAGGACCGATTCCGGTCCGCCCGACAGAATGACGCCGCGCGGCCTGAATGCGCGCACCTCCTCCGTCGAGAGGTCCCACGGGTGAATCTCGCAATACACCCCGAATTCGCGCACGCGCCGCGCAATGAGCTGCGTGTACTGCGCGCCGAAGTCGAGGATCAGGATGCGGTCGGAGTGGATGTCCTGGAGTGGCGCAGCGGCCGGAGCGGAGGTGTTCATGCCGTATGCGGCTCGGCCGCGGTTCGAGTCGGTCGGGTGCGGGGCATCAGGATCAGGACACCCGGTAATTGGGCGCTTCCTTGGTGATCGAGACGTCGTGAACGTGGCTCTCGCGCATGCCGGCGGTCGTGACCCGCACGAACACCGGGCGGGTGCGCATCTCGGTGATGTCGCGGCTGCCGGTGTAGCCCATCGCGGCGCGCAGCCCGCCAGCGAGTTGCTGGAGGATGGTGACGACGCTGCCTTTGTACGGCACGCGTCCTTCGACGCCCTCGGGGACCAGCTTCTCGAGCTCGGTGGCCGCATCCTGGAAGTAACGGTCGGCCGATCCGTGGCGCTCGGCCATCGCACCGAGAGAGCCCATGCCGCGATAGGACTTGTAGGAGGCACCCTGGTAGAGCTCCACCTCGCCCGGGGATTCTTCCGTGCCGGCGAACAGGCTCCCAATCATGACCGTGTGCGCGCCGGCGACGATGGCCTTGGCGATGTCACCGGAGAATCGGATGCCGCCGTCGGAGATCAGGGGCACGTCGGTGTCGCGCAGCGCCTCGGCCACGTTGGACACCGCGGAGATTTGCGGGACGCCCACTCCGGCAACGATGCGAGTCGTGCAAATCGAACCCGGTCCGATGCCGACCTTGACGGCATCCGCACCGGCATCCACCAGGGCGCGCGCCGCTTCGGCGGTCGCAATATTCCCGGCGATGACCTGCTGCTCGGGCCAGCGCTTCTTGATCTGTGCCACGGTGTGGAGGACCCCGCGCGAGTGACCGTGCGCGGTATCGACGACCACCACATCGACGCCCGTCTCTCGCAGCGCAGCGACCCGGTCCAAGGTATCGACGGTGGTCCCGACGGCCGCCCCGACGCGCAGCCGCCCGCCCTCGTCCTTGCAAGCGCGAGGAAATTCCTTCGCCTTCTGAATGTCCTTCACGGTGATCATGCCGGCGAGTTCCTGCTCGCCGTTGACCACCAGCACCTTCTCGATGCGGTGTTTGTGCAGCAGCGCCAGCACTTCATCTCGGGGCGTCGTCTCGCGTACGGTGATCAGGCGCTCCTTTGGCGTCATCACCGAGGACACCGGGGCGTCGAGCTTTAGTTCGAAACGCAGGTCGCGGTGGGTGACGATGCCAACGACCTTGCGTCCGAGCACCACGGGTACTCCGGAGATGCCGCGCGCATGCGTCAGGTCCAGCACCTCGCGGATGGTCATCGTGGGCGGGACGGTGATCGGATCGGTGATCAGGCCGCTTTCGAATTTCTTGACCCGGCCGACCTCGCGCGCCTGGGCTTCGATGCTCATGCTCTTGTGTACGATGCCGATGCCGCCTTCCTGGGCGATGGTGATCGCCAGGCGCGCCTCGGTCACGGTGTCCATGGCCGCCGACAGCAGCGGCAGGTTCAGACGGATGCGCCGCGTGAGCTGGGTGGACAGGTCCACCTCGCGGGGCAGAATTTCCGAGTAGGCGGGGACGAGTAAGACGTCGTCGAACGTCAGGGCTTGTTCGAGAATTCGCATAGCTAATTCTACGCATCGGCAGCCCGCCGGTAAACCTCGGTGGTATGGTTCGCCCATGTCCAGCGCCGATGTCATGGGTGAGAGCGCCGCGGCGCCCACCCCCGCAGTATTTACCGTCGCTCGGTTGAACCGGGAGGTGCGCACCCTGCTCGAGCGCGGCCTCGGTGTGGTGTGGGTCGAGGGCGAGCTGTCCAATCTCGCTCAGCCCGCCTCGGGACACTGGTATTTCTCCCTCAAGGACCGCGAGGCGCAGGTGCGCTGCGCCATGTTTCGCATGCGCACCTCCGGGGTGGCCTTCACTCCAAAGGCCGGGCAGCAGGTCCTGGCCCGTGGACGGGTGAGCCTGTACGAGCCGCGCGGGGACTATCAGCTCATCGTCGAGCATCTCGAGGAGGCGGGTGTCGGGGCCCTGCAGCGCGAATTCGAGCGGCTCAAGGCAAAGCTTGCCGCCGAGGGGCTGTTCGCGCGCGAGGCAAAGCGCGCGCTGCCACCTTTCCCGCGGCGCATCGGCGTGGTGACCTCCCCCACCGGGGCGGCGATCCGCGACGTGCTACACATCCTGGCGCGGCGCTTCCCGCCGGCGGCGGTGCGCATCTATCCGGTTCCGGTGCAAGGCGCGGCGGCCGCCCCGGCGATCGTCGAGGCACTCGCGCTCGCCTCGCAGCGCGCCGATTGCGACGTGCTCATCCTGGCGCGAGGTGGCGGTTCGCTCGAGGACCTGTGGGCATTCAACGATGAGCGCCTGGCGCGCGCCATCCGTGCCTGCGCCGTACCGGTCGTGAGCGGCGTGGGCCACGAGATCGACTTCACCATCGCGGATTTTGCGGCCGATGCGCGGGCACCGACGCCCTCGGGCGCCGCGGAGCTGGTCGCGCCGGACCGACAGGCGCTGCTCGAGGCGCTCGAACGCACGAGCGCGCGCCTCGGCGCGACCATGAATCGCGAGTTGCGCGCGGCCGTGGCGCGGTTCGAGGCGGCCACTGCGCGTCTCACCCGGGCCGATCCGGGGCTGCGCCTGGCTCACCAGGGGCAACGGCTCGATGACTTGGAGCAGCGTCTGACGCTGGCTGTGCGCGGCGCCGTACAGGACGCTCGCCATCGTCTGACGCGCTGCGAGGCTCGGCTGCTGCCGCATTCCCCGCAGCGGCGCATGGGCGAGCTATGGGCGCGCATCGATTCGCTCGCGGCGCGGCTCGAGCGGCAGATGAGCGTGCAGCTCTCGCGACTGGACCACCGGGTGATGCTCGCGCACCGCACGCTGCAGACGGCCAGTCCTCTGGCGACATTGGCGCGCGGCTTTGCCATCGTGACCCGTGCCGACGGCTCGTTGCTGCGGGACGCTGCGACCGTGAGTCCGGGGGAGCAGATCGAGGCACGCCTCGCGAGCGGACGCCTACGCGCGCGGGTCGGGCGCGTGCTCGGACCTGACGAGAAGGGCTGAAAGTCGTGCCGAGCGACATCGAGTTCATGCGCCTTGCCATCGAGCAGGCGGAGCGGGCCGGCCGCGAGGGGGAGGTGCCGGTGGGCGCGGTGCTGGTGCGGGACGAGGGGGTGCTCGCTGTGGGCGCCAATCGTCCGATCGGCGCCTCCGATCCGACGGCGCACGCGGAGATCGAAGCGCTGCGCGCCGGCGGTCGCGAGCTCGGCAGTTATCGCCTGACGGACACGACGCTGTACGTGACGCTCGAACCGTGTGCCATGTGCGCGGCCGCGATCGTGCACGCACGGGTGCGGCGAGTGGTGTTCGGCGCCTGGGATCCGAAGGCCGGAGCGGCCGGTAGCATCCTGAATGTATTCGCGGTGCCGGCGCTCAATCACCGGGTCGATGTGTTCGGCGGCGTACTCATGCAGGAGTGCAGCGCGCTGCTGCAGTCCTTTTTTGCCGCGCGCCGCGCTTAACGGCGCCGTTCAGCTGCCGGAGAGGTTGGCGACAGGCGCGTTGGCATTTGCATCGGCCGTCTGCACCAGGACGCCACTTTCGGGAGCCCACTCGAGCAGGCGCAGGAATTCACGCACGCGAGCCACGTATTCGACCGGCTGCCAGCCTTGAGCGTAGCCATATTTGGCCTGGTCGTACCAGCGCGGATCGGTCAGCAGCGGCAGCACCCGCCGCACGGCCGCCCAAGAGTCCGGGTTCTTGCCCATCCGCTGAGCCAGCACGCGGGCGTCCTCGACGTGGCCGAATCCCACGTTGTACGAGGCGATCGCGAACCAGGTGCGGTCCGGCTCCGGAATGTGTTTCGGAATCATCTCCAGGACCTGCTTGAAATAGCGCGCGCCGGCGAAAATGTTCGCCTTGGCGTCGGCGCGGTCATCGATCCCCATCTCCTGGGCCGTATCGGAGGTGAGCATCATCACCCCGGCGGCGCCGGTGGTTGAGATGGCTGCCGGGTTCCATCGCGATTCCTGGAAGCCGATGGCCGCGAGCAGCCGCCATTCAAGGTGGTAGCGCTCGGCGGCGGCCTCGAACCACTTGCGGTACAGAGGCAGGCGCTGCACCAGATAAATCTGGAACAGACGAGAACGCTCGTAGGGGAAATTGCCGGTATTCCCGGACTCGCGCTGCATCAGTGCAGTCAGTTGCCCGGTGGCGCGCAGCGTGCGGAAGTAATGATTGACGGCGTGCAGCAGATCCGGTGCATCCGGACGCACCACCCACTGGATCGGGCGCTTCTGCGGCAGCGAGAACGCCACGCGCACGTCCGGATACAAGTGGTGCGCGTACGCATAGGCGCGCCCATCGACCACGGCGTATCCGACTTCGCCCGAGGCGACGTCTTGCAGCGGCGTGTTGCCGGTCTTGGTCGCCTCCCATTGCAGGAACGGAGCGACCAGCCTCAACTGCTTCAGGACCTCGACCTGCGGGCTGTGCGCGCGGACTACCAGCTTCGCATACTGCAGCTGCGGCAGATTTTGCGGTGCCGGTTCGCCGTTTCGGTAGATCACCAGCTGCGGGACTTCGGCGTACGGCGCGGCGGGTTCGCCCACATCGCGCCAGGCCGCATCCGCGGTGATCTGGGCCGCGGCGATGTCAGCCCGCCCCGAGGCAAGTGCCGCGCGCAGCGCCGCCTCGTCGGGCACCGGGACGATCGTCAATTTCACGCCAAGATCGTGCGCGAAATCCTTGGCCAGGTCGTACTCGAGGCCGGTCGGACCCTTAGGACCAATGTAGTAGCAGGTGGGGAGATTCAGCGTCGCGACGCGCAACTCTCCCCGGGCACGGATTCGTTCAAGCACCGTTTGGCTGCGCGAACCGTGCGACAGAATCGCCATGGCCGTGACCGCTGCTACTGTCCCTATCCTGAATGCGGTCCGTCCGAAGCGTGCATGGATGCGTCTTCGCGCCAAAACCCGACTCCACAGAGCCAAAAATATACCGCTATAATATCACCGACCCGGGGGAGAGGTACCGAAGCGGTCATAACGGCGCCGACTCGAAATCGGATGGTCGGGTAAAACCGGCACGTGGGTTCGAATCCCA
>JBMFWZ010000128.1:0-257 GCA_049964755.1 Steroidobacteraceae bacterium | reverse complement strand
GCGCATCCGCGCTTCTTTCCTACCAACTCGTTGCGTTATCGGTTGATGTCGAGCGCACAGGTCATTCCCCGTGCGACCGAGGAGGGCACTCCCGCAAACGTTCGCGGAGCCCGACGCATCATCGCGATACGGACTGGGCTGATCCTTCATCGAGGTAGCCAGTTTTCAACGCGTAAGTCTGGAACACGGGAAAACTCACGTACATTGTCCGTCACGACGGTCAGATCGAGCGCCCGGGCGTGCGCGGCGATGAGAAG
>JBMFWZ010000127.1:0-8598 GCA_049964755.1 Steroidobacteraceae bacterium | reverse complement strand
CGCGAACTGCGCGTTCACCTCCCCGGCTTCTCGGTCCCAGTCATCGACACCACCGGCGCCGGCGATGCGTTCATCGGCAGTCTGGCCACATTTTTGACCGAGGGCATGGCCGAACGGGACGCGGTGACTCGCGCCAATCTCTACGCCGCGCTGTCTGCGACTCGGGTCGGTGCGCAAAAGTCATTCGCGCAGCGCGCGGAAGTTGATGCCGAGTGGGCCCGCCGCCACTAGAGCCGCCGCACACTGCTGGGAGCTTCACGCGATGTACATCGTCCAGAGTTACTCTCTTGCCGTAGCCCTCACGGTCCTCACGATGCTCTGCTGGGGCTCCTGGGCCAACACGCGCAAACTCGCCCCCGCCTCATGGCGATTCGAGCTCCTTTACTGGGACTACGCGCTCGGCGTACTGCTGATCGCCGCACTGTTCGGCGTCACGCTTGGCACGGCGGGGCACGACAGTCGATCGTTCTTCGCTGATCTGGCCCAAGCGAGCCGCTCCAGTCTCGCCCATGCGCTGCTCGGGGGGGCAGTGTTCAACCTTGCCAATATCCTGCTGGTCGCGGCCATCGAGGTCGCCGGCATGGCGGTCGCCTTCCCGGTCGCCATCGGGCTGGCACTGGTGCTCGGGGTCATCCTCAACTACGTGGCGGTTCCGCTCGGCAATCCGCTGCTGCTCGGCGCGGGCGTCGCGCTGGTGAGCCTGGCCATCGGCCTGGACGCCGAGGCCTATCGGCGCCAATCCCGGCGCGCCCTGCGGGTCAGCGCCAAAGGTCTGGTGCTGTCGATCGCGAGCGGGATCTTCATGGGGGTGTTCTATCGCTTCGTGGCCGCCGCCATGTACCCGGATCCGGCCCATCCTGTCAGTGGCCTCATGGGCAGCTATGCCGCCGTGTTCGTCTTCGCGATCGGCGTCTCTCTGAGCACGTTTCTGTGGAATCCGCTCGCGATGCGATTCCCGGTCATGGGTGAGCCCGTGCCGTTTGTCCAGTACCGGCGTGGCAGCCTGCGCATGCATCTTGCCGGCATTTTCGGCGGCGTCGTGTGGGGCATCGGCATGTCGCTCAATCTCATCGCCTCCGGTCGCGCCGGGTTCGCGATTTCGTACGGCCTCGGTCAGGGCGCAACCATGATCGCGGCGCTGTGGGGCGTATTCGTTTGGCGAGAGTTCAAGCCCCCAGCCCGCGGCGTCAGGGCGCTGCTCACGGCGATGTTCCTCTGTTTCCTCTGCGGTCTCGGTCTGATTGTGCTCGCGCGCGCGACCTGAGCACGACCGGCGAGTCTTCTCATTGCTCAACGGCCGGCATGCCTGCGAGGATGCGCGAGCCCGCAGCCCTCTTAACGCGTGATCGCCCACGGAGACTCATCGATGAGCACTCGACGTTTGACGACTGCCCGGATCGCAGCCCTGTGCAGCGCGCTGCTGTGCGCACCGGTCATCGGGCGCGGCCTGCCGACGACACACCCGAGCACGGCGGCACGTCCGAAGGTGATCTTCGACGAAGACGAAATGGGTCCCGGCGGGACCAATATCCAGGCGAGCCTGATGCTCCTGCAGGATCGCAGCATCAACCTGCTCGGCATCACCGTGCCCACGGGCGATGGCTGGCGAGATGAAGAGGTGGCGCACATTCTGCGGGCGTTGCAGATTGCCCACCGTGCATCAGTCCCAGTGTATCCCGGCGCGGTCTTTCCGCTGCTGAACTCGCGACGGCGCAACAGAGCCTGGGAGCACCAGTACGGCAAGCTCTTCTATGACGGCGCCTACATGCGCCACTGGCCCGCGGAAGGCACGGTCGACCCGACGCCCTTGCACCCGAATCGACCCGACTGGGTGCCACCGCTGCCCGAGGGCGCACCGTCGATTCACGCGCAGTCGCAGAGCGCCGCGCAGTTTCTCATTCAAATGGTGCACCGCTATCCGCACCAGGTGACGATCATCGCTGCCGGTCCGCTGACCGACTTGGCGATCGCCGCGAGGCTCGATCCGCAGTTCGCATCCCTCGCCCAGCAACTGGTCTTCATGGGGGGAAGCTTCAACCCGCAGGCCGCCCAAACCCCCTTTGCCCACCCCAGCGCCTACGAGAACAGCCCAAGAGTCGAGTTCAACATGCGCTTCGATCCCGAGGCCGCTTCGATCGTGTTGCATCAGCCCTGGCGCCGGATCACCGAAGTGCCGCTCGATGCCACGAGTCCCACGCTCATGTCTCGCCAGATGATCCAGGACGTCGGCCGCGGCCGCGCGCCGTTCGATCGCTATCTCGCCCGCTTCGGCCAGGTCTATCCGCTCTGGGACGAAACCGCCATCGCCGTCTGGCTGGATCCGGCGCTCATCACTCGCGAAAAGACCCTGCTGGTGGACGTCGACACCAGCCCCACCGCCAATTACGGCGCCACGCTCAGCTGGCCACCCGGTGAGGGCCCAGATCTCGGCGAACGGCCCGTGCACGTGGTCTTTGCAGTCGACGTCCCGCGGCTCAATCGGCTCGTCCTTCGCCTGCTCACGGCCGCCGCGCCCGTTGCGCTCCCCCCGCCCGGTGCCGCGGCTCGCGCCGCGCCACGGCTTTGACCGCTCAGACCTGAGGGTCCGCAGCGCGCGACGCTGAGCCGACCGGCGCGCGCCACCACGCCGCGTACAACACCGGCGCAAGCCACAACGTCATGACGGTGCCGATGAGCAGCCCACCCATGACGGCGATCGCGAGCGGACGCAGCAAATCGGTGCCGCGGCCGATCCCGAACGCGAGCGGCAGAAAGCCGAGCACATCGGCGAGCATGGTCATGACGATCGGCCGCAGACGCTGCTGCGCGGCGAGCGCGACACTCTTCGGTCTCGGTGTGCCACGATCGAGCTGCTGCGCGCGGGAGAAGATCAGGATCACGTTGTTCACCGCAATGGCGAACACCAGCAGCATGCCGAGGAACGCAGTGCTGTCAAGATCGGTGCCGGTGGCGAGCAAAGCTAACACGGTTCCGGCTGCCGTCAACGCGATGGAGGCGATCGCAACCATCGCGGCTTTCTGGCTGGCGAACTGATAGCCGAGCAGCACCAGCAGGATCAACAGTGCAGCGCCGAGAATGAGCAACATCTGGCTGAAGCTCTTCTGCTGTTCGCGGTAATAGCCGCCGATGGTACTGCTGACACCGCTCGGCAATCCAACTTTGGCGATGATCCGCTCGGCACGCCGCGCGGCCACCGAGAGACCCTCGCCCGCGATCGGATTGAGCTTGATCGTGTCGTATGGCACGAGGTTCTGGTGAGTCACGTACGGCACGATGCCTTGCAGATGCACGTGCGCCACCTGCGAGAGCGGCGCCAGACGCCCATCCGGCAGGCGCACCTGCGTGTCGGCATAATTCATCGGGGTACGGTTCGCGGTGCCAGTCTCCGAGACGCGAATGGGCACAATCTGCTCACCCTGCAGCAGAAACCCCGCTCGTCGCCCCCAGTGGCGCGTCAGCAGCTGGTTGGCCAACGCCACGGGGGTCAGTCCGCGCAGCACCGAGAGGCTGTCGGGCGTCACCTGCAGCTCTGGTCCGGCAGACGGGGACTTGAAGACCACCGAATGAAAGTCGTGGCTCGCCTGCAGCGCGGCGAGCAGATGCAGCCCAGCGTCATGCAGTTCGATGGAGCGCTTGCCGAACAGCTCCACGACCAGCGGCGCGTGCGAGCCGGACAGATTGCCGAGCCGATTGATCATCACCTGCATGGTCTCGAGCGTGGTCAGGTCCGGGACGGCAGCCCGGAAGCGCTTGCGCAACTGGCGCATGACCTGACGGGCACTCTGGCTGCGATGCGACTTCAGAACGACGGTGATGCCGCCCTTGTTCGGCGTCGCGTACGGATTGCCGAGTCCGCGCCCGACCACCAACGACACGCGCGCGACGCTCGGGTTGCGCAGCGCAATGCGCATCAGATCCCGTCCGACCCGAGTCGTTTCGCGCACCCCCGTGCCAACGGGCGTGCGATACGGCACGACGAAGATGCCCTCGTCCCAATGGGGCAGGAACGCCGTCGGCAGGCTCCACGCACCCGCGACCGCCAGGGCGAGCAACCCCGCGGCCACCGGCGCGGCCACCCATGGCCGGCGCATCCCCTGAATCAGCAGCCGCCCGTATTCGCGCCGTGCCCAGCGCTCCCCGGGCAGGCGATGTACGCGTCGGGGCCGCCCGGCCACCGCCATCGCGAACACCGGTGTGATCACGATCGCGATCAACTGCGAAGTTACCAGCGAGACGACCACGGCCGCGGCCATGCCGCGAAACAGCAAGCCAATGGTGCCGGAGAGGAAGATCAGCGGTACGAAGATGACGCAAGAGGTGAGCGTCGCCAGTGTCATCAGCGGCAGCACGTCGGCGATTCTCTCCAAGGCCACCCGGCGGCGCTCGGCCACGTTGCCCTCCAGGCCGTGCACGCCGCGCTCCACGATCACGATGGCATGATCCACCAGAGCACCGATCGCCGCCGTGATGCCCCCCAGGGTCATGATGTTGATGCCCATGCCGAGCATCTCGAGCACCAGCATCGTGGCCGCCACCGACAGCGGCACCACGACCAGCGTAGCGATCGCGCCGTCCGCGCGACCTAGAAACAGGTAGACGACCAGGAAGGCGATCAGGCTACCGAGCCCGAGTGCGATCCACACGTCGCGCAAGCTGGAGTTGATCAAACCGCTGAGCGCGTAGATGCGCACCAGGTGCACATGCGCCGGCAGCCGCTTTGCGATCGAGCGCAATCGGGCTCGAACCCGCGCCGCCACGGCCACTTCGTTGGCGCCTTGCTGCGCCGACACGTCGATGATCAGTGCATGCCGATAGCCGGCCACCGCGGCGGCGCGGATGCGCGGCGGCGGTCCGGTGTGCACTGTACCCAATGCGCCCAGAGGCAGCGTCGTGCGCGTTCCGCCGGCGCCCATCGGTCCGAGCGGCAACTGCAACCGCGCCAGCGCCTGCGGGTTCACCGGCCGAGGCGTCGTTGCCACGATGAACTGCTGATGGAACGTATGCAGCATTCCGGAGTAGAACGGGCCCTGGTGCGCCTGGAGCGCCGCGACGACCTGAGCTGCGCTCAGGTGGTATTGCGCCAGGCGGCGCGGATTGAGGGTGACATGCACCTCGGGCCATCCTCTGCCCGTGTAGTCCGCTCGGTAGACACCGCGCACGGAGAGAATCGCCGGGCGCAGTGTAAAGGCGAACACCGGCTGCAGCGCCGAGCTGTCCACCGAGTTCGACACCAACGCATATTCGGCGAGGGGGTAGATGTTCGGGGTCATCAGCCGCACCGACATCGCGCCCCCGGGCGGCAGCGGGATGTGTCCCAGGCGCGCCTGCAGCATCAAATAAGCCGCCTGCGGGTTGGTGTTTCGGCTGAAATAGATGTGCAGCTTGGTCAGCCCGTTGCCGGTCTGCGAGCGCACCAGCGTGACGCCCGGTTCCCCCTTCGCGGCCTGCTCCATCGGTTCGGTGACCGCCAGCAGCATGTATTTGACCGGCAGATCATCGGTATGCACGATGACCGAGACTTTGGGGAAATCCACCGACGGAAAGATGCTCCGCGGCAAGCGGTCGAAGGCGACCCAGCCGGCCAGCAGCAACACCGCGCACAACACCGCCACCGTGTAGCGGTTTTCCCACTGAAACCTCAAATAGCTGCGGATCATGGCTTCACGAGCAGCGCAGCACCGTCGATCAGACGCCCCGCGCCACGAACCACGACTGGCTCACCGGCGGGCAGCGCACCGCCGATCCAGGCCCGACCCGCACGGGTGCCCAGCACGTGGACCGGCACGCCACGCGCATGCCCCGCCTGGTCGCAATACACCACGGCGCTCGCCCCTTGCATGACCACGGCGGCCAAGGGCACCACGAATGCGGACCGCGGCGGCTGCTCAAGACGCAGGTGCACCCACTCCCCGGGCAGCAGCGGTGCGCTCGGCGGCGGCGTCACATAGAGCGCGACCAGTCCGGACTGACGGGCGCTGTGGCCGATGCTGCGCACCCGTCCGGTGCCCGACCAGCCGGAGAGACGGATTCGCGCCGGCTGCCCGCGGGTCAACCGCATGGCGCTGCGCGGGGAAATCAGCGCTTCGATCCACGGCGTCCCGCGCCCGTCCAGCGTCACGATGGGCGTCCCTGCACTGACCACCGCACCGGTGGGAACCTGATAATTGACGATACCGGCGAACGGCGCGCGCAGCGCTTGATTGGCCAGCTGGCCCTCCAGTGCCTGCACCTGCGCCTGCATCTGCTTCTCGGTGGCCCGACTGCCCTGCAGCACCTGCAGCGAGACGACACCGTCGTGATACAAAGTTTGATTGCGCTGCACGTTCAACTGCGCCAGACGCAACTGGGTACGAGCGGCCTGCAGACTCGCTTGCAGCCCCGGGGGACTGACGCGCGCGAGCAACGTTCCGGCGCGCACCTCACCGACCGGTCGGGCGGGCTCGCGCACCCGTCCGCTCAGCGGCGCACTCAACGTCAGGTGATTGACGCTGCGCACACGCGCGATGACGTGAATCGGACTGAGCCACGAGGAGCGCTGCACCGGTGCGATCTGCACCGGCACCGCGGCCCACGCGGTGCCCGAGCACCCGATCAGAACGGCGGCCAGGAGAAGCATCCCCGACACGGGTCTGCGCACAGAGGGGGTACGCATCGGTTTCATCTCGCTGATCGTTCTCCAGGATAGGTGCCGGCATCGAGCCGCAGTTGCGTATGCGCCAGATGCACCAGCGCGAGCGTCGTGGCCACCTGCAGTCGCGCCTGCAGCCAGCTGCTCTCGGCCTGGGCAAGATCCAGGGCATTGAGGGTTCCTGCCTTGTAGCCATCGCGCGTCATCTCATAGACGGCGCGGGCATCGCGTCGCTGCTTCAGCGCCTGCTGGTACGCACGGTGCGCCGCCTGCGCGCTGCCATAGTCGCGCGCGATCGTCATGCGAATCTGCAACAGCACGGCGCGCCGCGCGGCGCGAAGCGCCGCAACCTGATTGTCGGCGTCCGCGATCCGATCGCGCTGCGCGCCAAAATTGAACAATGGCATGCTGAAGCCGAGAAAGACCTGCCAGCCCAGATCGCGCGAGGTGGGCGTCGTGGGCGCATCGACCCCGTAGCCGACGTTGGCCGTGAGGGACGGCAGCCGCGCGGCGCGCAGGCTGCGCGCCTGGGCACGCCCGAGGGCGATCTGCCGGCGGGACACCTGCAGCATCGGCTGGGACTGTCCGGCGCGCGCGATCCACTGCGAGGGCATCGGCAACGGCCGCTTCGGCGGGAGCAAATGCGGCAGCACCAAGGGCGCCGAGGCGGCCCGACCGAGCAGCATATTCAGGGAGCGTCGGGCGGCACTGCGTTGCGCCTGCGCCTGCTCAAGCCCGCTTTGTGCATTGTGCAGCAGCAAGCGCGTCTGGGCGAGATCGAGCACGGCAGCGGCACCGACGGCGTATTCCTGGCGCGTGCCGCGATACAGGACGCCCACCGAATGCACCGTGCTGGTCCAAATCCGCACGCGGGCCCCGAGTAACGCCAGCTGATACCAGGCGCCGGCGACCTGTGCCGCGACGGTGAGCCGAGTCTGGGCCTGTTCGTCGGCCGCCAGCGCGGCGCGATCCCGGGCAAGCCGATCCAGGGCCAGCAATTGCGGGGAATACAGCGGTACGGACAGTTCAACCGAGCCGGCCGTCTCGCGCGGACCGTTGGCAGAGGCAAACAGCGCCTGGCCGTTGCGTGTTTGGTTCCAGTACCGTCCGCCGAGCAGCGACAGCCGGGGCAGCAGCGCCGCGCGGCCCGCACGCGCCCCGTACTGCGCCGCTCGGTGCAGATCGGCGGCCTGCTCGATCTGCGGCGCGACGCACAGAGCGCTTGCCACCGCACTGGCCAGCGACAGAACTGCGGTGCGCGGCGGCGGCACCTCGCTGCAGGCCAGTGCGCCCCCCGCCGGCAGCGACGAGACGATCGACACGATCAGCGCGCGCCGCCACCACGAGGCGCCGAGGATGCCGTGCCGGTGCGAGTTTCCGCTGTCCTGCGCCCGAGCGAGCGGTGCAGGCCGGCACTGCGGCGCGACATCGGTACACCACACGGACCGGCCCGCCGCACGGGCGCCGCTGCTGCGCCGGCCAATGGACGTCCACCCCGACGGTGCCCTGGCAGCGCCTGCGCGGCGCTCGATCTGCTCTTGTGTGTCCCGAACCTGCCGCATCTGACCCTCTTTACGACCTCTGTCGTACTCAGGGAGCGTACGACCGGCGTCGTAGAAGTTCAAGAGTGGTTGACGGGGCTCGCTGCGCCGCAACGATCCGCCGGCGGCCGCGCCCTTGGGCGCAATTCCAACGCGACCTTGAAACCTTTCCCACGGCTCGACCGGATATAAGGGGACAGGACCGTGAGTCCTGCGGTGCTCTGGAGGAGTTCAATGGGTACTGAACGTTCATCGGCGTGGTACGACACCGGCGCGGCTCTGCGGCGCCCGGCGGCATTGCACGGCCGGCAGCACGGCCGTTCGCGCGTGGCGCGTGCGCTACAATCCGATCCGAACTTGCCGTGGGAATTCAGCCATTCTTACTGCACCCGGGCCCAATCGGCCGGCTGAGGAGAGCATCGTTTGGCG
>JBMFWZ010000126.1:0-8612 GCA_049964755.1 Steroidobacteraceae bacterium | reverse complement strand
GAATGCCCGAGCTTCAATTCAACATCGCACACACCGCTGGCCTGGTGGTGCTCGCCGTCACGCTCGGCGGGGCGCTCGGCGTCGATGTCGAAACGCCCCGGCGGCGCACCGATACCGTGGCGCTGGAGCGGTATTTCGCGCCGGCGGAGCGGGCGGCGCTTAAGGCGCTGCCCGCCGAGGCGCGGCGCCGGCGATTCTTCGAGGTGTGGACGCTGAAGGAGGCCTACCTCAAGGCCCGCGGCCTCGGTTTGCGCGTGCCGCTCGAGTGCTTCGCGTTCGAGTTCGGCGCGCCGGCGGGCGTGACGCTGCAGGTCACGGCTGCGTGTGCCGACACGCCACAGCGCTGGGCGCTCGCCCAGCTGAGTTTGCGCGGCCGTTATCTGCTCGCCTTGTGCGCCGAGCGGCGCACGCCGCCCCCGCTCACCGTGCGGCTGTACGAGACCGTGCCGTTCGGTGCGGTGCGCTCGCTGCCGCCTGAGGTGCTGCGCGCCACGGGAATCGAAACGTCCTGAAGAATCCCGGGTCCCGTGGGGCGAACCGCGGGCGGCCCGACGTAGATCAGGCCCAGCCCAGCACCGTCACGTCGTGGTCATTCGGGTCGATCCCGCTGCGGATCAGCGGCTCGTGGGTCAACCGCTTTTTTCAGGGATGAACGATTGGTGGTGGCCCCGCCCGGGATGGAGTGCCCCGCGCCTGCGAAGGGAGACGCTCGGGAAATTCCCGTCAGAGCGGTGCTGATGAGCTCGACGCATCCGGAAGCGGTGTGGCACATGAGCCGCGACCCTCGGCCGCCCGTTCGTCTGCGACCGGAGCCGCTCTTGCGGGCCTCGACACTCTGCGATGGTGCGCGATGCGGTGCTGGCGGGCGCTGGCATGGCATTGCTGCCCAAGATGCTCATCGCCGACGACATTGCCACGGGACGTTTGCTGCAGTGGGGCAAACAGGAGGGTCCGGCGGTGGAGCTCTGGGCGTTGTGCAGCTCGCGTCGTCTGGTCGGCGCCCAAGCGCGTGCATTCCTGGAGGTTCTGCAGCACTCCTTGTCCGAAGAAGGTCATCTCAGGGGGATGAGGGCGCCGGTGGTGGCGGCGACATCGCAGCGCGACGCGCCCGATAGGGGCTCTGCGGCGCCCACTGCGGCCACTCGGTGCCGTCGGCGAGATCGCGGCCGAGCAGGTAGAGCGTCTGGATGTCCTCCAGTGTGCCGCTGAGATCCCAGTGCGGATTGAAGGCATCGGCGCGGGTATTGAAACGGTCGAGCAGATACTCGCGCCAGGCGGCCTCGCCGGCGGTGCGACCGCCGCTGACCAGATCGAACCCGGGGCCGGCGAGCAGCGCCGGCACGCCGGCGCGGGCGAAGCTGTACTGATCGGAGCGATACGTGAGCGCAAAGCCGGGCGTCGGATCGGTTGCGAGCGTGCGGCCCTGCAGGGCCAACACCGCGGTGAGCTCACTGTTCAGATCCGAGGTGTCGGTGCCAAAGGACGTCATGTCCCGCGCCCGACCGAGAATGGGCCACAGATCGAGATTGATGTCGGCCACGGTGTGACTGAGCGGAATCACCGGGTGCTGCACGTAGTAGCGCGAGCCGAGCTGCCCGGCATCCCCCAGCGTGGTGAGCACGAACAGGATGCTGCGCGCCGGCGGCCGCTTGCGATGGGCGAATGCATCGGCGATCTCAAGGAGCGCAGCGACGCCCGTGGCGTCGTCGGCCGCACCCGGCAGGCGCTCGAGGTGGCCGTGTGCATCCGGCAGCGAACCCAATCCGTCCCAGTGCGCGCTGTAGATCACCACCTGCTTCGGATGACGCGCGCCGCGGATGATCCCGAGCACATTGTCGGTCCAGCCGTACTCGACGGTACTCTCTAGACGAATCGACCCTCGGGCCGCGAGCGCCGTCGGGGTGAAGTTCTGCTGCGCGGCGGCCTGCGTGAGTGCCGCGAGACTTGCCCCGGCAGCGCTGAACAGCCGTGCAGCGGCGGCCTGCGTCAGCCAGCCCGCCACCGCCAGACGCTGGCCGGGTGCGGCGCTCCTCGGTAGGCGTTGTACGGCGCCGCGGGCCGCCTCGCGCAGTGCCCGCCAGGTGCGCGGCGACCCGTCGGGATGGATGATGAAGCACGCGGCCGCCCCGTGACGCGCCGCCAGGGCGAACTTGACACGGGCCAGAGCGTGCCGGCTGACCGTGCCGTCGGATCCCCCGGGATCCCCGTCGAGCACGATCACGATCTTGCCGCGCACGTCGACGCCTTGATAGTCATTCCAGTCGTGCGCGGGCGCATCGATGCCGTACCCGGCGAATACGATCGGTGCCGCATCGATGTCGATCTCGGCGCGTGCCTGCTGCGTACCGGCCAGCAGGTCGGTACCGAAGGCGAACGACTGCACGCCGCCGGCGGCATGTACCAGGAGCCGAGCGCCGGTGTTGCGCACCCGCGTCGAGACCACCGGGATCGGCTGCAGCCAGCGGCCGCGATCACCCGGTGCGACACCCATGCGGTGCAGCTCGCTGAGCAGATAGTGCGTGGTGAGCACCTCGGCGCGCGTCGCCGGTTTGCGACCGTCGAGGGCTGCGGAGGTCAGGGTTCGCACGGTGCTCAGAAAGGACAGCTCGTTGATCTGCGGGGCGAGCGTGATGGCCATCGGCGGGGGGGTGCTCGAGGTGGCCGTCGCGATCAAGCCGGCCTGGGCGTCTGGCGGCGCTCGCCCATGGCACCCGGTGAGCGCCAGCGGCAGCAGCACGGCGGCGAGGAGGCGGCGCATGAAACCGTCGTTGGGCACGGGGCGGATCATACGGGCGGGGGCGCAGGGGCGGAGTTACGAATTCTTCATCCGCGACCGGGCGAGTGTGCCGTGCGCCGAAAACGAACCACGGGCCGCGCCTGCCCGGCTCTGTCCCAGGGATGATCCTCATTGCGAGAGCGCAGGGCGAGTGCGGGCGGCCCCGTGGCCTGCCCGCACTCGCATCGCGGCGTTCAGCCGAAGCTCGCCTCGCGCGCGCGCTGCGTGAAGTCGAGCCCGTCGAGGAGGTTGTAGGCCCGGGCGTCGCGAGTTTGCAACGGTTTGAGGCCGAAGCGAGTCTCGATGAAGGCCAGCACCGAAGTGGTATCGGCGATGCGGTGATCGACGTATCCGCGTCGCGCCCAGGGGCTCACCAGCAGCGCCGGGATGCGCGTGCCGCAGCCGTAGGCGTCGGGCCGTGGCGGCGCGACGTGGTCCCAGAATCCGCCTCCTTCGTCGTAGGTAATGAGCACCGCGGTCTTGTTCCAGGCCGGTCCGTCGGCCACGGCGCGCAGCAGACTCATGACCCACGCCTCGCCCCAGCGCGGCGCGGAATCCGCAGGATGCTCATCGTGCACGCCCGTGGCCTTGACGAACGAGACGCTCGGCAGCGCGCCGCGGCGTGCATCGGCGAGAAAATCCTCGCTGTCGCGGATGTGGCCGGCGCGCACGTTGTCGAACCAGCTCGGATAGAACTGGAACGGATTGTGATGCGGCACGTACAGGCGATTGGTGTCGATGACGGCCGAGCCGCTGTCGCGGCCGAAGGCGCTCTTCAGCGCCCAGGGCTTCACGGCGTTCCAGCCCTCGTTGTACCAGGCCCAGGAGATGCCCGCGGCGTTCAGACGATCGCCGATGTTCGGATAGGTCTGCTCCGCCGGCGGCGGGCTGAACTTCAACGCATGCGGGTCCGCCTCGGTCGGTCCGTTGAGCGGCGGTAGATCGTTGATGAGCACGCCGTGCGGATCATAGGGCAGATCGAACAGCGGCGGGCTGAAGCTGCCGCGGAGGTTCGCCGGCGCTCCTCGCCAGAGCGCCGAGTGCGCCGCCACCAGGTACAGCGCGTTGCAGGTCGAGCCGCCGGACATGGCCTGAAAGAAATGATCGAACAGCACGTACTCGTCGGCGAGATGGTGGTAGTGGGGAATGTCCTGGCGGGTGTAGTGGCCGAGCACCGCTCCCGATGGGCGCGACTCATCGAGCAACTGCAGGTCACGCTCACCGGCTCGGCTGAAGGGGGCATGGTGGCGTTTCAGGGCGAGCGCCACGAACTGGTCCATCGCGCCGTTGTCGACCTGCGCAAACATGCGAAAGAAATGATGCTCCGGGTCCCAGGGCAGGTTCTCCCAGGGCGGCATGTACGGACCGAGATGAAACGGTTGGTTCTTGAACAACCGGCCGTCGAACCCGAGGATGTTCTCGGGCATCGGCAGGTACGAGTAGGGGATGCCGGCCGGATTTTTCTGCAGGCCGTGAAAGCGCCGGTGCACGTTGCCTTCGCCGTCGAGCAGGCCGGTCACTGTGGCGCCGCGCGGATGCTGGTAGGCGCCGAAGTAGTGATCGAAGCTGCGGTTCTCCTGGAACAGCACGATCACGTGCTCGATGCGCTGGCGCAGCCCGGGGAGGTCCGCGCCGCGGGCCGGGGCTGCGAGTCCGCCGAGGGCTGCGCCTCCAGTCAGCGCGAGGGACTGCAAAAAAGCTCTGCGCGTCATCGTCGTTTCGGTCATGCACTCGCTCCCGGTACTTCGGCCGCCACTGCGGGCCGAGCCGAGTGTACTGCGCGCTCGGCCCGGGCGACTACCGCGACTTTGTGCCGAGCGCTACCGCAACTCTACCGTCACAGAGCTTTAATATTGAGACAGGCCGCGAGGTCGCGCGAGTACACTCTCTGAGTCTTCGACAGCAGCGAAAGGTTCTAGATATGCGCAAGGTGACTCTGGGCTTGACAGCGACGGCGGTGCTCGCGCCGGTCCTCGCCGTGTTTGCGGCGAATTCCGTGCCGACGGGCGCTTCTCGGGCGAGCACAGTGCTCGATTCTGCCGCGCCGGCGAGCACGCGGGCGATGCTCGCGCAGGCTCATCCGGTGCTCGCCCGCCATGCCATGGTGGTCAGTTCGCAGCATCTTGCCACCGAGGTGGGTTTACACATCCTCAAGGAGGGGGGGAACGCCGTGGACGCGGCCGTTGCGATGGGCTACGCGCTCGCCGTGGTGGATCCGTGTTGCGGCAACATCGGCGGCGGTGGTTTCATGACCATCCACCTGGCCGACGGCCGGAACGTGTTTCTTGATTTTCGCGAGAAGGCGCCGCTGAAGGCGACGCCCACGATGTACCAGAATGCACAGGGGAACGTCGTTCCAGGTAGGAGTACCGAGACCTACTTGGCCGTGGGGGTTCCCGGTACCGTCATGGGCCTCGATGCGGCGTTGCACAAGTACGGCACCATGACCCGCCAGCAGGTGATGGCGCCGGCGATCCGGCTCGCACAACAAGGGTACGTTCTCGAGCCCGGGGATGTGCGAATCCTGGACACTCACGTGACGGGATATGCCAAGCAGAAATTCATCCGCTACCCGAATGTCGCAGCAATTTTCCTCAATCACGGCCAGGCGTATGTTGCCGGGGAGCGGTTGCGCCAGCCACAATTGGCGCACACGCTGAAGCTTATTTCCCGTCAAGGCAGCACGGCGTTCTATCGGGGGCCGATCGCGCGGGCGATCGTCGCGGCGAGCCAAGCGCACCACGGGATCCTCTCGATGCGTGACTTCGCCCAGTACTCGGTGCAATGGGCCAAGCCTGTGGAATGCCGCTATCGCGGCTACACGATCGTGTCCGCGCCGCCGCCGAGTTCCGGCGGCGTGACGATCTGCGAGACGCTGCAGATCATCAAGCCCTATCCGTTCTCCAAGTGGGGCTACGGCTCGGCGCCCACTATCCATTATCTCGCGGAGGCGGAACGGCGGGCGTTCGCGGATCGCAATTCCTATCTCGGCGATCCGGCCTTCGTGCACAACCCGATCCGCTGGCTGCTGTCCGCACGCCACATCGCGCGGCTGCGCGCGAGCATCAAACCCGATGCCGCCACCCCCTCGGCGCAAATCAAGGGCAATCTTCAAGCGACCGAAGGCAACGATACGACCAGCTACTCGGTGGTTGACCGACACGGCAACGCGGTCGCGGTGACCTATACCATCAACTATCTGTTTGGGCTCGGAGAAATCGCCGGCAATACCGGATTTTTCCTCAACAACGAGATGGACGACTTCACCTCCAAGCCGGGTGTGCCGAATTCATTCGGTCTGGTGCAAGGCAAGGTGAACGCGATCGAGCCCGGCAAGCGACCGCTGAGCTCGATGACCCCGACGATCGTGCTGCGAGGTCAGCGTCTGTTCATGGTGACCGGCGCTCCCGGCGGCTCGACGATTATCTCCTCTGTGCTCGAGAGCATTCTGAATGTCGTGGACTTCGGCATGAACATGCAGCAGTCCGTGCAGGCGCCACGGTTGCACGAGCAATGGTATCCGCAGGCGGTGATTGTTCAGCCTGGGCTGATGAGCTCCGCGGTCAAGCAAGACCTGCTGCGCATGGGCTATCAGTTCAAACGCTTCAGGTTCTGGGGCGCCGATGAGGCCATTCTGGTCAATCCGCGGACCCATCTGCTCGAAGGTGCGAACGACCCGAGCACCCCGGCGGGCTTGGCGGCAGGCGACTAGGACAGCCGGATAAGTCCGGCGCTTGCGCCGCCGCACGTCGCGAGCAGGGATGCTCGCGACGCTACGGTCCGGGCGGGGTCAATCGCTGTGCTCTGACAGGTCCGCTCACCCCAGCGAGCCGCGATCGAATCTGCGGCGGTGCGCGCCTCTGCGGAAATTGCCACCCAGTGCAGCCGCTGCGGCCGACGGACGCCAGCGGAGTGAGCGAACAGATCAAGACGGGGTGCTCAGAGTACTCGAGGCCTGCGGGTGTGCGGGCCGGGGGGGCGCTGCGAGCGGCGCCCGAATCCCCGCTGCACTGCGAGAACCCCGCAGTGGCGCCAGCACGGCCCACATTTTCGGACTGCGGATCCAGCGGTAGCCGAACAGGACCAGGAGGATGCCGGCGTACACCAGCGGTTCGCGCACGTCGATCTTCTCCTGCCAGTAAAAATGCCATACCCCGAGGATCGCGATGAGGTACGTCAGGCGGTGCAGCCGGCCCCAGCGTCGCCCGAGCCGGCGCATCATGCGGTTGGTCGAGGTGACCGCGAGCGGGATCAGCATCAGCAAGGCGGTGAACCCGAGGGTGATGTAGGGTCGCTTGAGAATGTCCGAGGCCACCATGTGCCAGTCGAGATCGACATCGAGCAGCAGATACACCGCGAAGTGCAGCAGCACGTAGAAGAACGCGAACAGGCCGAGCATGCGCCGCAGTCGCACCAGGTTCGCCAGCCGCGCGAGCTGGCGAACCGGGGTGACCATCAGCGTCAGCAGAATCATGTTCAGCGCCGTCTTGCCGCAGCGCAGCTCGAGGAATTTCACCTGATCGACCCCAGCGCTGAAGCCAAACCAGCCGAACAGCGCACAGATCATCCACGCGAGCGGAATGAGGCAGGCGATGAATACCAGAGGTTTGTAGACGAAGCGGTAGCGCCGCTCGACCGACAACCCGAGGAATGGTCTGGGGGACGCCGTGTGAAGGTCGGTCATGGGGGCTCGTGGCTCGGGGGTCAAAAGTATTGGTGCAGGTTCATGCCCTTGTAGAGGTAGGCGACCTCCTGGGCATACCCATTGAACATCAGTGTCGCCTGCCGTTCGTGAAACAGCGACGCCCCGATGCGCCGCTCCGACGCCTGGCTCCAGCGCGGATGCGGTACCTGCGGGTTGACGTTGGCATAGAAGCCGTACTCGTTGGGTGCGGCGAGGCTCCAGGTGGTCTGGGGCTGTTGCTCGGTGAAGGTGATGCGCACGATGGACTTGATGCTCTTGAAGCCGTACTTCCACGGCACGATCAGTCGCAGCGGTGCGCCGTTCTGATTCGGCAGCACCCGCCCATACAGTCCGACCACCATGAAGGCAAGGGGATTCATCGCCTCATCGATGCGCAGCCCCTCCAGGTAGGGCCATTTCAGGATCGGTACGAGCTGTCCGGGCATCTGGCTCGGTCGGTAGAGCGTCTCGAACGTGACGTACTTGGCCCGCGAAGTGGGCTTGAACTGCTTCAACAACTGCGCGAGCGGAAAGCCCACCCAGGGGATCACCATCGACCAGGCTTCCACGCAGCGGAACCGGTAGATGCGCTCCTCGAGCGCGTAGGGATTGAGGAACTTCTCCAGCGGCAAGCTGCCGGTGACTTCGGCCTCACCGGCGACCGTGAGGTTCCAAGGACGGGTCTGCAATTGTCCCGCGTAGCGCGCCGGATCGCTCTTGCCGGTGCCGAACTCGTAGAAGTTGTTGTAGTGGGTGATCTGCTCCCACGTGTTCGGCGTCTCGTCCTGATCGGGCGCATGCACCAACGCGGCGACGGAGTCAGCCGCATTGTATTGGTACTGAAGAGGAGCGCCGGCGGCGGCCGGCACGACGGCGGCCGCCGCTCGACCGAGCGATGCGCCGGCGCCAGCGGTCAGCGCCGCGCAGAGGAAGGCGCGGCGGTTGAAGTACGTCTCGGGCGGGGTGATTTCCGAAGGCGCGATACGTGGGATGCGGGTTGTCATGTCGAGAGTCCTTCAGCTATTGCAGAACACCGGATCGACTGCGCGCAGCGGCGGCGCCGGATGTGCCGCGGCTCACCAGCGCGCGATGCGCGGCATCATCAGCCGCGCCGCGAGCGTGACTAAGCCGCAGGCGATCCCGTACCACACC
>JBMFWZ010000125.1:0-8637 GCA_049964755.1 Steroidobacteraceae bacterium | reverse complement strand
CCCCTCGCCACTCCCGCGCCGGTTTGACCATCCGGCTCTTCACGAAAGGAGGTGCCTCAGAACAGATTTACCGTGGCGAGAACTGGGCCATAGCCGCAAAATAAAAGGCCGGGACCCGCGCCAAACGCGAGTGACCCGGCCCTGGTGCGACAGGCGACGCTTATTTCTTCTTGCGTGCGCCGGCCCGCTTGGCCGCCCGGAAGGAAATTCCAGCGCGCATGGCCTTCTGCTGCACCGCGGCCGGGGTACGACCGAGCTTCTTCGCCACTTCCGTCGTCGGCGTGCCCGCCTTCGCGAGCGCCTTCAAAGTCTTCAATTCACTGGCGCTCCAGGACGCGCCATCGTTCGGGGGACGTTTCGCCATTATAGACTCCCAAATACACCCAACTACAGGGTTTCGGGGCCGGATAATACACGTATTTTAACGCCCGTCCAACTTCTTTCAGCCAACGTGTTGTAGGAACTGCGCAGCAGTGTCCCGCGAAAGTGACAGGTCAGAATGGCGGGTGATGCAGAAGTTGTCGGCCGCCTCCGGTGCATCGGAGGCGGCCGACACCGCGATCAGTAGCGGTAATGCTCAGACTTGTAGGGACCGGCTCGATCAACGCTGATGTAACGCGCCTGCTCATCGCTCAATTCGGTCAGCTCGGCGTTGAACTTGCTCAACTGCAGCCGCGCGACCTTCTCATCGAGCCGCTTCGGCAGCACGTACACGCCCACCGGGTATTTTTTCGGATTGCAGTACAGCTCGATCTGTGCCAGCGTCTGATTCGCGAAGCTCGAGCTCATCACGTAGCTCGGGTGACCGGTCGCACAACCGAGATTCACCAGGCGCCCCTCGGCCAGGAGAATGATGCGCCGCCCGTCCGCAAAGATGACGTGATCGACCTGGGGTTTGATGTTCTCCCACGTGTAACGGCGCAGGCTCGCCACATCGATCTCATTGTCGAAATGCCCGATGTTGCACACGATCGCATTGTGCTTCATGCGCACCATGTGATCGTGCCTGATGACGTGCAGATTGCCGGTGGCAGTGACGAACATATCGGCCTTGTCGGCCGCATAGTCCATGGTCACCACCCGAAAACCCTCCATCGCCGCCTGCAGCGCGCAAATCGGATCGATTTCCGTCACCCAGACCTGGGCGGCAAGTGCCCGTAGCGCCTGGGCGCACCCCTTGCCCACGTCACCGTAGCCGCACACCACGGCGACCTTGCCCGCAACCATTACGTCCGTGGCGCGCTTGATGCCATCGACCAGCGATTCCCGGCAGCCGTACAAATTGTCGAACTTGCTCTTGGTCACCGAGTCATTGACGTTGATGGCCGGGAACGCGAGCCGCCCCTCCTTGGCCATCTGGTAGAGCCGGTGCACTCCGGTGGTGGTCTCCTCGGTCACGCCGCGGATGTGCCCGATGCGCGTGGAATACCACTTGGGATGCTGGGCGAGCTTGGCGCGAATCGCCGCAAACAGCGCCGTTTCCTCCTCGCTGCTCGGATTGGCGATCACGGCCAGATCCGCCTCGGCGCGTACGCCAAGATGCATCAGCAGCGTCGCATCGCCACCGTCATCGAGGATCATGTTGGTGTGGCCACCGTCCTGCCACTCGAAGATGCGGTGCGTGTAGTCCCAGTAATCCTCCAGCGTCTCGCCCTTGAAGGCGAACACCGGGGTGCCGCGCACGGCAATTGCCGCGGCCGCGTGGTCTTGCGTCGAGTAGATGTTGCAGGAGGCCCAGCGCACCTGCGCACCGAGCGCCTGCAGCGTCTCGATCAGCACCGCGGTCTGGATCGTCATGTGCAACGAGCCGCTGATGCGCGCCCCGGCGAGCGGCTGGGCGGCCGCATATTCCTCACGGATCGCCATCAGACCCGGCATTTCCGTCTCGGCGATCAGGATTTCCTTGCGGCCCCAGCCCGCAAGGGACAGATCGGCGACTTTGCAGTCCGAGGGCTGAGCGGCCGATTTGAGAGTGGCGTTCATGTTAATTGCTCCAATGAGTTCATTGAGCGCCGTGTGACATACCGTCGCGCTTCTCGAGCCTGGCAGGTGGCAGCCGAAGAAGGGCCGCCGGCCCGTCGCAACGCTCCTCGAGTAGCGCCGTGCCGCCGCACCGTGCGACGGCAATTGCATCCCGGAGGCGCCGTCGAAACGGCGCCTCCGAGGACACAGATTCAGGCCGCCTTGCTCGCCTTGGCGTCCTCCGCCAGAGCCTCTGCCCGATCAGTCCGTTCCCAGCTGAACTCCGGCTCGGTACGGCCGAAGTGCCCGTAGGCGGCGGTCTTGCGGTAAATCGGGCGCGCCAGATCGAGCATCTGGCGCAGTCCATACGGCGTCAAGTCGAAGTGCTTGCGCACCAGGCGGGTGAGTTGCTCGCGCGAGAGTCGGCTGGTGCCGAACGTCTCGATCATGATCGAGGTCGGCTCCGCGACGCCGATCGCGTAGGACACCTGTACCTCGCAGCGCGTGGCGAGCCCAGCGGCCACGATGTTCTTGGCGACGTAGCGGGCCGCATAGGCCGCTGAACGGTCGACTTTGGAGGGGTCCTTGCCGGAGAACGCACCACCGCCGTGACGGGCGAAGCCGCCGTAGGTATCGACGATGATCTTGCGGCCGGTAAGTCCGCAGTCGCCCACCGGACCGCCGATGACGAATCTCCCGGTCGGATTGATGTGGAACTGCGTGCTCTTCTCGACCCACTCGCTCGGCAGCACCGGCTTGAGGATCTCCTCGATCACCGCTTCGCGCAGATGCTCGGTGCTGACATCCGGGGAGTGTTGCGTCGAGAGCACCACCGCCTCGAGTCCGACCGGCTTGTCCTCCTCGTACCGCAGAGTGACCTGGCTCTTCGCATCGGGACGCAGCCAGGGGAGTTTGCCGGATTTGCGCACCTCGGCCTGGCGTTTCACCAACCGGTGCGCCAGGGTGATCGGCGCCGGCATCAGCACGTCGGTCTCATCGGTCGCGTAGCCGAACATCAGTCCCTGGTCGCCTGCGCCCTGGGCACGCTCGTCGCTGCGGTCAACACCCTGTGCGATGTCCGGGGACTGCTTGCCGATGATGTTGATCACCCCGCAGCTCGCGCCATCGAAGCCCATTTCCGAGGTGTTGTAGCCGATATCCAGAACGGTCTTGCGCACCAATTCCTCGATGTCGACCCAGGCGGTCGTGGTCACTTCGCCGGCGACGATCACGACTCCGGTCTTGATCAGCGTCTCGCAGGCCACCCGACCGCGCGGATCAACCGCCAGGATCGCATCGAGCACGGCGTCGGAAATCTGGTCAGCGACTTTGTCGGGATGTCCTTCGGAGACCGATTCGGAGGTAAACAGATAGCGGTTGGTCATCAGTTCGTTCCCGTGAAGAGTTCAGTTTCAGAGGATGGGGAGGCGACCGGCCCGGGAAAGGCGGCCCGTGCCGCGTCGGCCCCGAAGCTCTCGCTCATCCGCTCGGCGATGGCCGCGCGCGAAAGCCGGTGATTCTGCGTTCCCCGCGACTCGATTTTGATCGCGCCCATGAGCGCCGCGACCCGTCCGGTGGTTTCCCAGTCGAGTCCGTGCAGCAGGCCATAGAGCAGACCGGCCCGGTAGGCGTCCCCACAGCCGGTGGGATCGACCACCGAGCGAGCCTTGGCGCAGGGAATGTCGATGCGCCGCCCGCCGGTGAAGATACTCGAGCCCTGCGACCCGCGCGTGACGATAAGCGCCTCGACGCGCTCGGCGACCTGCGGGCCGTTCAGGCCCGTCTTCTGCTGCAACAGCTGCCACTCGTAATCGTTGAGCGCCACCCAGGCGGCCTGTTCGATGAAGCGCGCAAGCTCCGCGCCATTGAACATCGGCAGCCCCTGGCCGGGGTCGAACAGGAACGGAATGCCGGCTGCGGCAAACTCAGCCGCATGCTCGATCATCCCGGTCCGCCCGTCGGGCGCGACCACCCCGAGCGTCATGCCGTGCGTCGCGCTCACCTTGTTCAGGTGAGAGTGTTGCATCGCACCGGGGTGAAAGGCGGTGATCTGGTTGTCGTCCAGATCGGTCGTGATGAACGCCTGCGCCGTCAGCTCCTGCTCGACCACGCGCACGTGCTCGAGCGGGATGCCGGTGGACTCGAGCCACGCGCGGTACGGCCCGAAGTCGCTGCCGACGGTCGCCATGGGCGAGCCGATGTCCCCGAGCAGGCGCATGTTGTAGGCAATATTGCCCGCACAGCCGCCAAACTCGCGCCGCAGCTGCGGCACCAGGAACGAGACGTTAAGAATATGGATCTGTTCGGGCAGGATGTGGTCGCGGAAGCGGCCCTCGAAGCGCATGATCGAATCAAACGCAACGGAGCCACAAATCAACGCTTTGCGGTTATTTTCACCGCTGCGTGACACCCCGCCCGCCGGGAAAGTTTGTGTCATGCCATGTCAAATCGTATGGGTCAGCTTTTTATTCTAACCCAATCGGCCTCCAAACTCCAGGCGCGCGCGCGTCCCGGCGGGACCAGAGCCGCTCAGGCCGGTTCGGGCTCGGCGGCCGCGAGCGTCTCGATGCCGCGGCGCGCCAGCTCGCTCAGTCCCGCCCCGCTCGTGGCGCGCACGTACGCGATGATCTGCCGGCGCATGCGCGGCTCCCAGAAGCGGCGCAAGTGCTGCGCAACATCCTCTGCAGCCTGTGGCGGCGGGGACTCGGCGGCGAAGAACTCGCTGATCTCGTTCGCCATCTTCACCAGCAGTTCTATGTTCATGACGGTAGGTGATCTCCGCAATCCTCGCGTAGGCGATGGGCATGCGCGTACACGACGTGTTGCTGCTCGCGCGCGAAGGCGATCAGGGTCACGCCCGTCTGCCGAGCGACGCGAACCGCAAGCGCCGTCGGCGCCGACAGCGCCACGAGGAAGCGGATGCCCACCGCGGCGCACTTCTGCACCATCTCGAAGCTCGCACGACTGGTGAGCAGCACGAATCCGCCGGCGAGGTCCGCCCCGGCGCGCACCTGCGCACCGATCAGCTTGTCGAGCGCGTTGTGACGGCCGACATCCTCGCGCACCGTCTCGATGCCCGTTCCAGGCCGGACCCAGGCGGCCGCATGCACACTGCCAGTGAGCGCGTTGAGCGGCTGGCGCGGCCCCAGTGCCACGATGGCCGCATGCATTTCGCGCACGTTCACGATGGGGCCGCCAGCGAGCGGCGCCAGTGTGCGCACGGCCTGCTCGGCCGTCTCCACGCCGCACAGACCGCAGCCGGTGCGACCCGTGAGCCGCCGTCGCCGCTCCAGCAAGGCGGTGAACCGTTCCCAGGCGACGCTCAGACGGATCTCGATCGATTCCTCTGCGGGGCGCACCACGACACCGCGGATCTCCTCGGGCCGCTCGACCAGTCCTTCGCTCAAGGTGAAGCCTACCGCAAAGTCTTCCAGATCCGCAGGGGTCGCCAGCATCACCCCATAGGGAACATCCTCGTAGACCAGCGCGATCGGCACCTCCTCGGCGACACGATCCAGGGCGTGCACGAGCGTGCCGGCGCGCCAGCGCTCGACCTCGAGCTGTACGGCGGTAGGCTGCGCATCGGTCGCACGCTCAGGCATGCGCCGCATCGCGCGGGCGGGCCGCCGAGCGCTCCTGCGCGGCGCGCGCGCGCCATGCCTCGGCCTGGGTGATGCGCACCACCTGCACGGCGGTGACCTTGTATTCGGGGCAGTTCGTGGCCCAGTCGGAGTTCTCCGTGGTCACCACGTTGGCCTGGGTCTGCGGGAAGTGGAAGGTCGTGTACACCACCCCGGGGGCGATGCGTTCGCTGACCCGGGCACGCAGCACCGTCTCCCCGGTGCGGCTGGTGAGGCCAACCCAGTCACCCTCGAGGATGCCGCGAGCCTCCGCATCGTGCGGGTGGATCTCGAGCACATCCTCGGCATGCCACACCACGTTGTCGGTCCGCCGCGTCTGCGCCCCGACGTTGTATTGCGACAGAATCCGCCCCGTTGTGAGGATCAGGGGGAAGCGGCTGTTGACCCGCTCACTGGTCGGCACGTACTCGGTCATGTAGAAGCGGCCCTTGCCGCGCACGAACTGCCCGACGTGCATGGTGGGCGTCCCTTCGGGCGCTGCCTCATTGCACGGCCACTGGATGCTGCCCAGGCGGTCGAGTTTCTCATAGGAGACCGCGGTGAACGTGGGCGTCAGGCGCGCAATCTCATCCATGATCTCGGACGGATGGCGGTAGTCCATGGGATAGCCGAGCGCCCTCGAGAGCAACATGGTGACCTCCCAGTCGGCATATCCGGCGCGCGGCGGGATGACCCGGCGGATCGGCGAGATGCGCCGCTCAGCGTTGGTGAAGGTTCCATCCTTCTCCAGGAACGAGGCACCGGGCAGGAAGACGTGCGCGAACTTCGCCGTCTCGTTCAGGAACAGGTCCTGCACGATCACGCACTCCATCGCCGCCATGGCGCTCGTGACGTGATGGGTATCGGGGTCGGACTGCACGAAGTCCTCCCCCTGCACATACATCCCGCGGAACGTGCCGTCGAGCGCCGCTTCGAACATGTTCGGGATGCGCAGTCCCGGCTCCGGATCGAGCGACACGCCCCAGGCCTGCTCGAACAGAGCGCGCACTTGAGGATCGGACACGTGGCGGTAACCGCTGAATTCGTGCGGGAAGGAGCCCATGTCGCATGAGCCCTGCACATTGTTCTGGCCGCGCAGCGGGTTGACCCCAACGCCTTCGCGACCCAGGTTGCCGGTAGCCATCGCGAGGTTCGCGAGCGCCATCACCGCGGTCGAGCCCTGACTGTGCTCGGTCACGCCGAGGCCGTAATAGATCGCGCCGTTGCCGCCCGTGGCATAGAGCCGTGCGGCACGGCGCAGCAACTCGGGCGCCACGCCGGTGACTTCGGCGAGCGCCTCGGGAGCGTTGCGCGCTTCGGATACGAACGCCTTCCAACGTTGGTAGGACGGCAACTCGCAACGTTCGGCCACATACGACTCGCGCGTCAGACCCTCCGTCACGATGACGTGCGCGAGCGCATTGAGCACCGCCACGTTGGTACCCGGCCGCAGCTGCAGATGCAGATCCGCCTCGATGTGCGGACTGCGGACCAGACCGATGGCGCGCGGATCGATGACGATGAGCTTGGCGCCTTCACGCAGCCGGCGCTTCATCTGCGAGGCGAATACCGGGTGGCCGTCGGTCGGATTGGCGCCGATGACCAGAATCACATCGGCCGCGGCGACCGAGGTGAACGCCTGCGTGCCGGCGGATTCCCCGAGGGTGCTCTTCAGCCCGTAGCCAGTCGGCGAGTGACACACGCGCGCGCAGGTATCGACGTTGTTGGTCCCAAACGCGGCACGCACCAGTTTCTGCACCAGGAAGGTCTCCTCGTTGGTGCAGCGCGAGGAGGTGATGCCGCCGACCGAATCGCGGCCGTAGCGCGCCTGGATGCGGCGGATCTCGCTTGCGGCATGCGCAATCGCATCCGCCCACGACACCTCCTGCCACGGGTCCTGGATCTTGGCGCGAATCATGGGCTTGAGCTGCCGGTCCGGATGCATGGCGTAGCCGTAGGCGAAACGCCCCTTGACGCAGGCGTGGCCGTGGTTCGCATGGCCGTTTCGGTTCGGCGCCATCCGCACCACTTGCGGCATTTCGCTCGTGCCGCCGACCTCGGCCGAGAAGCTGCAGCCGACACCGCAGTAGGCGCAGGTGGTCGTCACCGCGTGGGTCCGCTCCCGGCCGATCGTGAGCGACTTTTCACTCAACGCCGCCGTCGGGCAGGACTCCACGCATGCGCCGCACGAGACACACTCGGACTCGAGGAATGGCTGCGCTTGGCTCGCGACGATCTTCGAGTCGAAGCCGCGCCCCTGGACGGTGAGCGCGAATGTGCCCTGAATGTCATCGCAGGCGCGCACACACCGGGAGCAGACGATGCACAGCTGCGGATCGAACTGGAAATACGGATTGCTGCGGTCGACCTCGAGCGGCCGGTGCACGGCGCCCGGCGCGTAGGAGCTCTCGGTCACCCCGACCTGCGCGGCCATCGACTGCAGCTCGCAGTGTCCATCGGCGGCACAGGTTGCGCACTCGAGCGGATGATCCGAGACGTACAGATCGATGACCCCGCGGCGCAGCCGGCTCAGGTGCTGTGATTGCGTGCGCACCTTCATACCGGCCTCGGCGAGCGTGGTGCAGGAAGCCGGATAGCCCTTGCGCCCCTCGATCTCGACCAGACACAGCCGGCACGAGCCGAACGCATTGAGTGTGTCGGTGGCGCAGAGCTTCGGCACCGCAATGCCGGCGAGCGCCGCAGCGCGCATCAGCGAGGTACCCGCCGGCACGCTGATCGCCCGCCCATCAATCTCCAGAGTGACCGGCGCGCCTGCTGCGGCCGGCGCCGGCGTGCCCTGATCGTGATAGTCGATTGCAAACATGCTCAAGGCCTCCGACCACGGCTGCGGCGGCGCTCGGCGCCGGCCGCAGGTCCGTCAGTGCTGCGCCTGCGCGCCGAAATCGTCCCGAAAGTGCTTCAGCGCGCTCTGGACCGGAAACGGCGTCATGCCGCCGAGGCCGCACAACGAGCCCTGCAGCATCAGCTCGCAGAGCTCCTCGAGCCGCCCGAGCGCGTGCGCCCCGCCGCGGCCGGCGAGGATCTGATCGAGCAG
>JBMFWZ010000124.1:0-8747 GCA_049964755.1 Steroidobacteraceae bacterium | reverse complement strand
GTGATCGCCGTACGCGCGCAGTTGCGGGACGCCGTCGGCGGTCTTGCGCGAGTAGAAGAAGTACAGGTCGATCGGCTCGTGGATCCCCTTGAGGATGCGCCGCGTGCCGCGCGAGAGCGTGTACAGGTGATGCTGCGTCAGGTCGAGCTGGGCGCCCGCGAGCGTGTAATTGAAGATGATGGTCAGCCCGATGAGCAGCAGCGCGAGTGCGCCCACCGAACCCCAGCCGAGCGTTGAGCGTTTGAACATGCCGCGCTCCTAGTCCGCTTTGCGCAGGTCGACTGCGACGGTGGTGGTGAACAGAAAGAACCCGATCAGCATGATGAAGTACAGCACGTCGCGCAGCTCGAGCACCCCGCGTGTGATCGATTGGAAATGTGTCAGCAGCGAGAGCGAGGCGATCGCCTCGATCAGCGTCTCGGGCGCCCAGCCGCGAAAGGCGTCGAGCACCATCGGATAGCCGGCGAGCAGCAGGACGAAGCAGGCGCAGACCCCGAGAATGAACGCCACGACCTGATTGCGCGTGAGGGCCGACATGCACGAGCCGATGGCGAGGAAGCCGCCGGCGAGCAGCAGACTGCCCACGTAGGAGGCGAAGATGACCCCATTGTCGGGGCTGCCGAGATAGTTGACCGTGATCCAGATCGGGAAGGTGAGCGCAAGCGCCAGACCGGTGAACAGCCAGGCCGCGAGGTATTTGCCGAGCACCGCCTCCCACACCTTCACCGGCAGGGTCATCAGCAGCTCAATGCTGCCGGACTTGCGCTCCTCGGCCCACAGTTTCATGGTCAGGGCCGGGATCAGGAATAGATACAACCAGGGGTGAAACATGAAAAACGGCCGCAGGTCGGCCTGACCGCGCTGGTAGAAGGCGCCGACGTAGAACGTAAAGGCGTTCGAGAGCACCAGGAATATGATGATGAAGACGTACGCCAGCGGCGTCGCGAAATAACTCGCGAGCTCGCGGCGCAGGATCAGTGCCACGTTGCGCATCGGTCCCCCAGCGTGTGCCATCAGGCGGTGATGGAGCGAAAAACTTCGTCGAGGCGTCCGGATTCCAGGTGCAGCTCCTTCAGCTGCAGACTCTGCTGCGCCGCGAGCGCTGCGACCTCCTGCACGATCATCGCCCCGGCACGCGGCAGCGCCGTCAGGCGCGCCTCGCGTTCGGTCACCTCGACCTGTTCGACCTGCGCGAGTCCGGCGAGCGCCGCGCGGGCCGTCTCGAGCTGCTCGGGGCGGGCCAGCTTCAGCGAGACCGCATTGTGGTAGCGCGAGCGGCTCGTCAGCTGCAGCGGGGTGTCATCGGCGACGATCCGGCCGCGCGCGATGATGATGGCGCGCGTGCAGACCGCGGCCACCTCCTCGAGGATGTGCGTCGAGATGACGATGATCTTCTCGTCGGCCATCTCCTCGATGAGCGTGCGTACCTCGTGCTTCTGGTTCGGATCGAGCCCGTCGGTGGGCTCATCGAGGATCAGCACCGGCGGGTCGTGCATGATGGCCTGCGCCAGTCCGACTCGGCGCCGAAATCCCTTCGAGAGCGTCTCGATTTGCCGATCGAGCACGCTCGAGAGCTGCAGCCGCTCGATCACGTACTCCAGGCGCGTGCGCTTGCGTGCGCCCTCCAGACGGCGCAGCTCGGCGATGAACTGCAGAAATGCCCTGACGCGCATCTCGCCGTAGCACGGGGCGCCTTCGGGCAGGTAGCCGACCGACTGGCGTGCCGCGAGCGGCTCGTCTTCGACGTCATGACCGCAGATGCGGGCACGCCCCGAGGTCGGGGTGACGAAGCCGGCCAACATGCGCATGGTGGTCGTCTTGCCCGCGCCGTTGGGACCTAGGAAGCCGAGCACTTCGCCGGGTCGGACTTCGAAACTGACGTCCTCGACGGCCGTCACGGCGGGGTAGCGCTTGCACAGGTGCTCGGTCTTGATCATGGCGCCTCCTGACTCAGGCTGCCATAGAGTTCGCGGCAGCCCCAAAAGTTCCCGCTATCCCGCTCGCCGGTCGGCGCGCGAGGTGCGCGAGCGCCAGTAGAGCATCAGGATCGCCCCGCCGAGCATGCCGCCGAGGTGCGCGAAATGTCCGATGCCAGGCTCGGTACCGGTGACGCCGAAGAACAGCTCGAGCAGCCCGTAGAGCAGGACGAACAGCCAGGCCGGCATCGGAATCGGCGGCAGCAGCAGCAACAGTCGCGCGCGCGGGAAGAGCATGGCGAAGGCGAGCAGCACGCCGAACACCCCGCCGGAGGCGCCGATCGTCGCCTTGCTGCTGCCGGTGGCGTGCTGCACGGCGATCTGCGTCAGCGCCGCGGCGATCACGCACACGAAATAATAGAAGAGGAAGCGACGCTTGCCCCAATACTGCTCGAGCGCCGGGCCGAACACGAACAGCCCGAACATGTTGCCGAGGATGTGCCACCAGCTGCCGTGCAGGAACGCATAGGTCACCAGCTGCCAGATGTGAAACTGCGGTCCGAGCGGCCAGAGCGCAAAGCGCAGCACGAGCGCGGACGGGAGTACCTGCTCGAGCAGGAAAATTGCCACATTGGCGATGATCAGGCCGACGACGGCCGGCGTGAGGGAGCGGAACATCCGCGCAGTGTACGCGCCGGCGCCGGTGCCGGGAACGCGCGTTACGGTGCGAGTTGGCTGCCGAGACGCTCGGCGGCCGCGCGCAGAGCCGGCAGCACGCTCTCGATGAGCTCGCTGCTGGAGAGGCGCGAGGCCTGGGCGCTGACGTTCATGGCCGCGACGGTGGCGCCGACCACGTTGCGCACGGGCACGGCGAGTGAGCGCAGGCCGATCTCGAGTTCCTGATCGTTCAGCGCAAAGTCCGCGGCGCGGACCTCGGCGAGCATCGCGAGCAGCCGCTCGCGCGAGGTGACGGTGAAGCGCGTGTGCGCCGTCAGTTGCGTGTCGGCGAGCAGCGTGTCGGCCTGCGCCGGCGGCAGACTCGCCAGCAGCACCCGGCCGAGCGCCGTGCAGTACGCTTGCAGGCGGCTGCCGACGCCGAGTGTCACCGACATGATGCGCGAGGTGGAGGCGCGCGCTACGTAGACCACGTCCCCCTCGTCGAGCACCGCAACGGTGGTCGCCTCGCCGATCCGCTCGCTGAGCTCTTGCAGGATCGGCTGTGCGGCGGTGCTGAGTGGTGCGGTGGACAGATACGCATAGCCGAGGCTGAGCACGCGCGGCTGAAGATAGAAGGAACGGCCGTCACTTGCCGCGTAGCCGAGTTCGCGCAGCGTGTACAGACAACGGCGGACCACGGCGCGGGTCAATCCCGTGGCGCGGCTCACCTCGGCGATGGTGAGTCGGCGGTCAACCCCGGCGAAGGCGCGGATGACGTGCAGTCCACGCGCCAGTGACGTCATGAAGTCAGGATCACCGGCACGGTAGAGCGTCTCCTCGGCACGCGCGGGACGGTGCGAGGCGGCGGCGGGGCGGGGTGTGGACTTTCGGCGCGGCACGGCGAGCAGCAGTGGTAGGTGCGGTAATCGTACCGCGGAGCGGGCGCGGCGGGGAGTCCCGCGCGACCCGATCAGGGTCCGCCGAGGCTCGCCTCGATGCTGGGCCCCAGAATGCTCTGCAGCGTTGCGAGCCGCGCCTCGGCGAAGGCCGGCCAGCCGAGTGAGTGCAGGACCAGCAGACTGGAGCGCCCGACCCGCAGGATCTGCGCGCCGCAACCCTGGTGAATCTGCTCTCGCGGGCGTGGTACAACCCGAATCTGCGCACGCGTTGGGGCAGGGTTGCGGGTCTGATCGGAACGCTGACGTTGCTGCAGACGCTGCGGCTCACTGCGCTGTCGGTGGCGCGCAAGCTCGGCACCTTACGATCAGTTCTCCTCACCCCAATGCGTCCTGCGGAAATCATGGCCGGCGATGCTGCCCGGCATCGCACAGGCGAGCGCCGTGCGGCCGGTGGCGCAGCCGTGGTTTCGTATCCCGTTCGAGGGATCCTTCGCTGTCCTTTACGGCGGACGGGTGCTGTTCGTGCTCGCGGCGGTGGGCAGCGGGCTGGTAGTCTCTGTACTCTCCTATACCCTGCAGCAGGCCATGCTGTATTCGTTCGTGCTGCTGATGCCGTTCACGCTGCTCTCGGGTCTGCCCCCCCCGATCACCAATATGCCGCCGGTTCTGCAGTACTTCACTCGGATCAATCCGCTGCGCTACGCTATCGACATCGCCCAGCGGGTGTATCTGCAGGGCGCAGGTCCCCGGCCGTTGCGGGCGGATCTGTGGCCCCTGACGCTGATCGCCGTGGTGACCCTCAGCGCCGCGCATCGTGGACGTTCCGCCACCGACTGCAATGACCACCGAGACATTGAATAGGGATCGCCGTATGCCCCGCTTCACTTGCATTCATTCCCCGCGCTGGCTTGCCGCCACCGCTGCGCTGCTGCTCGGCGGCTGCGCGGTCGGGCCGAACTTCGTCAAGCCCAAGGCGCACGTGCCTGCGCACTGGTCGGCGACCGCTGAGCACAACGGCACCGAGGGCGCCTCGCACATCAGCTCGAGCGAGCCGGCGAGCATTGCCTGGTGGAGCGAGTTTCACGATTCACTGCTGAGCACGCTGGTGCGCCAGTCGGCGGCGCAGAACCTCGATGTGCGCGAGGCGGTGTTGCGCGTGCGCGAGGCCGAGGCGCAGACCCAGATGCTCTCCGGGGCGCTCTGGCCGAGCCTCTCGGCGAACGCCTCGTGGAGCCGTCAGCGGGTCAGCACCAACACGCCGAACGGCTTCCTCTTCAGCGGCAAGTTCCCGGGCCTGCCCTCGAGCATCACCAACCCGTACAACCAGTACCAGTTGGGGCTCGGGCTCTCCTGGGGGCTCGATCTGTTTGGCGGGACGCGCCGAGCGATCGAGGCGGCCCATGCGCAGACCCAGGCTGCGGTGTATGACGCGCGCGGCGTGGCGCTCACCATGGTGAGCGACGTGGCGCAGACCTACATGGAGCTGCGCGGGGCGCAGCTGCGCAAAGCGATCCTCGAGCGCACGCTCGCCACGCAGCGGGCGCTGCTGAAGCTGACCCGCGACCGTTACGACGCCGGGCTGACGTCCGACCTCGACGTGCAGAATGCTGCAACTGAGCTCAATACCACCCGTGCGCAATTGCCGCTCGCCGATGAGCAGATCACGCTCGACATCAACCAGCTGAGCAAGCTCATGGCCCGTCGGCCGGAGGCGCTGCGCGCCGAGCTGGTGAACGCGCGGCCCGTGCCGCCGGTGCCGCCGGTGGTGCCCATCGGCCTGCCGTCCGATCTGCTGCGTCGCCGTCCGGACATTCTCGCCGCGGAGGCTAACCTGCACGCCGCGACGGCCGAGATTGGTGTGGCGGTCTCGGAGTTCTTCCCGCGCATCACGCTGACGGCTGGCGGGGGCTTTCAGTCCCAGGGCCTCAGTCAACTCGTTGATACCGCGAGTCAATTCGCGAGCTTCGGTCCGGCGATCGACCTGCCGATTTTCGAGGGTGGCCGGATCCGCGCCACCGTGCACCTGCGGCGGCTGCAGGCCAAGCAAGCGGCCGTGGGCTACGCGCGCACGGTGCTCAATGCGCTGAATCAGGTGGAGGATACGCTCGCCGCCTACGGCGCCGACCAGCGCCAGCGCGTCGCGCTCGAGGCGGCCGTCCGCTCGAGCCGCCATGCGCTCGCCCTGGCTCGCCAGCGCTACACCAGCGGGGTGGCGAATTTCATCGTGGTGCTCGATGCGGAGCGCACGGAACAGCAGAGCGAGTTGGCGCTGGCGAGCGCCACGACGGCCGTGTCGATTGACCTGGTCCGTCTGTACAAGGCGCTCGGGGGCGGCTGGCAGAGCGCCGCGCCGCTGGCGGTGCGTCACGCTGCGGCGCTCGGGCGCGGCGCGCAGCACGACTGAGCGCACTGCCGTGCAAGCGCCTTCAGCCGTCACGAGGAGCATACGATGAGCGAGCCGTTCGAAACGATCAGCCAGCACCGCTGCTTCGGCGGCACCGTCGGCTTCTATCGCCACCAGGCGAGCAGCACGCAGAGCGCGATGCGCTTTGCGGTGTTTACCCCGCCGCAGGCCGCGCACGGCGCGGTGCCCGTACTGTACTTCCTCGCCGGGCTGACCTGCACCGAGGAGACGTTCATGATCAAGGCCGGCGCACAGCGCATGGCCGCCGAGCTCGGCGTGATGCTGGTCGCACCCGACACCAGCCCGCGCGGGTTGAATCTGCCCGGGGAGAGCGCCTCGTGGGACTTCGGGGTCGGGGCTGGGTTCTATCTCGATGCGACCGAGGCGCCCTGGTCGAAGCATTTCCGCATGTACAGCTACGTCACCCAGGAGCTGCGCACCCTGATTGGGGCGCATTTCCCGGCCGATCCGGCCCGCACCGGCATCTTCGGCCACTCCATGGGCGGACACGGCGCACTCGTGCTCGGTCTGCGCAACCCACAAATCTATCGCTCGATCTCTGCGTTTGCGCCCATCAGCGCGCCGCGCCAGTGCCCGTGGGGGCAGAAGGCCTTCAGCGGCTATCTCGGATCCGACCGGGGCCAATGGGCCGAGTACGATGCCACCGAGATCGCCGCGCGAGTCCCGGACGGGGCGCGCCGGACGGCGCTGCTGGTCGATCAGGGGCTCGCCGATCCGTACCTCGCCGAGCAGCTGCATCCGCACCTGCTGGAGCAGGCCTGCCGGCAGAGTGAGCTGAAGCTCACGCTGCGGCGCCACGACGGCTACGATCACGGCTACTACTTCATGGCCGGCCTGATCGAGGATCACTTGCGCCACCACTTGCGGATCCTGAACGCCTAACGGCAGGCCCGGGCCGCCGTATCGAAATGTGAACAGGTGCGCGCCGCCGTCGGCGGCGCGCATCGCTGGACGCCCGGTCGAGCGCCCGCGGTCGTATACTGTTTAACCATGCAGACATCAGCGCTCGATCAGGGGCACGACGTCCGCCGGATTCTTGCGCAGCACAAGGACCGTCCGGGGCCGTTGCTCGAGGTGTTGCACGCCGTGCAGGGCGCGTTCGGGTTCATCCCGCCGGAGGCCATCGGGCCGATCGCCGAGGGACTGAATCTCTCGCGAGCGGAAGTGCACGGGGTGGTCACCTTCTACCATTACTTTCGCAGCACGCCGCCGGGCCGACACGTGCTGAAGCTGTGTCGCGCAGAGTCTTGTCAGGCCATGGGTGCCGATGCGCTCGCCGCGCACGCCGAGGCCCGTCTCGGGGTGTCGATGCACGGATCGACGCCCGACGGGCGCTTTTCGCTCGAACCGGTGTACTGCCTCGGCCTGTGCGCCTGCTCCCCGGCGGTGCTGCTTGACGGTGAGCCGCACGGCCGGGTCACGCCGCAGCGCCTCGATGCGTTGCTCGAGCAGGCCGAAGCCGTCGCGGGCGCCGGCCAATGACCACGATCTACGTCCCAGGGGATTCCGGCGCGCTCGCACTCGGTGCCGAGGCGGTCTGCGCTGCGATCGGCCGCGAGGTGGCCGCGAGGCATCTTGACGTCAAGGTGGTGCGCAACGGCTCGCGGGGCGCCTATTGGCTGGAGCCACTGGTGGAGGTGGAGGGCCCGCGCGGCCGGCTCGCCTACGGACCGGTCGGCGCTGCGGACGTTCCCGGTTTGTTCGCGGCCGGTTGGCTCGAGGGCGGCGCGCACCGCCTGGCGCTCGGGGCGTTCGAGTCGCTGCCGTGGTTTTGCGGCCAGCAGCGCCTGACATTCCAGCGGGTCGGTCGCACCGACCCCTGCAGCGTCGCCGATTATGTGGCGAACGGGGGGTACGCCGGACTGCGCCGTGCACTCTCGATGGACCCGGCCGCCATCGTCGAGCAGGTCACCCGTTCCGGGCTGCGCGGGCGGGGCGGGGCGGCCTTTCCGACCGGCATCAAGTGGAAGACGGTGCTCGGGCAGCCGCCGGGCCAGAAGTACGTCACCTGTAACGCCGATGAGGGTGACTCGGGCACGTTCTCCGATCGGATGCTGATGGAGGGCGATCCGCTCAGCCTGATCGAGGGCATGAGCATTGCCGGCATCGCCGTTGGTGCAACCCAGGGCTACATCTACCTGCGGGCCGAGTATCCGCACGCTTGGCGCACGCTGAACCGGGCCATCGCTGCGGCCTACGCCGGCGGTTATCTCGGCAGCGACGTGCTCGGCAGCGGGCGATGCTTTGAGCTCGAGGTTCGTCTGGGTGCCGGCGCCTACATCTGCGGCGAGGAGACCTCCATGCTCGAGAGCCTGGAGGGCCGGCGCGGTGAGGTGCGCGTGCGTCCGCCGCTGCCGGCGGTGAAGGGGCTGTTCGGTTGCCCCACGGTGGTCAACAACGTCATCACGCTCGCCACCGTGCCGCTGATCCTCGCGCGCGGTGCGCGGTTCTATGCCGGTTTCGGCACGGGCAAATCGCGTGGCACGCTGCCGCTGCAACTCGCCGGCAACATCAAGCGTGGCGGACTCATCGAGCGCGCATTCGGGCTGACGCTGCGCGAGCTGCTCTACGATTACGGCGGCGGCTCGGCGAGCGGCCGGCCGATCCGCGCGGTGCAGATCGGCGGCCCGCTCGGGGCGTACGTGCCGGCCGCGCAGTTCGATCTGCCGATCGACTACGAGGCGCTCGCCGCCCGCGGCGCGATGCTCGGCCATGGCGGCATCGTCGCGTTCGACGATACGGTGGACATGGCGCGCATGGCGCGCTACGCGATGCACTTCTGCGCCGTGGAGTCGTGCGGCAAATGCACCCCGTGCCGCATCGGCTCGACCCGCGGGGTTGAGCTGCTCG
>JBMFWZ010000123.1:0-8825 GCA_049964755.1 Steroidobacteraceae bacterium | reverse complement strand
GAGGAGCCCTGACCGATCAAGGGCTCCGAGGGGGATCCTGCTCAACCCCTCAGCCTGATCAGGCCCTCGCGGCCCCTGTCCCTCACCGAACGTGACCACAAATCCGTTCAGGCCCATCAGATACGATGGCCAGGCTCACCCGGTAAATTCGCCAACTGGCTCATAAGCTCTCACGCTGGGATAGTGACGTGAAAGAGCGGCAATCGCAGCAGCGGGAGGCGGCCAGCTTTGAAAATCGCTGTTGAAATCAATGAGGGTCGACTTCGAGAAATCAAAGCCACTCTGTTCTAGACGCCGGAGAAACTCACCATCGGCATCACTGGGCCCTGTCATTGGCGGTACCCGCGCGGGCAACGTTTCTAAGGTGTCCAGGAGATCAAAGGGCGATCCATCGCGCAAGCCGAGAGCTACGCCGCAACACCGTGCGAACGAGTTTGCGAAATCAGGAGGTCTGCGGGAATGCGAAACCGATCGCGAACTTTGCGGACCATCGACATGCTGAGTTCCCGCTTGCCGTTGAGGACTTCGCTCACTCGGCTCGCGGTGCCAAGGAGCGGAACGAGGTCAGCGCGCGTTAACCCGTGCTGATCCATCAGATAGGTCAGGAGTTCCGGTACCGTGACGTTCTGCTGCGGCCACCGCGAACGCTCGTAGGCCTCCACTAGCCGCGCTTGGGCCGTCATCCGCGCCTGATCGACCGGATCGTTCGAATCCATCAGCCTTTCAATGAGCTTCTTCGCATCGGCATGATCCGCATCATTCTGAATGACAATCAGCGTCGCTTTCATTACACGGCCTCCGCATCGATCTCGTCGTACTCCTCATGCGATCCGAAGAATCGAATCATCACTACGCCATTTCCATACCGCACCAAGGCAATCAGACGATAGTCGTTCGCCTTGATATTGAAGACCACGCGGCCGCTCTTGAGGATGCTCGCCTTCGGGTGAGCTTTTTTCGTGTCCTTCGGCGTCTTCCACTCCGACTTCTCTACGATTGCCCTCCAGCCATCATACTGTGAGCGCGCAGCCTTGATCCCTCGGTGCCCGGCACGTCTGGCAAAGTACCGCGCGACGATATCGGTTCCGATGACGATCACGGATACTCATGCTACCTAAAATTCCATAAAATGGAACTTTAGATTCCATTTTCTGGAACCAAGGCATGAACTGTGGGGTCACAGGATCGAATCATAGTTTCGGAAATTCCCTTGCTGCGGAGGCGGCGCAGGACCGCCGCAAGGGACGCCATGCGCGAGCGACAGCCCTGGGAGATTTCTGGGACAGTCCGATCATGAGATTGAGTGATATCAAAGTACACACTCCGATAACCCCGTCCTTGCAGGGGACGGCGTGATGGCATAGGGACCAGGCTGGAAGAGATGTCGGCCTGGTCCCGAGGCAGGGGACGCAAACGCGTCGGGCAAGGGTCTGGGTGGCATGGCAGCAGGAGCCGCCTCAGGCGGCGCGGCGGGCAGTGCGCAGCACGTTTCGCGGACGTTCGAGGGCGGCAGGGCCTCAAGCGTCTCGGCGGTGTAGACGGGGGAGTGCCTGATTTTGAGAATTGGACGCGGAACCCTGGATCGATCCCCAGGCTCAAGGATATGTGTCCAACGGTGTTTCACCACTCGCATCCACGCCCCGGACCCTCGGATAACTTTCCAGTCGACGGAGAACCAAACCTTAGCAGTGGGTGACGCCTCCCGGCCAATCGTCATTCGTGCTGACGGAGAGAATTCTCCACACCGATCATTGGCGAGCCGATGCAGTGGGGTCTGCCGAAAAAACCAATGGACAGTTCGAGCCACGTCATAAGGGATAGAGGTCAGGGGGGGCGTCGATTCGCGTGGGACGAGAAGGCTGTGTACGGGACCGAACTGCAGCGGGTTCGCGCGCGCAGTCATAATGCATGGGAAGCTAGCCTCAAGGGCTACATGGAGGGCGCGGAATGCGCTCGTATTGCTCGAAAGTCCCGAGATTGGGGCGGTTCGGCGGCCAGCACGGGCGTGTGTTTGAGCCGATTTTGGCCGCTCGTGCTCGGCTGTGAGAGCGGCCGGATGCCTGCAGCGTGAGCTGTGGATTCTTCCGCTCTGCGGCGCTGCACCCGACGCGCGCTCCTCGGCCCGTCGCTCGGTGCATTGCGCAGCTTAGCCCGCACCTGTGGCGAGGGGGTGCGTGTGCATTGGCCGCGCTTTTGATGGCAGCGTGTTCGACCGTCATGCCGGAGGCGGATTATCCGCGGCCGGTTTCGGTGGCGCTTGCTCATCCTCAGTCCACCCGTCTGGGTGCGCTTTTTGGGCACGAAGCGGCCGCCCACGGTGGTCGATCTGGTTTTCGCATCGTCAGTACGGGCGTTAACGGCTTTCTGCTTCGGGTGCAACTGATCGACGCCGCTCAGCGCACACTCGATCTGCAGTACTTCATCTTTCGTGGCGATCAGACGGGCCGGTTGATCACCGATGCGTTACGCCGCGCCGCGGCTCGCGGCGTCCGTGTGCGTGTACTCGTGGACGACGGTGAAACGGTCGCCGGCGACGGGCAGATTCTTGCCCTCGACGGGCAGCCGAATATCGAAGTTCGGGTCTTCAATCCGTTCCTGTATCGCGGCCACAGCGAGCTGCTGCGCGGCCTGGAATTCCTGTTCGATGCCTCGCGGCTCGATTATCGGATGCACAATAAGCTGCTGGTTGCGGATAATTCGGTCGCCCTGATCGGCGGGCGCAACATCGGTAATCAATATTTTCAGATGGATCCGCGCTCCCAGCTCGCCGACGACGATGTCTTCTCAGTCGGGCCGGTCGTCAAGCGACTTTCGGCGACGTTCGATGACTTCTGGAACAGCCGTTTCGCGATACCAGCGCGCGCCCTCGGGCACAGGAGTCCTGCGCCTCTCAACATATCGGTGCCTCACTGGCGCAGGCAGGAGCGTCGCCTATCGGCCTCTCTTGGCCTACCAGGCACCCACTATGCGGCAAAAATTCAAAGCGACGAACCGCTCGTCGATCTCATATCCGGGCGGTTGCCGCTCGTGTGGGCCTGGGCGCAGGTCGTCTATGACAGCCCGGACAAGAAGAGTGTTCGCCGCGGGGAGCGGCTCGGTCAATTGATGCAGCCGCAGGTCGCGCTCGCTGCGGCGAAGGTGAAATCCCAGCTGCTGATCATCACGCCCTATCTTGTGCCCGCACCAGAGGAGATGAAGCTGCTGGCGACTCTGCGCCGGCGAGGCGTAACGATCCGCATTCTCACGAACTCCCTGATGTCGGCGCGCAGCCTATTGGGGCAGTCCGGGTACATGCATTATCGGGTGGCGCTCCTTAAGGAGGGGATTCATCTCTACGAGATCCGCACACAACTCGGCAATACCCAGGGTAGCGGCCAAACTAAGCAAATGTCTCGCTTTGGCAATTACGCATTGCATGCCAAGCAGTTTGTCTTCGACCGGCGCAGCGTATTCTTCGGTTCGATGAATTTCGATCAGCGCTCGCGCGATTTGAACACCGAGATCGGCTTGATCATTCACAGTCCAAAGCTCGCCGCGCAGGCCGCAGCCCGTTTCAAAGCGATGACGGAGCCGCAGAACGCGTACCACGTTCGTTTGCTCGTGCCGGGAGCGGGAGCGGCTGGTAAGCCGCATTTGGTGTGGGATACCGTCGTGCACGGCAAGCCCGTCGAATACGATCACGAGCCAAGCAGCAGTGTCCTACGCAGCCTGGAGATCAAATTGCTGTCGATGCTGCACGTGGACGGGGAGTTGTGAGGAGCGCGAGGGCTGAGAAGTGTCCGCACTTGCGGGAGCGGACATTGGATGGCCCGCGCTGAGGGGCAGCCGCCGAGCGTAGCGAGGCGGCTGTGGACCCCCGTGGACAACGACTTCCTAGGCCCGATGATGCGCCCGTCCTGCAGCGTGACTGAGCGATATCGCACCGGCTGCCGTGATCCGGGAGTGACGCATCAGGGCTGCTACTTGCCGGCGACCAGCTATGGGAATCTCCGGAAAGAGCACCACCAGCGCCCCCAAGCCCTGCGCAATCCACACCTGGATACCTACCTCTTGCGCCTACGACCCGATCTCGTATGCCAAATCCGCCTCTCGCCCCCAAAATCATGCGGTTTTGCGTCCCCGCCAACATGTGTTGATGGGGATTGAACTGCGCCTCATGATGGTGATCAACGCGCTTTCGCGATCCTCTGGCACACCGACGGCTTGCGCCGCAAGTCACTCTCCTTACCCGACCACTTCTTAAGTCCACTGCGGCCACGTCCGGCTGCGCTCGCCGGTTCCTAGTCGCCGGGGTCACCGTCGGCCTCTGGCAGCGCCTCACAAAAGCGTCTCTTACCCGCGGCATCACGCGGTTCCTCGTTCCCGCCAACACCAGGTGCCGGGTCTGCCAATCCAGCTTCCAATCGTCCGGTGAGGCCCCGCGGGGCGGCGTGATCGGTCTCGTCGCGATCGGGTGGACGAATGGGTGGACATCATGGTGGACGAACCGAGCCGGCACGCCCCGATGGTTTGGCGAGTGCCGATCATGCGCGAGCACTCCAACCCCCCGGGGGCACCGGTTCGCACCGCTGCAGTGCACAGGGCCCGAGGACCGCCGCATCATGGTGCATTTCCGCCGGCACGGTGAGGACTCCGCTCGGCAGCCAAAGTCCGATACGACTTCGCTAACGGCCGCTTTCGCCGGTGGCGTGCTCGGGCGCGCACGAAACTTGCTTGCTCATCTGCGCGCAGGCGGAGAACAGCATGAACGTAGGTATCCAAGACGTGGCGGCAGCGCAGCGGACGGACGAGAACGTTCTCGACCGCGAGGCGATCAAGCGCGCATTTCTCGACAATCTCTTTTGTGTGCAGGGCAAGACCCCGTCCCTCGCCACGCGGCACGACTATTACATGGCCCTCGCCTACACCGTCCGCGATTGGATGATGCATCGCTGGATCAGTACCGCCGAGGCCTATACCGCGCACGGCTCGCGGACCGTTGCCTATTTGTCCGCCGAATTCCTCATCGGGCCTCAGCTCGGCAACAATCTGCTCAATCTTGGCATGCTCGAACCGGTGCGCACCGCCATGCGCGAGCTTGGCTTTGATCTGACGGCCCTGCTCGAGTGCGAGGATGAGCCGGGCCTTGGCAACGGCGGACTCGGCCGGCTGGCTGCGTGCTTCCTCGACTCAATGGCGACGCTCGAAATTCCCTCGCTCGGCTATGGCATCCGCTACGAGTTTGGCATCTTCGACCAGGAAATCGTCGATGGCTGGCAAGTCGAGCGTACCGACAAATGGCTTCGCTACGGCAATCCTTGGGAGATCGCCCGCCCCGAATGGGCCGTGGAAGTGCGACTCGGCGGGCGCACCGAGCATTATACCGACGCCGAGGGGCGGATGCGCGCCCGGTGGATTCCACACCGCATCGTCAATGGCGTGCCGTACGACACGCCCATCCTGGGTTATAAAGTCAGCACCGCGAACACGTTGCGGCTGTGGCGCGCGGAGGCGCCCGAGTCGTTTGATTTTGCGATATTCAATCGCGGCGATTATTACGGCGCGGTGAATCAAAAGGTGGTCTCGGAAAATCTGAGCAAAGTGCTCTACCCAAACGACGAGGTGATTCAAGGCAAGGAGTTACGACTCGAGCAACAGTATTTTTTCGTCTGTTGCTCCCTGCAGGACATGTTGCGCATCCTGCGCGTGCAACACATCCCCATCAGCCGATTTCATGAGAAATTCTGCGTACAGCTCAACGATACCCATCCGGCGATCGCCGTCGCAGAGCTGATGCGGCTCCTGGTCGATGAGTACACCATCGAATGGGAGACGGCCTGGTCCATCGTGCGCCGAACATTCGGTTACACCAACCACACGCTCTTGCCCGAGGCGCTGGAACATTGGTCGATTCCCGTGTTCGCCAAGGTGCTGCCCCGGCACCTGGAAATCATCTACGAAATCAATGCTCGCTTCCTCGATGAGGTGCGGATCCGCTTCTTCGGCGATGAGACACGGCTCGCGCGTCTGTCGATCATCGATGAACAAGGTCCGCGCTACGTACGCATGGCGCACCTCGCCTGCGTGGGCAGCCAGGCGGTCAATGGAGTGGCGGAGCTGCACACCCAGCTGCTTCAGGAGAGCGTCCTGAAGGACTTCCATGCGCTCTCGCCCGCGACGTTCTCCAACAAGACCAATGGCGTGACGCCGCGCCGCTTTCTCTCGCTCGCCAATCCGCGGCTTGCTGCTCTGATCTGCGAGGCGATCGGGGAGTCCTGGATGCGGGACCTCGCGCGGCTTGAGGATTTGGAGGCGTTTGCAGACGATCCGGCGTTCCAGCAGCGGTGGTGGCAGATCAAACGCGCCAACAAGGAAGAATTCGCGGCCTACGCGCGCGACCGCGCTGGCGTCGCGATAGATCCGGACTCGATGTTCGATGTGCAGGTCAAGCGTATCCACGAGTATAAGCGGCAGCACCTGAACATCCTGCATGTCATCGCGTTGTATCACCGCCTGCGCTGCGAGCCGAGTGTAAACTTTCAGCCGCGCACTGTGATCTTCGGCGGCAAGGCCGCTCCCGGTTACCACCTTGCCAAGCTCATCATCAAGCTCATCCATTCCGTAGCTGAAGTCGTGAACCGCGACCCCGCGGTACAGGAGCGGCTCAAGGTCGTCTTTCTGCCGAACTTCAACGTCAAGAATGGCCAGCGGATCTATCCCGTCGCGGATGCTTCCGAGCAGATTTCAACCGCCGGCAAGGAAGCCTCCGGCACCGGTAATATGAAGTTCTGCATGAATGGCGCGCTGACGATCGGCACTTTGGACGGGGCCAATATCGAGATCCGGCGTGAGGTCGGCGCGGAAAACTTCTTCATGTTCGGGCTCACCGCCGCGCAGATCGACGCGCTGCGCGCCGACGGCTACCGCCCGGCCGAGCTCTATGACAGCAACACCGAGTTGCGTCAGGTGATCGATTTGATCCGGGACGGATTTTTCTCGCGCGGTGACACCGAGCAGTTCCGGGCGATCGTAGACGGGCTCCTCGAGAGTGACCCGTACATGCTCCTGGCCGACTTCCCCTCCTATCTGGACTGTCAAAACCGCCTCGGACGGGCATACGAGAACATGCCGCAGTGGACTCGCATGTCGATTCTCAACGTGGCGCGGTCTGGATTTTTCTCCTCGGATCGCGCCGTCCGCGAATACGCCGAGGACCTGTGGCATGTGCCGCGAGTGCCGATAAAACTGCCGCATCAGATCGCGCCCTAGCCAGGCGGACACCGCCGCGAGTTGCGCGACCGCGGACGTTGCTGGCACGCGCAAGGCCGCCGCCGGAGCGCAGCTTTGGGGTCAGGTCGGGCTCGCCTGCAGACCATGGCCTCGGGCTCTGGCGGTACACGGTTCAGTTCCGGGGCGATGCGACGGTGCGAGCGACCCCCCTGAAATGGCGGGACCTTGGCGACGGATCTCCCGGGTTCGGGGGCCTCGGTCATTCGCTCATCATGCCGGTTCTCGGCCCGAGCGGCGCGGTTCGGTACGCGTTACGCCCCCGGGTGTCATGCCCGGCGCTCGCTCTGTGGCATCCGTCGCCGTCGTGGCGAGATTACCCAGCCAGTCCGGCTCAGGAAGTTCGGCGAAGGCCTCCCGCAATGCTTCGCTCCACAGGTGACGGAGATTGCGGAAGTAGCCGTTGTCGCCATCGATGCTGGCATGGCGGCTAATCGCCAAATGATCGCGCTTGACGATCACCAGATCGAGCGGCGGGCCCACGGCCAGATTGGATCGGATGGTCGAGTCCATCGAAACCAGCGCGCACTTGGCGGCCTCGCTGAGGCTGCTGCTTCTGCGCACCACGCGGTCGAGGATCGGCTTGCCGTATTTGGACTCGCCGATTTGAAAGTAGGTCGTCTCTGGCGTCGCCTCGATGAAATTGCCGGCCGCGTACAGGGTGAACAGACGCGGGGCTTCGCCCCGGATCTGGCCGCCGAGGATCAGGCTCGCATTGAATTCGACTCCGAACTCCTTGAGAGCCGCTGCATCGCGCCGATGAACTTCGCGCAAGGCCGCTCCCACCAGCCTCGCGGCATCGAAGAGATTCGAGCAGGTCATGAGGTTCGTCGCCGACTCCGGTGAGTCGATCTGTTCGTGCAACAGACTCGATACCGCCTGTGTCACGGCGAGATTGCCGGCACTCTGCAGCACGAGCACCCGCTCGCCCGGCTTCTGGAACACTGTGGTCTTGCGAAAAGTGCTGATTTGATCCACTCCGGCGCTGGTGAGCGAATCGGAGAGGAAAACCAGCCCGGTGTCGAGCAACATGGCGACGCAGTAGGTCATCGCAAGGAGCTCTGCGCGGCAGCCGCCGTGCTCGAATCAGCCCCGGCAGGCGCTCCGACTGCGTTCGCAAGCGGCGCTAATCTCGTGTGCCGTGCTGCGCCAATCATTGCGCGTTGAACCTCATGGCCGAGACGCTGATATCCATCACCTCCGGTCCGCCACCACGCCGAACGCCCCGAACCGGTGCGGCGTCGAGATAATCCCTGCCGATGGCGAGTCGGCAATGCCCGGGGCCGGCGGGTGATACGTGAGTGACATCAATGCCATGCCAGCCTTGCACGTCGCTGAGCCAAACCTCCGCCCACGCATGGCTCGCCGCCGCTCCCGGATGGTCGGCGCACAGATAGCCGCTGACGTAGCGTGCGGGAATGCCCATTGAACGGCAGCAAGCAATGAGCACGTGCGCCTGATCCTGGCACACGCCCTCACCGCGCTCGAGCGCCGCCGCGGCCGAATCCTCAACCGTGGTCGTACCGGGGCGGTAGCGCACATTGGAGCACACCCCCCTT
>JBMFWZ010000122.1:0-8857 GCA_049964755.1 Steroidobacteraceae bacterium | reverse complement strand
AGTTCGTGTACGTCGCAGCCGCAGCGGGCTCGCGCGCGGCCCATAACATGACCGGCGGCGAGGCGACGCTCGATCTGCGCAGCATGCCGACGGTTGTGTTCACCGATCCGCAGATCGCCACCGTCGGCCTGTCGGAGGCCGAGGCGCACCTGAAGGGCATCGAGACGGATAGCCGACTCCTCACGCTCGATCATGTGCCGCGCGCGCTGGTGAATTTCGACACCCGCGGGTTCATCAAGGTGGTCGCCGAGGCCGACACTGGCCGGCTGCTCGGTGTCCAGGCGGTCGCTGCCGAGGCCGGTGAGCTCATCCAGGCCGCTGCGCTCGCCGTTTATCATCGTATGACGGTCGCCGAGCTCTCGAGCCAGCTCTTCCCGTACCTGACGATGGTCGAGGGCCTGAAGCTCTGTGCGCAGACCTTCACCAAGGACGTGAAGCAACTTTCCTGCTGCGCGGCGTAGCGCAAGATCGGACACTTCATGAGGCGCTCCGAACTCGACCGGAGCCTAGAGAAAAAAAGCCGCGCTTGCGCGCGCACTGCCGGGGCTGCCTGTGACCCAGGCGTGGCGCGCTCAACCGAGCGACATCATGTGAGCGTGGCGTGCCAGCTCGGCAACGGGCAGCCGCCTGTTGGTCGTACGGTGCGGGACATGAATGTTCCTGCGCAGTCCGAATCACGTCTCCGCTGTCGATCGAGTGTTGGGAGCCCTAACCTTATTCCGCGCGTTCGGCCCCGATTTTGTCACAGGGCGGGTGGTCGGTGACGGCCAATCAGGCACTTGCGCGCGTGCCGGGCCCGGAAACGGTTGTAGTGAAGACCTTGGTGCTGGTCAGCGTGGTGGCGGTGAGCCTAATGGACACCGGTCATGTTCCAGCGCTCCACAGTTCGCGCGACGGACGGCAAAGAGCACACGCGACGAACCGGGTTTCGCACTGAGGGGAGACGCACCGCGCCGGCGAGGCGTTCCTGATCCCTCAGTGGCTCGCGCGCCGCCTCCTGGTGGCAATCGCAAGCGCGATCAACCCGGCCCCGAACAGGGCGGCCGGGGCGGGTTCCGGCACCGACACCGCTAAGTCGTAGCCGATCGCCTGCAGCGCTGTCACCTCGGGTGCGGCCAACGTCATGGTTGCGGGGGAGTTTGGGCCGGTGAACGCCAATTGCACCTGCGGAGGAAGTGCGCCGACCGAGGTACCACAGGGATTGCCCCTGCTTACCCAGTCGCCGTAGTCGCCTTGCGAGCATTGATTGAACCCGAAGATGCTGGAGGCGCCACCGTCGACGGAGAAGTAGGACACTGTATAGGGAGCGGTGTTGAGGCTAGCGGTGTCTGGGGCGCTATAGCGGTACAGGTCAAGCGAACCGATCGCGCTCTGGCCGCCATAAAGGGGCGGCGCAGTGAGGCCGTTGGATTCCATGACGTTGAGCACCGAGCCGGAGCCGCCGATGCCCAATACCTCGTTGGTCTCGTGTTGGATCGTTGGAACGGCTGAATACGTCCCGCCGTGGCCGAAGCCGCTCAGATCATCGGCATTCAAATAAACGACGCCGTCGAACGTGCCGTCCGCAGATCCGCCCGCATCCAGAATGCCCGGCAGGTTGAAATTGAGGGCGCGATAGTCGGCGCTGGTCGCGAGGATCTGCTGCGCCTTATTGCCGGTCCCAAGATGTCTGTATCCGCTCAGCTCGACGCTGTTGGAGTAGGATGTCGCATTCGTTTGCAGCGCGGTGGTATAACTCGCATAGCTGGACAAATAGTACGTGCTCAGGCTGGCCCCGAGAAAGTAAGACCCGGAGGGTGCCAGCTGGAAGTCGATGCGGGCGGTGACGGGGTTGGTGAAGACGCTGTAGAACGCGAGCGCGCTATTGATTGCGGTCTCGATGGCCGCAGCGTTGGCGCTCGATGTGATCGACGAGTCGAAAGTGGGGTCGATGACCAACGCCTGCGCCGGCGCTGCTCCCACGAGGAGCGCCGCTGCGAGCAGGAGAGGAATTCGTTGGGCCGCAAACGCGCTCCATCCCGGCGTGCTTCGTTTGTCGCAATTTTCCGGACCGGTGAGGCCTGCGCCGAGTTGCCTGATTCTCATTGAGTTATTCTCCGAAGTGCCGGGCGACGTATTGTCGCGTCCACATTCATGGGTCGCGGTATGTTGGCGGGGACGAGAGACCGAGTGATTCTGGGGGTGCGAGGCGCCTTTTTTTTGTTGAAGTCCATCGACCCGGGGCGCCGCCAGGGGCCGACGGTCACCGACTCACAGCCGCAGCCGGACGCTGCCTCAGTGGAATCAAGAAGTTGTATGGCGAGCTGATGAGAGAGACCGGCAGAATAAGCAATCAGCGTGCCAGAAAATCGCGAAAACGCGTCGATCGCCTGAAAGAGGCCGATTGCAATCTCCACTGACACACGGTATCACGGCCTCGGTGCGCCCGCACGGGTTTGTCGGCGAGCCTGCCCCCGTTCGACTCTCCTTTTCCTCCGCGCATCCTCCTCCCCGCGTGCCTAAGGAGAACCGTACCAGGCCACCGCTGGTGAACCCGCGGAGGCGCACCGGCCGCAGGTTCCACGCCCTCGCCGATCTTGCCACGATGGCGCGCAACGTCGAGCGCTCTCTGAATGACGGCATCTCGCGGGCCGAACTGCAGGCCGGCAAGCTCGTTGTCATCGATGAGATTCACCGCCACTGAGCGCTAGTCGAGGCTCTGCGCTGAATCATCGACGATCGCCGTGCGGTCGCAGATCGTGTGGGAGCATTTCCCTTTTCTCTGCTCGGCCGCAATCGAAGTGATGCGACAGGCGTCGGAGACGCTTGCGGTCCGAGGGGCGCTGCGCAGACTTGGCATCGAACGACGCTTTGGAATTCCCACCGCAGCGGGCTGATGCCGATCGACTCTGGACGCGCGGTGGATTCCCCGACGATTTTCTTGCGCGGATCGATGGGGCGAGTCTCCACAGGCAGCGTGCCTGTGTTCGCAACTATCTCGAGCGGGATGTCCGACTGTTTGGTCCGCGCTTGCCAGCGGAAGCGAACGGTCGGCTTCGCTCGATGCCCGTGCATTCGCGGGCCGGCACGCTCAGATCTTATGCGCTTGAGCGCCTGCGGGGACGCCTCTCTGACCTGCCAGATCATCCCGATTGGGCTGGACAATTGAGCCAACTTGATCTGCTTGAGATGGTCGCGGATGTTGCGCCAAGTACCATTATACACCTGCTCGGCGAGCCGCTCGAGGAGGAGCGCCAGCACGGTGAGGGCGACGGGCCGGCTAACCGAATCGTCAAACAGCCGAACGGCGAGGTGGAGCTGAGTCCGGATACTCTCCCGCCAAATGGGTCCGCTGACGCGCTTTAAGCAGCTGATGCAGCGCTTCCGGGTGGCGGTCGTCAGATGCTGATCTGGTCTGAATGGATCAAATCCTTCAAATCGTGAGTGAGGACGCGGTGATCAATGACTGCACCAAATCGCGGGATGTTCAATAGCCTTTTTCGTACGATGCGCAACCGGTAGTCACGAGGGCGGAGACGGCCCCACATATCGTGCGCGGGGCCGAATCAGGCTTCCCGTCGCTGCCTGCTCCAGGATGTGGGCAGTCCAGCCAACCGACCGGGCGATGGCGAATATTGTGAACGGCGCGGTGGGCGGCAGATGGTAGGCCTCGGCCATGGCGGCGATTGCGAAGTCGACGTTGGGGTGCTCGCCCGTCAGGGATGCCACGACAGAGCGCAGCTGCGCAAAGACAGGCGGCAGCGCGAAACGCGCGAGTAATTCGACGGCTCGTGGATCGCCTTCGGCATACAGCGGGTGAGCGAATGCCGGGAGGGGGTCTCCGCGGGCAAGCCAACGGCGGACTGCCGCGTCCGCACCGATCTGCTCGGCCGACTCCACAAGAGCACGCGCGACAACGGATGCGCCGCCATGAAGCGGGCCGCTCAAGGCACAGAGACCGGCGGTGAGACCGGCGGAAAGGGGCGCGCCAGTAGAGACCGCCACCCGCGCCGCAAAGGTTGAGGCGTTGAGCTCATGGTCGGCGAGCAGTACCAAGGCACGTCGGAGAATGTCCTGGGCGCGCGGCGCTTTCCAGGCGCTTGCTATGCGCACATGCAACGGAACGGAGCACGTGCGTGCGCCCGTCATAGCATGCGCCAGCAGACTGACGAGGCTCGCGGCCTCACCAGCAAGCACATTGGTTGATCGTCCGCGTGTGGGCGGGTCGGTGGCGACACGTATCGAGAGCGCAAGGAGGGCGGCGTGCAATGGATGCTGACGATGCTCCTGCCGCTTCTCGATTGGCCCGAAAGGCTCGAACTGGACCTCCCGGGCCTCCCACAGGAGGGCCGCGATATCCTCGAGAGTCGCTGTGGCGGAGAGCATGACGGCATCCTGACCGCGGTACCAAAGGCGCCCACGCGTCACGGTCGAGACACCGGAGGCCAGCACCGGATCGCCCCAACCGATGGTTTCAGCGGCAACTGCAGCGGCCGAGCGACGTCCGCCGTGGCGACTGGCAAGACGCCTGACATCCGCACTGTGATAAAGGCTTCGCCGCGAGTCCTTTGGATCAGGCTTCGCGCGAATTCGACCGCGGCTCACGTTCGCGTAAAGCGTCTGTGGCTGAATGCCGAGTACCGCCAGCGCCTCGGATGCCGTCAACCAGCCCATCTCGCCTCACATTGACCGAAAGCATCAAGATTGACCTCAATCTTAGCGCAGCGAAAATGGAACCACACGGTCCCGGGCGGCGTAGCGTCGCTGCCTGCGACGGGGAAACCTGTTTCCAGCATGGTATTCAACGGGAGTGCTCCGATGAGCCAGCTTTCGCGTGTCCTGACGGGGATTGCCTGGTCGGCCGTCGGCGGAGAGGCGGGGGCCGTCGATGACATCGCCTTCACTGAAAAGGGGGGGCTCGCCTCCGCCTTCCCTGTGGCCGACGTCGCTTCAGCCGCGATCGCGACCGCAGGTCTCGCCGTCGCCGAGCTCGTGCGGGAAGCGGAGGGTACGGCGGTACGCGTGGCAGTCGACCGCCGGTTGAGCGCCCTGTGGTTCGGCTTTTCCCTCCGACCGATCGACTGGCATCTGCCCGCACCATGGGATCCGATTGCAGGGGATTATCCAGCTCGCGACGGCTGGGTCAGGCTGCACACCAACGCGCCGCAACACCGGGCCGCGGTGGTGCGAGTTCTGGGCGTGACAGCGGACCGAGAATGTGTGGCGCGTGCCGTCGCGCGGTGGTCGAAGACCGATCTTGAGAGTGCCGTTATCGAGGCGGGTGGATGTGCGGCCGAGATGCGTTCGATCGCCGAATGGGATCGACACGCCCAAGGCCGTGCCGTGGCGGCTGAACCGCTGATTCATTGGGCGGCAGCCGAGCCGGTCGAGAGACCGGCGTGGTCCATAGCACCGGAACGTCCCCTGCGCGGACTGCGCGTTCTGGATCTCACCCGCGTCCTCGCGGGTCCCATCGCAACCCGATTTCTGGCAGGCTACGGCGCCGAGGTTCTGCGCATCGATCCGCCCGATTGGGATGAACCGGGCGTTGTGCCGGAAGTCACGCTCGGCAAGCGATGTGCGCGCCTCGATCTACGCGAATCGCCGGGACGCGCGCGCTTCGAAGCGCTGCTGCGCGCTGCGGATGTTCTGATCCACGGGTATCGGCCAGGCGCGCTCGATCGATTGGGGCTGGATGCTGCCGCGCGGCGCAAGCTCTCGCCCGGGCTGGTCGATGTGGCGCTCAGCGCCTACGGGTGGACAGGACCGTGGGCGGCTCGCAGGGGATTCGACAGTCTCGTGCAGATGAGCGCGGGCATCGCTGAGCGCGGTATGACCTGGAGAGGGGCGGACAAGCCGGTGCCGCTGCCCGTCCAGGCGCTCGATCATGCGACTGGTTATCTCATGGCGGCGGCCGCGATACGTGGCATCACGTGCAGGATGAGGCAGGGACTCGGCGTCGAGGCTCGCCTGTCACTCGCCAGGACTGCGAAGCTCCTGGTCGACCCATCAACTGCCGGTGCGCAGGAGTCCTTCGCTCCAGAGACGCAGTCCGATCGCCGTGTGCAGATCGAGCTGACGGATTGGGGAGCGGCACAGCGAATTCTGCCTCCACTTCGGATTGGAGATGCGGCGATGTGCTGGGACTCTCCGGCGCGCCGACTCGGATCGGCGGAGCCGCGGTGGCGTGGTGAGTAGGCGGGTGATTTTTGTGCCCCTCGCGGTGGGAAATGTCGTCGGTCCCACGGCTCCGCGAGCCCCCGAATGGCGTATCCGTACCCCGTGCGGGTCATGATCCGGTGAGGCAGGTCCGAGACCGTCGAGCAGGGGGCCCGAGCACGATCCCGGCGGTGCTCTGTCGCGTCTTGCCGCGACAGAGCATGCGCACGCGCCATTCGAGCCGGTAGCTGATACGTTCAGGGCGTGCTGCCCACGGCAGTTGCTTGTCAACTCGCCGGTGCGTTGGGCACCCAACCTCCCTGGCGTACAGCTATAGGAAAGTTCTGCTGCTAAGGCGGGTCAGGGTCTCCCTGTTGCCCGTTGCATCTGCGCGAAAATCGATGCGTCCTCGACGGCCTGCGCTCAGGATGTGGGACTGTAAATTCCAGAAGGCAGGTGTTCCAGGTCACATGGGCACACAGGGGGGGCGGCATGTCTACAGCGGCGAACACGAACACTACTTCGGGTTGTTGCCGCCGTGAAACCGGCCAAAATGAGTGGCGCTGAAGATGGAAATGAGCAGTCCGCCGGCCGAGCCGATCGAACTTCCACGCGAGGAGCTTGTCGCCAGACTGCACGAACGCCAACGCCCTGATTAACCCCGGTCGATCGCCCTGGGCGCCAGAGGCGCTATCTTCGAACAGGAGCCGGCCGTCGACCGCGACCGCCAGCAGCGCATCGCATAGCAGATCCGTGATCTATCGATCCGATTCGGACGAGACGAGCATAGTCGGAACGCCCCTGAATCAAGGTTTCTGTATGATAGGCTCTGGCGATAGGGTTCCCCGCACATTGTTCAGCGCGTCGCGGACCGCCTTCGGCGGTTGCCATAACTCTGTCGGAGAACAAGTGCTTCCAGACGGGGCGCAAAGCTCATGGGTGCGGTGCAATGAGGATCCTGGGCATCTCTGGAAGCCTGCGAGCTGAATCCATCAATTCGATGCTCCTACGCGCAATCGCGCGACTCGCACCTACAAATATTGATGTCTCGATCTTCACCGGTTTGGGCGAACTACCACTCTTCAATCCAGACCTTGAAGGGAGTCGGCCGGAGAATGTCGTCGCCTTTCAACGATCGGTGGCTGCAGCAGATGCCTTGGTATTCGCCAGTCCTGAATACGCGCACGGTGTCACCGGCACCATCAAGAATGCGCTCGACTGGCTTGTCGGATTCGAACCGTTCGCCAATAAGATTGTGGCAGTATTGAACGCGTCGCCGCGAGCGCATCATGCCGACGATGCCTTACGCGAAACACTGAAGACCATGGCCGCTGTGATCGTGGAATCCGCCTCCATCACCATCCCGTTGCTTGGCGCCGGCCTTGACGAGGCAGCGATGGTAGCCGCCCCGTCCATCGCCGGAGCGATTCATAAGTCCCTTATGGCCATTCAGCTTGCGGTTGAATTCCGTCGAGATACATCGCCAGCGGGATTTCCTATCAGGTAACCGAACCAGGGGTTGAGTCGATCCCTTACGTGCGCCGACGACAGCCGTGAAAATTTTGCTCACATGCAGCGGCGCGTGCGGTACCTCGGAGAGATCAACTCCTCGCAACAGCTGGCCTGGCGCAAATCCATCGAGGTGCTCGACGAGGAGCGTCCGCTGGCCCCGCGGACGATCGCGCTGTTTTCCTGAGGATCGCTACGAGTCGGTAGTCGACGATGAAGACGTCGTGCGGCTGCGCCTGTGGGAGTTGCGGCTCGAGCGTCCACGGCAGTGGGGCGGGTGCTGGCTGGCGTCCAGTTGTGGCGGCAGCTGGGACTGGATGCGTTCTGGGCGGCGCGGTTGCCGCCCTCGCGCAAGGGCACGCTCTGGGATGAGGTGCTGTTGATCATGGTGGTGTACCGACTGCTCTCGCCCGGCAGCGAGTGGCGGTTGCACCGAGAGTGGTACGGCAGGAGCGCGCTGCCGGATCTGCTTGATGCCGAGGAACTGATCGATCCTCACGCGCTCTATGTGTGCCATGCTCTGCTGCTTGAGCAAAAGACAAGGTGGCGCTCTTCGATTGCCTAGTGTACCGGTGGAGGGAGCTATTCGACGTCAGCTTCGATGTGCTGCTCTACGATCTCGCGTCCACTTACTTTGAGATCGACGCGCCGCTCGCGGACGAGGACAATCGCGGCTGCACCAAGCGGACAGTTTCTTCGTCACGCAAGCGAAGAAGAACATGGATGCGCGGGGCCGGTACTTGCGCGCGGCGATTTCAGATGATCGCGGTGGCGGGATGCGAAGGTCGGGGTGCGGCGGTGCGGGTCTCGGCTATCGAGGCTCGTTCGCACGCATCGGTAAGTTATGCCGACACCTGTGGATCTGGTCCGTCGGATCGCCCGAGTTCATCAGCTTCTCGAGCAGTGCCTGGGCCTGAGCATGTCCGGCGGTCTGCACTGCCTTGGGTACCGCTCTGGGGCGATGGCTCGTACCAGCGGGGTAGTAAAATTCTGCGGAGGCTTTTTCCCAGTCCGGGCCACTAATTAAATCTCTTGCCCTATCAGGGTCGCTAGTTAAATATAATAAACGTCACTTAACCCGCCAGGTGCATAAAATTTCGATCGCCGACGCTCCGGAGCCTGTGATTCCAGCGTGAGATGCGCCATTCGGCGGTTCCGCAACTCTCACCTCGGGTGAGAGTTGCGGAAGGGAAAAAGTGTTGGTATGAAA